>PXSM01000022.1 GCA_003023465.1 Halobacteriales archaeon SW_6_65_15 | reverse complement strand
GCCTCCTTCAGCGCTCGGACCAGTTCGCGGGTGAGGGTCGCCGCCGGGTTCTCGACGCGGACCTCGCGCAACTCCCCGCCGAGGCGGGCCACGCCTTCGGCCACGCGGTCCTCGACCTCCTCGCGCTTGGTCATGCCGTCAACCACGGCCACGTCGGGCGTGACCCCTGCGCGTTCGAAGTGGTAGGTCACCACGTCGCCGACGGCGATCAGTGGCCCGTCCACGTCGGAGAGCAGTCGCTCGGCGTCGGTGAAGATCGGCCCCATCGGCTCCTTGAGATCCCCGCGCATCTCGTCGGGGAGTTCGAGTAGAATGTCGCTCGCGGGTCCCCCGCTCGCGCGTTCCGACGAACTTCGTTCGTCGCTAGTCACTGTGTCCTCCGGCGCTACGGCCCTACCGCACCTTCAGCGCGTACTTGCCCGGCTTGGTCACTTCCATCTCCTCGGCGATCTGGCTCTCGTCGGGGTGGGAGATGATGACGTACCGTGACATTCGCGGCAGGCGAGGCGGTCTCCGGCCATCCTTACTCCCTCTCGGTTGGCGCTTCGCGCTTCTGGCGCTCGTCTTTGAGCCAGCCGTGCTTGCCGAGACCGACCTGCTTCGCGGTCAGCCCGATCTTGCTCTCGCGCGGGTTGCGCTCGTCGATGCTCTTGGTGACGATGCGGGTCCGCACCGAGTCGCCGACCCCGAGCGTGCGGTTCGACTCGCGGGAGGCGAGCATCTGGCCCTCCTCGTCGTACGCGAGGTACTCGTCGGAGATCTGGGAGACGTGGAGCAGGCCGTCCACCGGCCCGATGCCGACGAAGGCACCGAAGTTGACCACTTCCACGACCTCGCCGTCCACGACCTCCTGCATCTGCGGATCGAACGTGACCGCGTCGAACTCCGCTTCGTAGTAGACGCCCGGCCGGTTGGGCAATACCGCCCCATCGCCGATGTCGTGAACGTTCACGACGCTGACGACGCTGCCGACGTCTTCGTCCATCCGCCCTTCGAGTTTGTCCTGCAGGAGCCGCTTCACCAGCTCCGGCGTCACCTCCGCGAGGTGTTCCGGGGGAACCTCGACCGTATCCTTGAGTCTGACCCGTTTGTACATGCTATGGTTGACTTACTGCGAGTTTGTTCCGGCCCCTTATATGAATTACCGGTGTGCCCGCGTCGAGCACCCGTTCCTTGAGGGGGCCGTCGTTCGTGACGACGTAGTCGAACTCGTCTGCGAGTTCGACCAGCGCGTCGTCGGCGTACGATGCTTCGTGTTCGACCGTCCGGCACCTGTCGGCCGCCAGATCCGCGCCCACGCTGGCCGCGACGGCCTCCTCGCCAGCCCCGTCCGAGAGCTTGGCGAGTTCGTCGCGGACTGCTTGAGGGGCCACGCACTCGAAGTCCCCGACGAGCCGTTCTAGCTCCTCGAAGACCCGCACGTCGCGTTCGACCGGCATCATGAGTGCGCTGGTGTCCATGGCGACCGTGGCCATCTTACTCGCGCAGGGTGCCGACCCCGATGAGCCGCCAGCGCGCGCCGATGCGGCGGTTGATGGCGATCTTCGAGCCCTCGGGCGCGCAGACGGGTCGCTTGAGCGCGACCTCGCACTCGCCCTCGCGGGCGCTGGTCACCGAGCCGACGGTCGTCGCGGTGCCGACGGTGAGCATCAGGGGCTCGCCGGTCGAGATCTCGTCGATGTCCTGGTCGTCAACGCCGACGAGCCGTTCGAGCAGGTCCACCTCCATGGTGAACTGCCGCCACGTCGGCGGCAGGCTGCCGGGCGCTCCGGCGACCTGTCCGGCGAGGGCGTCGCCCTTCGTGCGCCGCCCGCCTGTAGCGAGCGGATGTCGGTCTGGATGGGTTCCCACTCGGTCTGGCCGCCCTCCTCGACCTCTCGGCCGGGGCGGAGTTCGAGGTCGTCGCCCTCGGTCAGCTCTCCTTCGACGAGGCTGCCGCCGAGGACGCCGCCGACGAGGCTGTCCCACGTCGTGCCGGGCCGGTTGATGTCGAAGCTCCGGGCGACGTGCATCCGCGGGTCGGCGTCGGGGTCGCGTTCGGGCGTCGGAATCTCCTCCTCGATGGCCTGGATGAGGAGGTCGATGTTGACCTCCTGCTGGGCCGAGATGGGGACGACCGGCGCGTCCTCGGCGACGGTCCCCTCGACGAACTCCTGAATCTGCTGGTAGCTGTCCTCGGCCTGCTCGCGGTCCACGAGGTCGATCTTGTTCTGTGCGATGACGATGTTGTCGATGCCGATGATGTCCAGCGCCATCAGGTGCTCTTCGGTCTGGGCCTGCGGGACGGGCTCGCTGGCCGAGACGACCAGGACGGCACCGTCCATGATGGCCGCGCCCGAGAGCATCGTCGCCATGAGTGTCTCGTGGCCGGGCGCGTCCACGAACGATACGGTGCGAAGCAGCTCGCTCTCGCTGCCATCCGGACACGTCTCGTCCACGGTGTAGCGCTCCGGCTCGTCGAGGCCGGGGCACTCCCGGAACGTGGCGTCTGCGTACCCGAGCCGGATGGAGATGCCACGCTTCATCTCCTCGGAGTGCTGGTCGGTCCACTCGCCACTGAGAGCCTGGACCAGGGTCGTCTTCCCGTGGTCCACGTGTCCGACCAGTCCGATGTTCACCTCCGGTTGGGCGTAATTTCCTGTCAAGGTTACCTCCTGAGAGTAATCCTGTCGGAAAGTTCGCCCTGAGCGAGTGATAAACCTACTGTTCTCGTCCGGCTCGAGGTGCCGCCCCCAACCCGATTCATTCTACCGACAGACGAAAAATATAATTAGTCAAAATATAAAATAACATTATGGACGGAGAGGGATTCAGCAGGAGAAAATTCATGAAAATTACGGGGTCCGGCATCGTCGCCGTCACGGCGGGACCCCAACTGACGCTCGCTTCCGAACAGAGCCTTCGAGAGGCGGCGAAAGAACACGTCGCCCGAGAGTCGGGGGCAGACATGGACGACCTCGAAATTGTCAACGAGGCCATGGCCTCGTGGAGTACGCTCAAAGAACGGTACTACCACGCGAAAGTGTACGACGTTTCCGAGCGCGAGATACACGGAGCGTTGCTCGACGGGGAGAAAAACCCGATCGATCGGGACGCTCTCCACGAGCGCGAACGCGAGGCGTACCGAGCCAAATACGGGAAACTCGACCGGAAGCTCTACGAGAGGATCGCGGACGCTGACGACGACGAGACGTTCGAGGTCGGAATCTGGCTCGAAGGCATCGATTACAGCGCGGCACGAGAGGCCGTCGGGTTCGACCTGAAGCCCGATACGCCGGAGCTTCGCCGACAGCTCAGCGATGAGTACCTCGACCGAATCGGACGGAAGACGGAGGCATTCGCCGAGACTATTCGCGGTCACGAAGGCGTCACCGTACTCGCGACCGACCGCGGCTCTACGTTCGTCGAAGCCGAAGTGACTGCAACGGCACTCGACGCGGTCGAGCAGTACGGGGAAGTGCGGAAGATCTTTCACATCGACCGGGAGATACGACTCGAACTCGAAGACACGACCAAGACCCATCGGACCTACTGGGACAACGAGGGATCGTTCAACGCGAGCGGCTATCCGGTCGGCCAAGGTGAGACCAAGCCCGACAGCACGTACTACGTCAACATCCGGGGGACCAACTGGACTCGCGACTACAGCGACCCCGACAACGACACTAGCGGCCACTCGCAGGCGGTAATGGAGTGCATGGCGTCGTGGGACGACGATCATCCCGGGACGGGTCACAATGCGGACGTGTATCACGCCGACGAGATTCTCGTCGATTTCGACAACAAGATGGAGTGGTTCTACGACAACTTCGTCTGCGCGGTCAACTTCAGCTGGGGCGTCGGCGACCGCGACCGGACGATGGGCAAGTGGGACTTTCGGTTCGGCCAACAGGCGTACCACCGGTATCTCAACATGGTCAAGTCGGCGGGCAACATCGGTGACTCCAACGACGACGGCGAACCCGACAAGTTCGACGTGACGTCGCCCGGTCTCGGCTTCAACACGACGACGGTCGGTAACACCGACAACAAGAACAACTCTAACTGGAGCGACGACGAGATCGCCGGCGGATCGGCCTACGAGAGCCCTTACTCCCGCCACGCCGATCCGACGTACGACGACTTTCCGCACACGAAACCCGAGGTCAGTGCGGTCGGGAAGGGCAACGAGCTACCGAGCGGCGGAAACCCGAGCGGGACCAGCGTCGCCGCACCCGGCGTGACCGGGATGTACGCGGTGTTGTCCAGTCTCTGTGACGGCTACGGCGTTTACGACGTGCGGTTCTACCCGAGCGTAGCGAAGGCGATCATGATGGCGGCCGCCCGCAACGACGCCGGTTCGTTCGACGACAAGATGGGTGCGGGAACGATAAGCGCGTGGGCCGCCGAGGACATCATCGCGGATGAAACCTACCTCGAAGACGATTTCCAGGAGTCCAATACCTCGCAGACGTACTCGGCGGACCTCAGTTCGGGCGCGGAGGTCCGAGTCGCACTCACCTGGCTCACCAACGTCGAGAACAGCGAGTTCAGCGACAACAAGGACGCACAGTCGGACCTCGACCTCGACCTCAACGTCGTGGACCCGGACGGGACGACGGTCGAGGGTTCGTGGAACTACGACCGCGGGTACGAGTTCCTCAAGTTCACGACGAGTACGTCGGGGACGTTCGAGTTCGAGGTAGACAACTTCCGATGGGACGCGGCCGAGACCTCGCGGAACATCGGCCTGGCGTGGCACGCCCAGTGATCAATCGTAGTAGACGATCAGCACGGTGAACCGAACGTCCTCGAAGCGGTAGACCTTATCCCCGTCTGCGTTTCGCTCGGCGTCGTCGGCGCTATCCCAGTAGGAGTCGAGCGCGTCCGAGAGGGAGTACCCGTCCGAGAGGGGCATCCTGACGGACACCTCCTCTACTTCCGGACCGAAGTACGCGAGGGCGTTCTGGAGTTGCGGCGTCGAGGTCACCTGCGACCGCGACAACTCTGCCGGAACGCCGTCCGAGTCCGTCGCTCGGAAGAACCGCGCTTCGGAGTACTCGTCGGAGTCGTATCCTTCGAGGTGGATGCCGACCGAGTCGCCCCCCTGCTTCGCCGTCTCGATTCCGTCTGCGGGTTCGATGGGTCCGTTTGGGGTTGCCTGCATCGTCTCGGTGGCCTGGGTAGAAGTGTCGTTCGTCGTGGATTCGTTCGAGGTGTCGGCCGTGGCTGCTCCAGACGCGGTCGTCTCCGTGGTCGCGCTGGTCGTCGAAGCCGAACCGCTCTCCGTGTCGGATAGACATCCCCCTACGAGGATCAGACCGATGGCCGAGAGCGTCGAGCGGCGTTTCACACTTCGATATAACTCCGTGAAAACAAGTACCTTGTGTATACCCAAAGAGGCGTCGTAGCTTCAAGAACGCCTCGGACTAAAGGTAGGAAGTTTTACAAAAACTGAATCAAGGCAACGCTTTAGCCGGAGGCGGTACTGAGCTTACGTATGAGCGGAACGACAGGGCCGAACGCCGACCTCGGCGACACCGAGGAGTCCACGATTCAGGACTGCGACGACTGCGTGGCCCCGGCCGAGGCGTTCTCGGTCATCGCCAACGAGACGCGGCTGTCCATTCTGGAGGCGCTCTGGCAGGCTCCCGAGCGCCCCGTGAGCTTCTCGGACCTCCGGCGGGAGGTCGGGATGCGCGACAGCGCCCAGTTCAACTACCACCTCAAGAAGCTGACCGACCACTTCGTCGTCCAGACCGACGACGGCTACGACTTCCGGCAGGCGGGGAAGAAGGTCGTCCGGGCCATCCTCGCGGGGTCGTTCAACGAGCACCCCGAGATGGGACCGTTCGAGATCGACGGCACCTGCGCCGAGTGCGCCGGCAGTCTACAGGCCGCCTATCAGGACGACATGCTCTTCATCGAGTGTACGGACTGCGGCAAGAACCACGGGTGCTACCCCTTCCCGCCGGGCGGCCTCAACGACCGCACCCGAGAGGAGGTCATGGACGCGTTCAACCAGCGCGTGCGCCACCTCCACTGCCTCGCCGCGGACGGCGTCTGCCCCGAGTGCAACGGTCGGATGACCACCACGATCACCCGCGACACGGAGGACTTCCTCGGGCTGGAGGTCCGCGTGGACCACGAGTGCGAGCAGTGCCACCACTCGCTGTACTCCGCGGTGGGCCTCTCGCTGCTCGACCAGTCCGACGTGGTGACGTTCCACCGCGACCACGGCGTGGACCTCTGCACCAAGCCCTACTGGGACCTCGACTGGTGCGTCAGCGACGAGCACACCACGATCCTCTCGGAGGAGCCGTGGAGGATTCTGGTCGAGATTCCGCTGGACGACGAGGTGCTGGAGGTGACCCTCGACGGCGACCTGACGGTGCTGGAACTGGAGCGAACGTGCGGGTCGGCGTCCGAGAGCGCGCGAGCGATTTCGGACTGACGAAAACCAACTACTGGTTTTCTAGAGAAATAAGAATATTTTCTTCGGGATCCTATACCTATCTCCCCGCGCCACACTGCCCTGACGCCCAACGCGCAGGCTCGACCAACCACCAGTGGCACGCCGACTGACCTACCACCCGTAGCGCGACGGCTCAGCAAATCACCGTCTGGGTGTCTTCGTGAGCGAAGCGAACGAAGGCTCGTCGGACCGCAGGTCCAACGGCGCGGAGAGCGACGAATATCCTGCTCAGCGACCGCGACCGGGCGGGGGCTTTCTAAAACGCTACAACCTCGGTCGCATCAAAATCTGTCAGACGGGGCTCGGTCAAAATTATCCAGACCGGATGGACCAAAGCATGAGCGCAACGAACATCCCCGAGGCGACCGCCATAATACTGGACGCAACCCGAATAACAGTCACGTTCCAGTCCGTCGGCTGAACGCTCGAAGAGCGCCGCTTACTCCCTATCGCATCTACCTGTTCGAAGAAGGTGGCTATCTTCCGGGGGTTTATCGCAGTATAGACGCTGAGCGCGAGTACGACCAAGCCGATACTGAAGTTCGCCAGCCAGCTCATTACCTGAGCCATTGCTGCCATCGGAAAAAGCCGATGTTTAGTCGCTCACTCGTTCTCCGCCAACCAGTCAGCGAACTTCGCCAGCGCCCGCCCTCGATGCGAGATCGCGTTCTTGCGCTCCGTGCTCATCTCGGCCAACGTTTCACCCTCGTGCTCGAAGATGGGGTCGTAGCCGAAGCCGCCCTCGCCGCGAGGAGCTACGATGCGACCCGGCACGGCACCCGCGAAGGTCTCGGCGCGCTCGCCGTCGTAGTACGCGATGACCCCCCGGAACTTCGCGCGCCGGTTCTCCTCCTGCTTCGCGAGCTTCCAGACGCGCTCGACGCCCACGGTGTGCTCCACGTAGGCCGAGTCCGGCCCGGGGAACCCGCCGAGCGACTCCACGAACAGCCCCGAGTCGTCCACGACCACGGGGTCGTCGCCGCCGGTCTCCTCGTAGGCCTCCTTCGCCCCGGCGACCGCGATCTCCGCGAGGTCGTCGCTCTGAATCTCGGTGTAGTCGTAGTCGACCTGCTCGACCGGTTCGGTCAGGTACTCGCGGGCCTCCTCGACCTTCCCCTCGTTGCTCGTCACGAATCTGATGGTCATGCGTTGGGGGATGGTTCGGAAGTCGCGGAAATAGGTCTTGGTTTTCGAGAGAGACGGTTTCGCTTGGAACCGGGTTTTGCTTGTCGAGTTCCGCGGGAAATCCCTGATGATGGCATGAAGCTAGCTACCCCCGAAACCGATGAGAGAGAAGCCCTCGGTCGGTCGCTGTCGCGCCCTCCCCGCTTGCTCGCGCATGAAGCGCTCGCGGCGCATCCCGTGGATGGTGAAGGGAAGCGCGTCCTGTGGATGGTGAAGGGAAGCGCGTCCTGTGGATGGTGAGTAGAGGCGCGTCCCGTGGTTCGTGACACTGAGCGAACTCCTGCGTTCGGTTCCGAAATCGCAACCCCTTACCCGCCCGGACGACTGGTTTCGAACGATGAATACGATTCGAGTCGCGTGGGGGACCGGGTCCGCTCCCACCGAGATGGCGGCCTACGACGCCGCGCTGGCGGACGCGAACCTCCACAACTACAACCTCGTGGCGGTCTCGTCCGTCGTCCCCACCGACGTGGCAGTCGAGGCAGTCGGGACGGCCCCGGACCTCGGCCCCGCGGGTGAGCGCCTGACGGTCGTCGAGGCGAGCGCGACCCGGGCCGGACCCGGCCGCGTCTCGGCCGCGCTGGGGTGGACCACCAGTGAGGGTGGCCCCGAAAGCCAACAAGGGCCGGGTCTGTTCTACGAAGCCGCGGGCGAGACCGACGCCGAGGAGGTCGAAGAGCGCGTCCGGACCGGCCTCGCGGCGGGCCGCGAGTTGCGAGAGTGGACCTTCACCGACGAACAGGTCCGGTCGGTCAGCACCAGCGCGGAGCCCGGCACCTACGCCTCGGCGGTCGTCGTGGCCGTCTACGGCGAGAGCGAACCCCTCCTCTGAGCGGTCGTCGATACCTCTCGCACCCGAGACGGCCGATACCGGCCCGCGCTTCCGCAGGCGAGAGCTTTTATTACCCCGGGTCACTAACCATGGGCGTCAGATGAACGGCAACACCCCCTACGCGGGCGTCCCCGGCGTGACCGAGGCGGGTCACCGCGCGAACACCGACGTGCCGGACCTCTCCCCCGAACA
>PXSM01000021.1 GCA_003023465.1 Halobacteriales archaeon SW_6_65_15 | reverse complement strand
CGTCGTCACCGCCGCCGAGGCCGAGCGCGTCCTTCACGGAACCGAAGATGCCGCCGCCTCCGGACTGGCCGCCGCCACCGCCAGCGCCGCCCATGGCGTTCATCTGGTTCCGGACGTTCTCCAGTTCGGGCATCACTTGTTCGACCTTCGAAGTGTCGGCGACGACGCGGGCCTGCTCGGCGTCATCGGGGTTCTCGATCTCGAACTCCACCGCGGTCATGATGAGGCCCCACTCCTGTCGGGAGAACTGCGAGTCCGAAACTCGCTGTGCGAACTCCTGATCGACCGCCATTCGGTCGCCGACGATGATGTCCTGCCATCCGCGTTCGGTCATATCCGGACCCTTCGGTTGCAGGGGGTATGAGGGTTTTCCTCCCTGAGGGTCTCGGACCCGCGTCACCCGCGGGAGTTCCTGAGGCCGACCAACCCAGCAGTTCCGCAAGCCACCACCATCCACGGGACGCGCCGCGAGGCCCCTGTGGCCGAGCACGCCGTGGGAGCACAGCTCCCACGAGCCCTCGTTCCTTCGCTCATGAGGGCGCGGGGAGGTCGGGGCGCGGTGCGGTTGCGGTTTCCCCTAGGTTTCGGGAGTAGCTAGCCTCTCCCCGACAGACACGTCTTTACCCGTCTAAAGAAAACAATTTCCTATACGAAGAAAACAAATATATTCATTTCTTCGGCAATGCTATAGTCTCAGAACGCGCCGCTATGGACCGTCACGTCGGCTTCGAGGTCGGACTTCAGCGCGTCGTGGACCTTGCAGAGTTCGTTGGCGCGCTCGACGACCTGCTCGGCCTGTCCGTCGTCCATCGTCGCCTCGGTCCTGATCGTGAACTGGACGGATTCGAGTTTGTCGTCGTCGTTCAGGCCGCCGTCGGCGTCGATCTCGATGCGGCCGAGGTCGCCCACGTCGCGCTGCTCGGCCCCGACGCGGAGTGCGGGCACGTAACAGGAGGCGTAGGCCGCGAGTACGGCCTCCAGCGTGTCCGGGGCCTCCTCGCCGGTGGCGTCGATGGTGCGGTCGAAGTTCCGGATCTGGTTGTCGGACGCGTACCCTTCTTCGGACGTGGTAGTGACTTCTTTCGTCATGCGTTCTGACACTCTCCCGCCACGCCCCTAAGTATTGCTCTTACTGCGAGAACGGGGAATTGAAGTCGGGAGTGGCGGTGTCCGGATATTCGTCTGAACTTGTCGAAGTGGCTTTCTATTGCCCGAACCGAGTGACGACGAGAGAGTGCTAGCTACTCCGCGAGTCAATCAAGGACGCCGGAGTGCTAGCTACTCCCGAAACCGAGGGGAGACCGCACCGCAACCGCACCGCGACAGCCTCGTTCCTCCCCAACCTCCTGCGTTACTCGTCGTCGCGTTGCTCCTCCTGCGATACTCGTCCCTCGCACGCTTTGGGCTCGCCACGGAGACTCGCCAGCGCGCGCCGGAGTAGAAAATCCGTTCGTGACCTCTCAGATCACTGCTGAATGCCGAAGTCGAAAACCGGATGCTGAAATCGAAGTCGAGAACCGCAAATTCCGGCCGGTAGCGAGTCAGTACAGTTCCTCGCCGAGGTCGAAGGTCTCGTCGCCGTCCAGCACGCGGACCTCGGCGTCGCTGCCGGTGGCCTTCACCTCGCGCCGGAAGTCCTCGGGGTCCTGCTCGATGGGCGGGAAGGTGTCGTAGTGCATGGGCAGGGCGTAATCGACGTCCAGCCAATCGACCGCGATGGCGGCCTGCCACGGCCCCATGGTGAAGTGGTCGCCGATGGGCACGGCCGCGACGTCGGGTTCGAGGAACGGACCGATGACCTCGCGCATCTCGGTCATCAGCGCGGTGTCGCCCGCATGGTAGAAGGTCTGGCTCTCGGCGTCGGACACCTGCGTCGGCTTCGTGTCGCTGACGACGAATCCCGACGGGAGGCCCGCGTCCTGTCCGTACTCCGTGTTGAGACCGTTGGTGTGGTACGCCTGCATCATCGTGACGTAGGCGTCGCCACACTCCACGGTTCCCCCGATGTTCATCCCGATGGTCTCCTGTGCGCCGTGCTCCTCGTCGATGAACCCGGTTATCTCCGGGGTACTCGTGACGACCGTCGAATCGGCGAACTCGCCCGCGTCGGCGATGTGGTCGGCGTGGCCGTGGGTGAGCAGGAGGTAATCGGGGTCGAGAGCCGCCGGGTCCGCGTCGGTCTTGGGATTGTCGAAGAACGGGTCGATGATGAGTTCGGTGCCATCGACCTCGACGTGCCACGTCGAGTGGCCGTGCCAGGTGAGTTTCATGGGTCCGGACGGACGTACACCCGGTTTTCACTTAAAGGATGTTGGCCCGGGAGAGCGTCCGAAACCGCGATGATCGTCGCTGATGCGTCACTCCTCGTGGTCCCGATTGGCCGTGAAGAGGCTCCCGCCCGTGACGACTTGGACCGCCCAGTCGAGGAGCAGACCGACCGCGACGACGGCGAGCGAGAAGCCCGCGAACAGCCCGGCCAGCTGGGTCGTCTCCTCCGGCGTCGTCAGGAGAAGTCCGAGGACGAAGAGGGCGGACGCCATGAGCAGTATCGGGACGACGAACCACTTCAACACCCAGTGGTCGTCGAGATAGCGACTCGTTTTCCGAAGTAGGTCGGCCATTGGAACGTCGTAATGAGAACGTACGCACCCTGTTCCGTAAGCATTCCCACTTTACAGACCGGCGGCGGTGGGGTTCGGTGGGCGTCGCCTCGGTGTGAGAAACCAAACCATAAGTGAATCCCGCGACGATCCAACAGGTGATGAGTTACTTTGCACGGGTCGTCTCGGGGGTAGGGGGCAGGCGTGTCATCTCGTCGCTCGGAGTACTGTACGTCGCACTTGCCGCCGGATGGGTGCTCTCGCAGATCTCCGGAGGAACGCCAGTCGGAGACGTAATAGTCAAAGCTATCCTGGTCGCCGGTCCCGGACTCGTACTCCTCTACTGGGGGCGTCGGCTGCACCGGACCGACATCGATCCCGAACTGTACTCCGCGGTCGCTACCTGGTGTCTCGGCGGTATCGTCGTGATGCTCGGCGTTCTCTTGTTGTACCACGTCCAACCCGCCGACAGCCTCACCGATCCGGTCGAGAGCGTGCTCATCCTCACTGCGCTCGCCAGCGTGGCGGGACTCGGAATCGGCATTCACGACGCGCGGGCGAGGACGCGAGCCCGCGAGGCCGAGAGACACAGCCGGGAAGTCGAACGCCAGAACGACCGACTGGAGAGCTTCGCGGGGATGCTCGCTCACGAACTCCGCAATCCACTGAACATCGCCCAGATATACCATCCGCAGGAGCAGCCCCGGAACGAGAACGCCGCACAGCAGGTCGAGAGTGCGCTCGGCCGCATCGAGGAGATGATCGACGTGCTGCTGGTCACCGCGCGGAGTCCCAACGCGAGCGTCGACGCCGAACCGGTCGCGCTCGCGGACGTGGCCACCGAGGCGTGGGCGGACGCCTCGACGCAGTCGGCGGGCAGTCCGGCGCAGACGGCGGACCTCGACGTGGCGACCGACCGGACCATCGAGGCCGACCCCGTTCACGTGGAGCACCTCCTGCGGAACCTGTTCCGGAACAGTTTCGAGCACGGCGACGACGAGGTTACCGTCCGGGTCGGCGACCTCCCGTCGGGCTTCTACGTCGCCGACGACGGGCCGGGCATCCCCGAGGACGCCCGCGAGGACGTGGTCGAGGCGGGCTTCACCACGAAGACCGACGGCATCGGACTGGGACTCACCTTCGTCGCCCAACTCGCCGAGATGTACGACTGGGAGTACTCCATCGACGAGAGCGAAATCGGCGGCGCGCGGTTCGAGTTCACGAACGTCGAGCGCGTCTCGACGCAGGACGAACTCCAGCGCCACTGATAGATGCGTAGTCCTTTCTTCGAGACGTATATACGTGTTCTAAACGATTGTATTTCTTTCCCTATCGGCGCACGCGCACATGGCAACCCCTAAGTTTTAGGCTTGCCTAACTCCGCCGAAATGGAGCTGACTCGCCGGGACGCGCTGGCCGCGCTCGCCGCCAGTGGCGTCGCCGTCGGCACGGGTGCGGTGCTGACGGGCAATCCCTTCGCCGAGGAGGACGAGTCCGGGGACCCATCCACCGGGGACGCCTCGCCCGACGAACCCACGCCCGAGGACCGCATGGAGACCCTGCTCGCGGTCGCGGAGGTCGTCTACCCCTCCGCGGTGTCGGGCGTCGAAGAGTTCGTCCGGACCTACGTCTTGGGCCGCCTCGACGGCCGTGAGGAGTACCGTCGGGGGATGGTCGCGGCGCTCTCGACCCTCGACAAGTACGCCCGGACATGGCACGACGCCGACTTCCGGGGCCTCGACGCCGAGACCCGCAAGTCGGTGCTGGACGAGATGGGCGTCGATACGGCCGACCCGGACCCGGAAGGCCCGGACCCGGCTCGCGTCCGGTTCTACGTGGTCAACGACCTGCTGTTCGCGCTCTACGCGTCGCCGACGGGCGGCGAACTCGTCGGCATCGAGAACCCGCAGGGCCACCCCGGCGGGACTGACAGCTATCGCCGGGGGCCGCAGGGATGAGCGGTGACCTCACTTCCGGCGGAGTGAACCGAACATCCTCCGACGAAGTGGACCGAACTCCCTCGCCACGCGCAGACGTGTGCGTGGTCGGGGCTGGTCCCGCGGGCGCGCTCGTGACCCACCGACTCGCGAACCGGGGGTTCGACGTAGTGGTTCTCGAAGCCGGGCCACGCTTCGACTTCGAGGATCGGAAAGAGCGGATGGAGCGAGCGATCCGGCCGGGCCACGATCCGAACTCGGTGTGGGAGATGGGCGGGCCGCGCGACGAGTACAGCTCCGCGGGCGAGCGGTTCTACCCCCTGAATCGGGCCCGCGTCAAGGGGGTCGGCGGGACCACGCTCCACTGGCAAGGGATGGTGATGCGCTTCCACGAGTCCGACTTCGAGGCGTGGCCTATCGACTACGCGGACCTCCGACCCTACTACGCCGACGCCGAGCGGGCACTGGGCGTCGCTGGCGCTGACGACAACCCCTACGCGCCCCCCCGCGAGGAGCCGTTCCCCATGCCCGCGTTCGAGCCGTCTCACAGCGACTCCGTCTTCGCCGAGGCCTGCGAGCGACTCGGCGTGACGATGCACTCGGTGCCCAACGCCCGCAACTCCGATAGCTACGACGGGCGGAGTTCGTGCGTCGGCTACGGCACCTGCAAGCCGGTCTGTCCCTCAGGCGCGAAGTACTCGGCCGACCACCACGTCGAGAAGGCCGAAGCCGAGGGCGCGCGAGTCATCGACCGAGTTCCCGTCCAGCGCCTCGAACACGACGACTCGGGCGAGCGCGTGACCGCCGCGGTCTACGCCACGCCTGACGGCGAGACCCACCGACAGGAGGCCGGCGAGTTCGTCCTCGCGGCGGGCGGCGTCGAGATTCCGCGATTGCTGCTCCTGTCCGAATCCGACGAGTACCCCGACGGCCTCGCCAACTCCTCGGGCGCGGTCGGTCGGTACTTCATGGACCACCTGTTCGCGGGGATGGGCGGGACGATAGACCGAGAGACCCGCCAGAACCACGTCGGATTCATCACCAGCGAGTGCCACCAGTTCTACGACGACCCGACTCGAGGAACCGAGGGGACGGTAGACGGGGTCCCGGAGTGGTCCGAAGACGATGACGATTTGACCCCCGACGCCATCAAACTGGAGTTCCTGAACTACGCTGGACCCTCGCCCGTCGAGATGGCCCTCTCTGGCGAGGAGTTCGGCGACGACCTGCTCGACCAGTTGCGCGAGGGCTACGGCAACTCCATCGCGATGGGCGGTCTCGTCGGTCAGCGCCCCCGCAAGGAGAATCGCATCACGCTCGACCACTCGACGACCGACGACCGCGGCAACCCGGTGCCCGAGGTCCACTGGCGGGTGGACGCCCGGACGAGGGCGACCATCCGACGCGCCAACGAAATCCAGCACGCCGTGATGGACGAACTCGGCGCGGACGTGTCGTGGACGGTCGGCCCGGAGGACACCGGCCCGGCGTTCCACCACATGGGCACGACCCGGATGGGCACCGACCCCGACGAGAGCGTGGTGGACCCCCAGATGCGGAGCCACGACCTCGACAACCTCTCGG
>PXSM01000020.1:13065-13598 GCA_003023465.1 Halobacteriales archaeon SW_6_65_15 | reverse complement strand
TATGGTTCTAACGACGAATAAGACGATACGGAGACAGTAGTAGTGGAGAACGTATCGCGCCGACGGGTCCTCGAATCGAGCGTCGCAGTACTCGGCAGTATCTCTGTAACGGACTCACACCGACTCCTCCAGAGCTTCGATTCGACCATCGAAGGCTGGGTTACCAAAGGAGATCAGACGGCAATCGCCGGGGAGAAAGCCGTTATCGAGAGCTTCCGGCACATCGGTTCGAGTTTGTGCAACGACGGCAAGGTGTACGAGTGCCGGACGTGTGCGGGCGTCGAGTTCTATCTTCTCGTCCCCTCCGACTCGCCGCAACCGACCGTCGATGCTACCTATCGCTTCAGTCCGACCGGGAGAGAGAACGGTTGCGAGAACTTCCAAGTGGAACTATCGGGAGCCTCCTCGTGTGAGTCGGCGGAGTCGACCACGACGACGGAAGACCCTGCCGAGGCGACTACGACGGAAACGACTACCGAGACGACCACGACGGAGACGACGACGGAGGAATCTTCCGACACGACCACCGAGAC
>PXSM01000020.1:0-13000 GCA_003023465.1 Halobacteriales archaeon SW_6_65_15 | reverse complement strand
GCTCGCCGTATTGTTCACGTCGAAAATGCGCGGGACCGGATTCGAACCAGAGGGAGACATTCCTGCTCGGTCGCATTGCTCCCTGCGCGGGCTGTGACTCCCAAGGTTCGAATCCTCACCGAAGCGATTCTCAGCAGTCGGTACGATGCGAGCAGACAACCTGCTCGCGGTGTGTTGACTGCTGAGAATGCGCGGGACCGGATTCGAACCGGCGGACCCCTACGGGATAGCGTCCTAAGCGCTACGCCGTTGGCCTGGCTTGGCAACCCGCGCGCACTTTCCAGTTCCGGCGAGGGCGACAAGAAGGTGTCGTTCTCGGGCGCTACGTGTGGCCGCGACGCGTATAAGAGACATCTAAGTCAACGCTAAAGAAGTGATTTCGGACGGAGAGAAAATGTATAGATACCCAACGGTGATTTCGAACGCGACGCCGATTCGCGCTCCCGACAACCGCCCCGAGCCGTTTATGGTAATCCAGTCACAAGGGGTCGTCGTGTATCGGGCACGCGATCACGTCAAGAATCGTCGTTGGCTCGCCGAACTGGAGCGGGCCGCCGACCGGTTGGAACTGGGCACCGACGCTCGCTCGCGGGCGACCGACCTCTTCCTCTCGACGGTCTCCGAGTGGGACGACCCCGACGAGCGCGACGCCGACTCCCACCGGGCCGTCGTCGCGGCCAGCCTCTACGCCGGCTCGCTCATCGAGGGCGACCAGCGCTCGCAGGGCGAGATCGCCGACGCGGTGGGGGTCGCTCGATTGACGATTCAACAACGCTGGAAGGAACTGCTCGAAGAGGCAGGGCTGGAACCGCCGTCTTGGTGACCTCGTTCCAGTACGAGTCCTTTTGCGTTGGCGAGCGAGAATACCACTAGTGACCTGACCGAGTAGACCACTAGCAGCTAGACTGGAAACGCTAGCTACTCCCGAAACCTAGGGGAGACCGCAACCGCACAGCACCGAGCTTCGCTCCTTCGAGCCGTGGCTCACTTCGTTCGCCCCGACACCGCGACCGCTCCGCGAGAGCCACACACCTCCCCAGCCGACTGCGTTACTCACTGCGTTGCGTTACTCGTCCCTCGCGCGTACTCGTCGCGGCACGAGAGCACCGGAAGAGGGTCCTGGTCGTCACTTCGTTCCTGCGCGGGCGTGGGACTTCCGAGCCTGCATTCGGTCGCTCACGCAGACCGCTCCTGCGCGCGCCGACTGGTGGACAGACAGATTTGCGCTCGGCGGAGCCCCGAAGCCCTTAGCTCACGTACGACTCCAGAATCTCCTTCGCGGTGTCGCCGAGTCGTCGCATGTCCTCGGCCGTCAGGTGGAACTTCGGCTCCCAGTCCGTGAGACCGAGGTAGTCGCTGACGACGAACATCGCGGCGGCGTCCGCGCCGCGGTGGGCGGCCACCGAGAACACCGCCGAGGCCTCCATCTCGACGGTGAGGACGCCCTCCTCGGCGTAGCGGCGGACTTCCTCCTTCGTCTCGCGGTAGATGGCGTCGGTCGTCCACGAGGGGCCGACGTGGAACGGCTCGTCGCGGTCGGCCAGCAGTCGTTCGGTCTCGGCGACCAGCGAATCGCTGGGGTGGGCGAACGTCTCGGACTCGGCGTAGTGGTGGGAGGTCCCCTCGTCGCGGATGGCCTTCTCGCAGACGATGAACTCGCCCATGTCGATGGCGTCGTCCAGACAGCCCGCGAACCCGATGGAGAGGAACGCCTCGACGCCGTCCGCGATCAACTCGTCCATCAACATCGCGGTCGTGGGGGCTCCGATGCCGAAGTTCCCCATGACGCCGACGCGACGGTCCGCGTCGTCGAAGACGTACAGGTCGCCGTAGTAGAGACCCACCTCCTGCCCGTCGTAGGATTCGGTGAAGTACCCCATCAGGCTGCGACTGTAGCAGAGGACGACCGCTTCCGGCGGCTCCGTCACCTCGACGTCGCCCCTCGAATCCTTGTACTCGTTGTGCTTCTGGGGCGTGACGAGGGCTTCCGCGTCGTGTTTGTCCGGGTGGTTGGGGAACGGCATCTCACCGGAATCCTACAGAAAGCGCCCTAAAGGGCTTTCCGTGAGTGTGAGTACCAGTACCGATTCGGGATCACTCGGAGTCCCAGAAAATCTATTCGCGCTCCGCGTCGCGTCCCTCGCGTTCGGGCGTGAGGTTCCCGTGTTCGTCGATCTCGCCCTTGACGATGCGGGTGCTGGAGATGATGTCGCCGTCCTCGGCCTCGACGTGCGGGACGACCTCGACGTCGAGGGGGTCGTGGCCGCGCTCGACCCGAATCTCGTTGATGCGCTCGGCTCCGTCGGTCGTCTCCGGCGAGACCACGAGGGCACCGAACTGCGGTTCGGTGGCGATACCCGTGGGCTCGGTCAACTCGCGGACCTCGAACTCCCGGTCGTACTCGTCGGCGAACGTCGCAAGCTCTGCTTCGAGGTCGGCCTTGCGCTCGTCGAACGGGCGGACGTACCGGTCCTCGTGGCGCGTCTTCGGTGCGAGTTCGTCGCTGGTCAGTCCGACCGTCACGTCGCCGAGCTCGAACGCGCACTCGAACAGCGCGCGGTGGCCGTCGTGGACCGGGTCGAAAGTCCCGCCCAGGGCAACCCTCATACCCCCGCGAAGGGGTGCCCGCGGCTTAGTGCCTTCGGAATAGCCGCCCGCCGTCGGGTGGGATACTACTCTTCGTCGGATTCGGCCGCGTCGCGCTCCTCGTCCTCGACCTCGATGCTCACCGGTTCGGTCGTCTCCGACCCGGACTCGATTTCGGACCCAGATTCGGTTCCGGATTCGGATTCGAGGTGGTCGTCGAGGTTGAACACGGTGTTGAGTTCGTCCTGCACTTGCCCGACGATGCCCGAGACCAGCTCGCTCGGCGCGATGGCGGTGTACTCGTAGGGGTTGTTACCCGCGCCCTCGCTCTCGCGCTTGCGTCGCTCGACCTTCTCCTCCTCGTGAAGTTCCGCGAGCGACTCCCGGACCGTCGATGGGTACAGCCCCGTCCCCTCGGCGATCTCCTCGCTCGTGCTGTAGGGCTGCTGGCGGAGGTAGACGTAGATTCGGGCCCGCGTTTCGGTGTCGAGGACCCACGAGAGCAGGTCTACGATCCCCTGGTCGAACTGATCGACGGCCTTGTCGGCACCCTCTTCGAGGCGCTCGCGGCCCTTGGCGAGGCGCTCGCGTCCCTCCTCGACCGTGATGTCCTGTTCGACCGTGAGCGTCTCCTCGCCGGACTCTTCGACCGTCACCTCCTCGGTGACGTTGCCCTCCTCGTCCACTTCCAGTTCCTCTTCGACCGTCACGTCGTCGTCCACGTCCTCGATCTCCGCCTCCTCGACGGCGTCGTCTTCGACGTTCACGTCTGGTCGGTCGTCGTCTGCGTTCTCCCCGGACATGTCCTTTCTACGAGGACAAAAGCCGTCTGTGGGTAAAAACCTTGTTACGGCCGGTGACGCACTGGTCTGGGAACTCGACGGGGACTGGTCGTGGAAATCCACCGAGGACCATTCAGCGCCGTCGCAGAAGCAGCGACTCGTAGAGTGCGTCCACGCCTTCCTCGTCTCGAATCCGGCGCTGGCGGGCCGCACCGCTTCCGGCGTCGTAGATGTCGCGGATGCCCGAGACCCCCAGTCGCTCGCACTCCCGTTCGACGACCTCGCCGAGACCGACTTCGCCCTCGCGGTCCCTCCGGATGAAGGCGGCGTCGTGGCCGTACCGCATCGCCCGCCACTTGTTCTCGTCGAGCAGTTCGCGTCGGTGCCGATAGGCCGGCTCGCCGTCTTCGTATTTCGCGGCGAGGTCGGTCACGAGCGCGTGGACGTACTCGACGAAGGCCAGCACGCGGTCGGGGTCGGCCTGTCCGTCGGGCGTCCGCACCTCGACCGTGCCGAGTTCGGTGTGGGGTCGCACGTCGTACCACAACTCCCCGCGGTCGTTGATGGAGTCGGTCCGGAGCATCGTCTCCTCGAAGGCGGCGAACTCCTCGTAGGAGTCGAAGTCGGTCGGCATCCCGGTATTGGGAAGCGCCTCGAAGATCTTGGCGCGAGCCGACTGAAGGCCGGTGTCGTAGCCGTTCCAGTAGGGCGAGTTGGCCGACAGGGCGAGCATCACGGGCAGGTGCCACCGGATTTCGTTGGCGATCCAGACCGCCTTGTCGGCGTCGTCCACGCCGACGTGGACGTGCAGGCCCGCAGTGGTGTTCCGGTGCTGGGGGTACTGAATCCGGTCGAGCTGTGCGCGATACCGTTCCTTCTCCGCGTGTTCGAGTTCGCGCCACTTCGCACCCGGGTGGAGCCCCGCGCCCGCGATTCGGAACCCGGCCGCCTCGGCGTGGTCGATCAGGGCGTTGCGGACCGCGAGCAGGCTCTCGCGGGCGTCTTCGAGTCGGTCGATCTTCGGCGTCTGGGTCTCGATGACGAACTTGAACAGCTCGTGGTCGAGTCGTCCGTCCAGCACCTCGGGCGGGTCGCGCCGGTAGACGAGTTCGTCGGTCCCCGCCGTCGGGCGACCCCGGCCGTCGACGACGAAGAACTCCTCCTCGATGCCCAGCGTCCGCATCTCCGCGAAGTTCGCAGCCGAACCCGAGTCCATTTTTCGATGGTTCGTAATCCGGGGTATAAATAGTTCCGAACCCGGCGAGTCCGGTCCCGTTCGCGCCGGTCGCGGAATCGGCTATCCGGACGGCGACACCCGGCCCGAAACCATAACCACAGATATGTCTAAGTATCCGACGTGAACGACGACCCTCACATCGACGAACCCCGAACTGCCCGCGGTTCTTCGGACGAGGTTTCCGCGGGCGACGCCGCCGAGTCCACCGAACCGGCGAGAGACGAAAGCGGGTTGGGAAGGGTAGCGCGATGGCCGGCGCGGTACTCGCCGCTATCGGCGTCCTCGCGTGGCTGGTGGACCGATTCGCGTAGTAGCCGACCCGACCGAGCGAGCGCACGCCGTCAAAGCGGTCGAGCCACCACGCCGAGGTGGTCGTCGTGGTAGGGTTCGAGTCGCGCGGTCTCCAGCACCTCGTAGGACTCTCGGAGGTCGTCGAGCGCTCGCTCGAACACCTCGTCGGGGTCGCGGGTCACGTCCTCGCTTCTGGCCTTGAGCGCCGCGAGCAGACGGCCGTCGTCGGCGAGGAACTGGGCGTTCTCGGCGGCCACGCGAGCCTGCCCGCGGGTCGCCACGTCCTGCACGATGGCGTCCACGTTCGACTCCACGAGGTGGGCGTAGGTGTCCGGCTTGCGGGCGTCCTTCAGCAGGGGAAAGAGGTTCTCGCGGTCCTCGGCGACGCCCACGAGGTCCCGGACGGGCCGGGGGGCGAACTCAACCGCGTAGGTCGGCCCGGCGAAGTCGGCGACGTGACTGACGGTCGTCCCGCTGGCCGCCCCGAGGTAGAGGACGGCCTCCTCGCCTTCGAGACCGACGTCCATCCCGGATTCGAGCATCGCGGCGAGCTTCGACCGGCCCGCGTCCCAGAGCCGCCAGTCGCCGTCCGTGGGTTCGCCGTAGACTGGAGTTCCCTGCGTCGCCAGCCGGTCCCGGCCGTCGAACTCGCGGCGCTCGACGCCGCTGGGAAGCGGTTCGGTCATTCGTCGTCACCTCCTTCGGCTCCGGTTCCGTCTCCGCTACCGTCGCCACCTCCGCCGTCACCGCCCTCACCCCTGATCTGCTCGATTCGTTCGCGCAACTCCTCGTCCAGTTCGGGCTTGCGGTCGCCGGAGTAATAGTCCACGCGGGCCGCGATGGCGAGCTTCCCGGCGAACGCCCGTGCGGCCGACCCGCGCTTCTCCGGGCGAGTGCCGCGGACGTACTCGTGGGTGAAGATGACGCCGTGCTTGGGCGAAGGCGCGCGTCCCCGGAGGTGGGCGAACAGGGAGTCCTCCGCGCCGAGGACCTGCACCGTCCCGGCGGGCTTCTTGGCGAGCGATTCGAGGCCGCCGGCCAGCGAGACGAGTCGCGCGGCCAGTACCGGTCCGGCCATCGCCGCGAGATTGGGCGCGACCTCGGGCGTCTCGCGCTCGATGAACGCCCGGAGGCGGTCGGCCTCGTCGGCGAAGTTCGCGACGCGACGGGCCAGCGAGACGAGGCGCTCGTCGGTCGGCGAGACGTGGCTGTCGTCGCTCTCCTCGCTCGCCTCGCCCTCTCGTTCCGCCAACTCCCGGGCGTACTCGACACCGGTTCCGGCGTCGGGGTATCGACTCCCGGCCCACTCGGCGACGCGCTCGGCGAGTTCGTTCGCCTGCGCGGTCACGTCGTCCATCGCCCGGACCGCGTGGACGAGTTGCTGGTCGTCGGCGCGCTCGCGCTCGGACGCGTCCTCGCGGGCGGCCCGGAGCGTCGCCTCGCGGAGCGTCGCGTAGTAGTCGGCCTCGTCGTCGGCGAAGCCCGCCGCGACGGCCTGCTCGGGCCAGTCGGCCGGAGCGTCGGCCCGCCCCTCCCGGACTCGTCTCGCACCCGCCTCGACGTCGTCCGGGGCGACTCCCTCGAACCCCCCGGCGCTCTCGCGCTCGGGCGAGGTTCCGTCGTCGGTCATACCCGTGGCTTGCGCGTCATCGCGTTTAAACCTACGTTACTGGGGTCGTGCCGTGAACCGCGACCTTCCGACAGGACGCGCCGCGAGGTCCCTGTGGTCGAGCCGCGAGACGCGACACGTCTTGCTACGCGAACGGCGTAGCCGTGAGCAACGCGGGGAGGGACGGGGCGCGGTGCGGTCGCGGTTTGGGTCCTGGCGGATGAAGGGCAAGCGACGGTGAGGTCGCGATGCGACCGAATCCGAGCGAGGGCTTCTCCCCCTAGGCTCAAGCAGTAGCTAGCTTCACACCGTCGTCACAGAGTAAGACGAGTCGCGTTGAAAATAATTTTCTGCGTTAAAGAAACGTATATCGTTGTCTATCATATGAAAACGTCGTAGTCGCGGTCGAGCAACCGAAACTGAGAAGCTCCCACCGGCCAACTACGAACCGATGAGCACCCAAGAGCGCGCCGAGCCGATGAACGTCGAGCTGTTCGACCAAACTGTCGAACTCGACGCGTCCTGCATCGAAGCTTCCGAGTCCGAAATCGAGGCCCAGATAGCCGAGTACGCCGCGGGCCAGCGACGAGAGTTCGACCTGCCGGTCGCCCTCCCCGACGGGTTCACGGGCGAAGTCATGGCCGCGATGGCGGCGATTCCGTACGGAGAGACCCGGACCTACGGCGAACTGGCGCGGGAACTCGACACCGCTCCAATCGCCATCGGGAACGCCTGCGGCCGGAATCCGGTCCCGCTGGTCGTCCCCTGCCATCGCGTCGTCGGCGTGGACTCGTTGGGCGGCTACTCGGCTGGCGACGGACTCCCGATGAAAGAACGGTTGCTAGAACACGAAGGCGTCAGTCGTTGACGACCCGCTGAGCGTACCCCGTCACTCCGGACTTGAGCTTCACTTTCGTCCCCCGCGGACTCTCACCCTCGTCGATTATCGTCTTGATCTCGCTTAGGAGCGGGTCGGCCTCGTCGGCGTTGTCGGCGTTCGCCTGTTCGATCTCGACGGTCATCCCGCGTCGGAGCGTCTCCGCTGTCGGGCGCTCACCTGACATACGTCTAGCTGGGTCCGACTCGGGCAAGAAGATGGTGGCCCAGAAACGTCGGGCCGGCAATTCTCAGGAATCGGCCATAACAACTAAGCCGGTACTACCAAGTGAGTAAAATGGAGTTGCGTCCGGTTGCACCGCGCAGCCCCACGACCGAGCCGTCCCCGGTCCCGACTGTCATCCACGTCCGCGTTCCTACCATCCGACGCGGCCGGTGTCACGAGTTCCTAGCCCTCTTCCTTCGGCTCACGCGGCACACCGAGACGGTGGTACGTTCTGGCGCTTCGAATGCTTCCTGACTCGACGTGCCAACTGGTAGTCACTGCAACGCGACTGGAAAGTCAGAAATACCCACGCTACTCGAACTTCTCGAATGGCTGTTCGCACTCGTTGCAGTAGTGCATCGACCGGCACAGCGACGGTCCCTTCGGGTGCTCGCGCTCGGTGTCGGTCGAGTCGCAGTAGGGACACTCCGCCCCTTCGGTCTCGCCGGACGTGTCCACGCTGGGGTCGGGTCGTCTCATGGTCTCGGTCTCCTCGTCACACGCTCAGGCCGAACTCCTTCAAGTCGGCCTTGCCCTGTTCGGTCACCATCTCGATGGACCACTCGGGACTCCAGACGAGTCGCAGGTCCACGGATTCGACGCTCTCCACGCCCGCAACCGCCCGTTCGACCTCGTCGGTCAGCATGTCCCGCGCCGGACACCCCGAGTAGGTCAGGGTCATCAGCACCTCGGCGTGGACGCCCTCGTCCACTCGCTCTGTCACCTCGACCCCGTAGATGAGCCCGAGGTCCACGATGGAGATGGGCATCTCGGGGTCCTCGACGCCGTAGAGGGCGTCCCACACGTCGGCTTCGACGCCCTCGGCGTCCTCGCCGGTCGCGGGAAGGTCCTCGACCTCCTCGCCCTCGACGTACTCTGTGTAGGCACAGAGCGCCGGGTCCACGCAGTCGTCGTCCACGCCGGGGATACCGTCGGTGGGGGCTCCCGGAATGTCGCCATCGATATCCGAGGGATTTTCCTCGGTGAGATCGGGGATTTCGGGGTCGTAGGGCAGGTCACTGGACACGATCTATTCCACCTCGTCGGGGTCTTTCATGATGCGGGTGGCCTCTTCGCGTCCGAGTTCGCGGTAGGTCGCCGTGAAGTCCTCCCAGAGGTCGTCCCAGTCGTCGGTGTGGGACAGGTTCCGACCGGTTACCTCCGGGAGGTCGGTCTCGCCGCCCGCGTCCACCGAAAGCCCGAGGTCTTCGAGGTACGGAACCACCGTCTCGCGCCACTCCTCGCGCATCTCCGCGAGCGACTTCGTGCGGAGGCCGAGGTCGTCGATGCGCTCCTCGACTTCTTCGTCGGTCGGCGCGAAAATGGTCTGGGCGTGGGGCCACAGTCGGTCGAGGGCGGTCTGGACGCGCTCGCGGCTCTGCTCTTCCTCCGCGAGTCGCTCCAGCCAGTTCTGGGCGTGTTCGAGGTGGTAGTCCTCCTCGCCCTGAACCTTGCCCACGCGGTTGCGGATGCGTGCGTACGAGGAGTCTTCGAGGGCTTCCAAGCGAATCTCCTCGGCCGCGTCGTAGAGGTACGACCGCAGGATGGGGTCGGCCCAGTCACCTTCCTCGAACGGGAGTTCGGTCAGGGTGCTGTGGTACCACTCGCCGGGGTCGCGCTCCCAGATGAGTTCGGGTTCGTCGGGGCCGAAGTCCTGTAGCAGGTCGTACCACAGGCGGGCGTGGCCGAGTTCGTCCTGCGCGATGTTGGCGAGCGCGAGGTCGGATTCGAGGGTCGGCGCGCGCACCTGCCACTCGGTGTAGCGCTCGGCGAGGACGAACTCGTCGTCGGCGAGACGGAAGAGCAGGGTCTCGACGGCCTCGCGCTCCTCGTCGGAGAGGTCGTTCGGGCCGGGTAACTGCTCGGCGCTGGCCATCAGTCGTCACCCCGCTGGCGCTCGGCCTGCACCTGTTCGCTCTCGGAGTCGGCGACCTCCTCGGCCGCGGCTTCGAAGCTGTACGACTGGGCCCACCGGTAGGACTTGTCGGTCGTGCCGCCGAAGTTGGCCTCCTCGGTGTCCACCTCGCCGATTTCCTTCTGGGGGACGACCCAGAGGCTGTTGGTGGGCTTGCGCCGCCCGTGCTGTATCTCGGCGAACATGAGCGCCATCTCGCGGTCGGGCGCGTGGACGTTTCCGCAGTGGGTGTGATACTCGCCCGCCTGCTCCTGTCGGAACACTTCCCAGATCATGGTAACACTTCCAGAGTCGCGTCAGTTTCCAGAGTCATGTCAGTCGGCCGCCTGCGGCTGGGTGCCGCCGGCGAAGCGTTGCTCGTGGCTGTCCAGCGTCTCGCGGACCCACTCGACGGCGTCCTGAGCCTGCTTCCGACCGTCGATCTGGCCTTTACCGGGGTCGTAGTCGTTCTTGGCGATGGTGAAGAACTCGTCCCAGTCGAGGTCGTCCTCCACGACCTCGTAGGTGCTGTCGCCGTTGTCCCGGATGCGGGGTTCGTCGGGGATCTCCAGCCCGTACTTCTCGGCCTTCGGGACGTAGGCGTTGAGGAAGGCGTTCCGCAACTCGTCGTTGGTCATCGTCTTCAGGCCCACGTCGGCCGAGAAGTCGTGGTGGGTGGACTTGTCGTCGGTCGGGCCGAAGAACTGGATGATGCGGGGCCACCACTCCTCGAAGGCCTCCTGGGTCAGCTCCTGTTCCTTCTTCGAGCCGGTCATCAGCTCGTAGAGGATGGCCTCGCCGTGCTTGACGTGGAAGCCCTCCTCGAAGCACACCTTATCCATCGCGTGGGCATAGGGCTCCCAACTGGACTGCTTCAGGGTCGCCTGCCGACGCATTGCCGCCCCGTCGACGAAGAAGGCGATCATCGGCGTCTCGACCCACGAGTCCATCGGATAGTGGAAGCAGTTGAGGAACTTGCCCTTCCCCTCGGCCAACTCGTCGAGCATCTCGTCGCGAGTCTTGACGCCCAGCGACTCGGCGGCACGGTAGAGCAGTTGCCCGTGACCGATCTCGTCCTGCACCTTCGCCGAGAAGGCCAGCTTCCGGTCGAGGCTCGGAGCCTGCCGGATGAACGGCTTCTCCAGATACGCCCCCATGATTTCGCTGTTCGCGTGGAACTGGATCATCCGCGTGGCCGCCTTCCGGTACTCCTCCGGAAGGTCGTCCTTCGGACTGAATTCGCGCGGTCCGGCGCGCTCTTTGACCTGTTCGATGTCCATGTGCGGAAACTAGGGCCCGAACACCAAACCGATTGACCCGCCCATGAACGGGGTTTAAATACCAGCGGCGGCTAGATTCACCAACCGTGATGACCGAAGTGGTGGCCTCCAACCGGAAACGATCGGCCGACCGTCCACCATCGAGCAACCCCGACTGTCCACCGAAGAGCCACGCCGACAGTCTACCGAAAAGCCACCCCGACCGTCCGCCCCAAAAGCTCTGCTCGACAACCGCCACAGATATCCCGCTGAGCGACCGCGAGCGCCCGGGGGCTTTCTAAACCATCTCTGTATCTATGCCAACGTACAGAATCCCAAAAGAAACAATTAGGAATGTAAAAAATGATAGAGGAGTGTTTAGTGGTCGAGTTCAGCGTGACGGGCGACGACTGCCCGCTCGCGGACGCCACCCGCGAGACGGGGACTACCGTCGACGCTCGACCGCCACAACTCCGGCGAGATGGCAACGCGCTCCTCCGGTTCTCGGCGGGCGAGGGGGTAGACGACCTCGCGGCAGTCCTCGACGCGGACGACCGTATCCGGTATCTCCACGCCTCTCGGACCGACAGCCGAACCAACTTTCGATGCCTCTCGAAGCACCCGTGCGTCGTCCACGAACTCAGCGACACCGGATTCATGGCCGAGACGCTCCAGTACCGTGAGGGCGTCGAGCGTTACACCGGCGCGGTCGTCGGCCACGACGTGCTTCAGGCTGTCCTCGCGGCGGCGGCTGATACAGTCGGCGTGTCGTTAGAGCGCGTCTTCCCCCTCGGAAGCGAAGACGACGAGGCAGTCGCCAAACGATGGGACCTCACTCCACCGCAGGAGGTCGCACTCCGAACCGCGCTGGCGATGGGCTACTTTTCGGTCCCCCGAGAGACGGCCGCGAGCGAAGTTGCCGCTGAGTTGGACATCAGCAAATCCGCGTTTCTGGAGCGTCTGCGTCGAGGGCAGGCGACGCTGTTCCGACAGGTTTTCGGGTGAACGACCGAGCTATCGAGTGCCCTGCTCCGAACCGAGAGCTGCCCCTTGGAGGTCCGGAAACACCATACGGGTGAGGAGCCCGAGCACCGCCCCGACGAACAGGAGCATGGCGAGGAAGTCGCCGCCGCCGACGGCGACCACCACGCCGGCCAGCAGGAAGGCGATGACGGCGAGCAGTGCGACTATCGCGTCGAGTCGTTTACGGAGGGCTTCGCCCATGGGAGAGGCCAGACGGGGGACGAGAAAATATATTGTGGCCGCCGAGTCAACAGGGAGGAGTCGCCGATTCCGAGACTGTGGGGTCCGAAACCGACGGGCTGGTGTTTGAGGAGCCGCGGGACTTACCGGCGTCGAGCCACTATCGACGTCCATGCAAAAGACGGAACTTCTCCACCTCCACTCGCTGTTCGCGGAGTTGAAGCGACACCTCGAACGCGAGGATGCCATCGACGGACCGCTGGAGCCCTACGAGTCGATGGCCGTCCGACCGGCCCACGCCCACAGGTCCAAGGACCGACACCGAGAAGCGACCATCGAACTCGCGTCTACCATTGCGGACGAACTCGCGAAGAACTCGAAGTACGCCGACGACGGGCAGGTCAGCACCGCGGCCGCGGACGGGTAGGTCCAGAGATCGGGAGAGGGCGGACCCCGACTGTAGACCCCAGGACAGATGGCAACCGAGCGTCACGCCTCGGCGCATGCCCTCCCCGCAGTCACAAAGCCTTCCCTCCGTAGAATCCCGGCGAACGTTCCTGCGGTCGGTCGCCGCGACCGCGGCCATCGGCTCCGCAGGTTGTCTCGGCGGGAACGACCGGGAAACCGACGACACGCAGCGGGACTACATCGTCCTCGTAAACGGCGGTGTCGAGGAGCGAGTCGTTTCGATTCTCGTGCGACGGGTGGGCCAGCGAGTCGCTGGCGGTCGGTATCGCGTTCCCAAGAACGCCGCGATTCACCTCGAACGCGGCTTCGACTGGGGAACCTACGAGGTGCTCGGGAAACGACCGCGCGATAACGAAGCGTTCGAGCACTGGCAGTCGTGGACGTGGAAGCCCCAGAGTTGCGCGACGGGCGAGTACACCAACGACGACGGCTACTGGACCGGTACCGTGAGGGTCGGCGAGACGGACCTTGACTTCTCGCACGAGGAGTGCCCGACGGAGTCCATCGGTCTCGGCGGCGGTAGTCGTCGCCCGGTCGCGGGAGGCGAGCATCGCATCGGTGACGTGAGC
>PXSM01000019.1 GCA_003023465.1 Halobacteriales archaeon SW_6_65_15 | reverse complement strand
AGAGTCGGC
Source organism: Halobacteriales archaeon SW_6_65_15 (assembly GCA_003023465.1). Classification (GTDB taxonomy): domain Archaea; phylum Halobacteriota; class Halobacteria; order Halobacteriales; family Haladaptataceae; genus Halorussus. The sequence continues at coordinate 15,459 of PXSM01000019.1, read as the reverse complement.
GAGGTCGTCTGCGGGCCCGGCTACGTGGCCGCCTCGTGGACGATGGGCCGCGAGAACGACCGACTGACGGCCCACGACGCGAAGACCGGTGAGCGGCGGTGGGAACTGGAGGTGAACACTTCGGTCGGCGCGGTTCTCCCGGTCGAGGACACACTCTACGTGGTGGCGACGACGACGGAGAGCCAGCAGTTGCTGGCGCTCGACCCTGCGACCGGCGAGTCCCGGTGGGGTCAGTCGGTGGACGTGGCGAGCCAACCCCCGCTCGCGTACGCCGACGGGACGCTGTTCTCGGCTGCGTATCGGGACATCGAGGAATCGTTCACGGGGTGGTGGAACCTCCAAGCGTTTGACGCCAACAGCGGAGAGCGACAGTGGAGTCACCGCGTGAAGGGGTATCAGGTTGGCGCGCGGAGCGACATAGAACGGTTGTTCGGCATCGGTGCGGGCGGAAGACCCAATCTGACTGTCGCTGACGGCAGGGTGTACTTCGGCACTGGGCCACACAAACTGTTCGCGCTCGACGCGACAGACGGATCGGAGCTGTGGTCGTACCGCTTGGAGGGCGGGAGAACCGACACCGGACACGCCCCCGTCGTGGACGACGACACCCTCTACCTTGCGAACCTCTCGAACGTGACTGCGCTCGACGTCGAAACTGGTGAGAAGCGGTGGCAGTACGAGGAGGCCCGGATATCGTTCGACGGGTACCCCGAGTGGTATCCCGTCCTGGTCGGGAACACGTTGCTCGTTCCCGAACAAGTAACGTGGCTCGCGCTCGACGCGAACACCGGCGAAAAAGTGTACCGACACGGGCCGTACGTCGACGGCCTCATCGGCGTCGCGCCCCTCGTCGTGGAGGGCGTGATGTACGCGGCCTTCGGCGACTCCGTCTACGCTGTCGGCGAGTCGTGGTAATCCGTCCGCTCGGACGTCGATAGGAGCAATCCAGCACACCCTCCAGAAAATCATTTACCCTTCTAACATATATTATAAATCCTTAGAGCAATAATATTCTATGTATGGGCACTGCGCGGTTCTCAGCGTTCGACTCCTCGGTATCGTCGGGCGAATTCGTCGTACCGTTGCCGGGAAGCTCGAAAACGTCCCGCGCCAGCGCTACAAGACGGACGACCGCTGATCTCACAGTCGTACGGAACTCGCGTCTGCTCGCCACTCAGAGTCGCTCGGCGTCCACGCTCACGTTCGCGGGCGTCACGATGAGGAAGTCCCGGAAGTGGACCAGATTTCCGCACGAGCACGTCCCCGCGCTCGACCACCTCGAACCACTCGCGCTCGTCGGTCGTACCGTCGAGGACGCCGAGGACGACTCGTCGGTCGCTCGGGTCGCCCTCGTGGTCGTCTGCGCGCTCTATCTCCTGTTCGACGGTCTGAAGGTCGAGGTCGAAACCACCGGTCATACGCGCTCGCTCACACTCCCTCTGCAAAACCCTTACCCCTGCGGCGCGTTCTCCAACCGAACACTTTAAATAGCTGTCCAGAACGAGTATCAAAAACGTTTCTATCGTGATTTTTTATACAGATTCAATGCGGAGTGTATCGTTGACCCTGAGTGAATATGGCACACAGTACGCCACACAACACGATTGCGGACTACCTCGAAGAACACCCGCAAATGATGGGCGCGCTATTCACGATCTGCCTCCTGTTGATGGAGGCCGGAAACGCGGCGGCGAACTGCTGCAGTGCGAACAGCGGCCCGTAGTTAGAGTCGTTCGACGTTTATCTCGTCGCTCCAGTAGAGTTCTCCATCGTTTTTGATTGGAAGCACCTCTAGTTCGAGGAACTCTTGGACCTCGTCGGCCGAGAGTTCAAACGTGTCGAGCGGCCCGGACGTGAGATACAGTGCGTCTGTACCATCTATGTGTGGTTGCTGAACCGATCCGATACCGTATCCCGGAACGGGAAAGCCCGAAACGGTGATCTCGAATCCCTCATCACCTCGGTTTTCCACTTCTACGAGGACTGGAATACCGCTCTCGCTCTGACACAGCGTCAGACCGCCGTCGCCGACCGTCGTGTACTGGTACGCCGGGGCGATGGTGTCCTTCACGATGGACAGCGCCACGCGGAGCGAGAATCCGCAGTTGAGCAGGCGCGCGAGGGTCTGGCCGATGTCGGTGGCGACGCTGTTGGCGACCTCCGCGAGGGTCACGACGCCCCCGTAGCTCCCCGACGCGACCAGCGCCTCGCCCTGCTCGTAGGACCGGCAGGCGTTGAGGACGAACGCCTTCACGGCCACGTCCGAGAGCGTCCGGGCGTCGAGGTGGCCGTCGGGACACCGCATGCCGCAGGCGTCCACGTGACCGATGTAGTGGAGGAGGTCGGCGGGTTCGGCCAGCAGGTCGGCGAGTTCGTCGGTCGTCAGCCCGTAGTGGACGGACACGTCGAATCGCAGGAGATCACGAAGCCCGTAGAACTCCTCGACAACGCCCTCCTCCTGCATGCGCTCGTCGTTGCAGACGACGTGTATCTCGATGCTGGTCTTCTCGGGGGCCGACCGCTCGACCCGCCGCCGGTAGGATTCGACCGTGGCCTTGTTCGCGCCGAGCGGGAAGCCCTCGCCGACCCACGCGTGCTCGACCGTCTCGGCGGGGTCGGGGTTGAACACGTCGTTTTCGGGCGGCTCCGGGGACGGGTTACTTGTCGTACTCCGGGTGAAATCGTCGCTCGCGGCGGTCGGATCGGCGCTGCCGGTCGAATCGGCACTCCCGGCAATCGCGGCTTCCTCGCCGTCGGGGTCGCTCCGGAAGAACTCCGTCAGGGGTTCGGGCGTCGCGCTCACGGACGCGGCGCTCGGACTGCCGGGACACCGCACCCACGGCGGTCGTCAGGTTCCAGTCGGGAACGTGTTCCTGGATGGTCTCGAACGGCACCGAGAGGTAGGCTTCGAGACGCTCGGCCAGCGAGGCGTCGTAGAGCGCGGCGAAGTCGAGGTCGAGCGCCGACTCGACCGCGTTCCGCTCGTGGAGGTCAACCTGATAGTAGCCCTCGGTGCGGGTCACGCAGTCGAGGAAGAACGTCTGGCGGAGGACGCGTCCGACCGTCTCCTCGTAGCCCAGTGCGCCCGCGAGGTCGTACTCGAAGCCCTCGTCGGTGACGATGCGGGGGTCGTCGCCCGGAACGACCGCCGCACCGAGGTAGTAGGCCAGCGACGCCGCCGGGTAGACGTACTCGTACTCGGCGGGCAGTTCGAGCCGAACGCCGGTGTCGGGGCGCTCGATGCCGTCGGGCGCGTCGAACGCCTCGCCGACCTCGACCAACGGTGGGTGCCCCCGAAGGGTCGGGAAGCTTCGCTCGGGCGAGGTGGTCTTGAGCGCCGAGCCGAGATACGACAGCGCCTCCATCGCGCCAACCGGGTCGGCGGTGGTGGTGACGGTACCGGCGGGTCGGTCGTGGAACGAGCGCGCGCCGATTCGGACCTCGGTCGGGTCGTCGAACGCGAGGGTGACGCTCACTCCGTCGTGGCTGAGTACGACCCCGCTCTCGACCGACAGGTAGAGCTTCATCGGGGCGGTGCTCAACTCGACGGTGTACGCTCCCGGGGCGAGCGTCCGGTCCTCGCGGTCGGCGTTGTCGGCGACGAGTTCCCCGTCCTGAGTCCGGACGTAGACGTTCATCAGCTTCGGCACGTCGACGGCCGGGGTCTCGACGGCGACGGCCGAATCGACGGGGAAGTAGAACTCGTCGGGCGAGACCCGGGTCGGCTCCACGGACGTCGGGGCGTGAAGCTCGAAGCGGGCGTTCTCGATGGGGTCGGCTATCTCGATGGCGGTGCAGTCGGACGCTACCGTGAAGGTCGGGTCCATGAATCACCTCAGAGGCGTACCCACTCGGTCGTCTGCTCGGACTGGGGGACGTGCCATCGCTGCTCGGTCGGGAGCCCGTCGCGCTTCCGGAGTTCGATCCGGGCGTCGAACAGCGGCGAGAGGCGCTCGACCATCTCGTCGTCGTCCGGGCGCGCGAGGTGATAGTGGGCCATCCCGCGGACGCCCCGGACCATCGCCGAGACCGAGCGGACGAACCGAGCGACCGCGTCGGGGTCGAACTCGTGTGCCAGTCGGTCGAGCGACGCCACCGAGAGGCGCAACTCCGAGGGAGCCAGCCCGTCGCTGGCCTCCTCGAAGTAATCGATGGCGATCACGACCTCCTCGCGCAGTTGGCCAAGCGCGTCGCAGTCGTCGCTCTCGGTCGGCAGGTTCACGTCCGCGCTCCGGGCGGCCTGTGGCACCGACCGCTGCTTGGCGCACTGGTCGATGACCCACACGTCCGAGTCGTCGGGAGCGACGCCCGGCGGGAGTCGCTCGCGGACGTTGCCCCGACGGGAGTCGCCCAGCGCGACCACTCGCTTGCGGTCGGCGTCGGGTGCGCCGAGGAGCGTTCGCGTCGCCTGTACGGTCACGTCTTCGGATACGGCACCGGTCACCAGTAGGTTGCAACCCTCCTGCTTGAACCGCTTCAACACCTCCTGAAACTCGTGAGCCGAGCAGTCCCCACGAAACCGAGCCCGCTGGAGTGACATCTCGTCTCATACGACAGGTGGGATGGAAATAAAATTTTGTATTCGTGTACGGCACAACGAATTGGGTCCTTACCTTACTTGTAAGGATCGTGTCGTTATTTGCCCACCCAGTAATCATAGTGTGTGAACTGGTACCAAGTGACTAAAGCGTGACGATGTTCGACGTCACGCCGTCGGCCGCCTGGCCGCTGTGTCGGCGGTGCCGGAATCGGGGCGGAGGCGGAATCAGGCTCGGAGACGGAATCGGCCCCTCGGGAGCGTCGGGCGCTGCCGAATCGTCAGTCCTTCTGGTACTCGCGCTTGAAGCCCCGGAACTCCGTCCGGTGGGCCTCCTCGTCGCTCAGGATGGTGACCGCGAGGTCCTCGGTCACCGGGTCGTCGGCCTCCTCGGCCGCGTTGATGAGGTTCCGATACGTCTGGATGGCGTCCTCCTCGGCGTCGAGCACCCCTTCGATGACCGACAGCACGTCGGTGCTCTCCTCCGGCGGCTGGAGCGACTCCTGACGCGCCTCGAAGTCGTAGGAGGCAGGCGGGCGCTCGTCGAGTTGCTTGAGTCGCTGCCCCAACTGTTCGGCGTGACCTAGCTCCTCCTGAATGTCGGCTTCGAGGCTCTCCTTGACCTCCTCGGCGCTCACCCCGTCGAGCACGATGGAGTTGGTCAGGTAGTTCATCACCGTCTCGATCTCGTCGCCGTACGCCTTCTTGAGCAGGTCGGTGACCTCTTCGTTCGTCATGGCAACAGGTGTACGTTCGCTAGCCTTCTTACTGTTCCGGCAGGTGACGCTCCTCGACGGGAACGGCGACACCGCGCCCGACGCAGTTTCGTCGGTCAGAGGAAGGAATCAACGGCTTCGAGTGACACTAAAAAGTCTTCTCAGCGAACCGTATTTAAGGACAACTAAGGACCTACCGACGATTACAGGACGTTTCAGTCGTGCGATTTCCGGGATTCACCCGCCGCGCATGACCTGTCACCGACGGTGAACGACCTGTCTCAGCGATACTCTTAAATAGCGGAACGCGCCCAGCAGGGAGTACGATGTCCGACAACGACACGCACACCTCCGACGCCCGTCGGGGGGATCGAGTTCTTCGACGGTACGTTGAGAACTAACGCCGAATTCGACTCCGCGCGGGTGTTCGACACCACTCTGCGCGACGGGGAACAGGCACCGCGCACCTCTTTCTCCTACGAAGAGAAACGAGCCATCGCTGCTGCACTCGACGAGATGGGTACCCACGTCATCGAGGCCGGGTTCCCGGTGAACTCCGACGCCGAGTTCGAGGCCGTCAGCGACATCGCCGCGAGCACCACCGCGACCACCTGCGGGTTGGCCCGAGTGGTCGATGGGGACGTGGAGGCCGCGCTCGACTCCGGCGTCGAGATGGTCCACGTCTTCGCCTCGACCAGCGACGTGCAGATCCGGGATTCGATGCACGCCACCCGCGAGGACGTCAAAGAGCGCTCCGTGGCCGCAATCGAGCGCGTGAAAGAAGCAGGCGCGACGGCGATGTTCTCGCCCATGGACGCCACCCGGACCGACGGCGACTACCTCCGCGAGGTGGTCGAGGCCGTCACCGAGGTGGGCGTCGATTGGATCAACGTCCCCGACACCTGCGGGGTCGCCACGCCGACCCGGTTCGCCGACCTCGTGCGGACGATTCGCAAGTACACCGACGCCCGCATCGACGTGCACGCCCACGACGACTTCGGCATGGCCGCGGCCAACGCCGTCGCCGGGTTCGAGGCCGGAGCCGAGCAGGCGCAGGTCTCCATCAACGGCATCGGCGAGCGCGCAGGCAACGCCGCCTACGAGGAGGTCGTGATGACGGTCGAGTCCGTCTACGGCGTGGACACCGGTATCGACACGACCGCCATCGCCGAGGTCTCCGGGATGGTCGAAGAGTACAGCGACGTGCCGGTACCCGCGAACAAACCGATCACCGGCGACAACGCCTTCGCCCACGAGAGCGGCATCCACGCCGCGGGCGTCATCGAGAACGCCGACACGTTCGAGCCGGGCGTGATGACCCCCGAGATGGTCGGTGCGGAACGCGAGTTCGTCCTCGGCAAGCACACCGGCGCGAACTCGGTGCGCAAGCGCCTCGAAGACCGCGGATTCACCCCGAACGAGGCCGAGGTCCGGACGGTCACCCGCCGGGTCAAGGACTACGGGGCCGAGAAGAACCGGGTCACGGTCGCGGACCTCGAACGGTTCGCCCGCGAGGCCGGAGTCGCCCGCGACGACAACGCGAGCGAGGACAAGGAGGCTAAAGTGCGATGACCGCCTCCGGAATCGCTTCCGCCATCCAGCCGCGCACGGCAGGTTCGGAACTATCGGAAACTCGTGGTATGACAACGCCGCGCCGTTCGGGCAAAGGTTGCCCGGAGAGCGAGGGTTATGGTCGTCCCGGGTGGTACGTACCCCGTACGGATGAGACAGTCACCCACCGCCGCCGGTTCACCCGCCGCCACCGGCCCGCTCGCCGAGAGCGCCGGGACTGTCGAGCGCGTGATCATCGTAGGGGTCTAAGCCCCTACTCTACTCCTTACTCCGACCCCCGGTTTCCCGCATCGTTTCCGACCAGCCCGGCACGCGCTCGACCGACAGTGAAACACGCTCAGACGACCCGCCTCCGGCAGGAGGCGCGAACGACACCGATAACCGACGACGCATCGACAGAGAGACAGCCGACCGACGCGAAACGTATCGGAAGAATACACGTCCACCGCACCGAGGTGGTCCGGCCGTGAGTGAGCACGCGCCGCCGGAGTTCGGCGAGTCCGAACGACCGGGCCCCGACGCTGGCTCCGAAGCGGAGGCGCAGGTGGAGTCCGACGCCGAGACGCCGGCAGTCGAGACCGGCGCGGGCGCGGTCGTCGCCGCGCTCGAACGCGCCGGGGCCGAGACCCTGTTCGGCGTTCAGGGCGGCGCGATCATGCCCGTCTACGACGCCCTCTACGACTCGGACCTCCGGCACGTCACGATGGCCCACGAGCAGGGCGCGGCCCACGCCGCCGACGCCTTCGGCATCGTCTCGGGGACGCCGGGCGTCTGCCTCGCGACCTCCGGTCCGGGGGCGACCAACCTCGCCACCGGCATCGCGGACGCCGACATGGACTCGGACCCGATGGTCGCGCTGACCGGACAGGTCCCGACCGAGTTCGTGGGCAACGACGCCTTCCAGGAGACCGACACCACCGGCCTGACCGCGCCCATCACCAAGACGAACTACTTCGCCCAGTCGCCCGACAGCGTGGGTGACACGGTGGGCGAGGCGTTCGCGCTGGCCCGCGAGGGCCGACCCGGGCCGACGCTGGTGGACCTCCCGAAGGACGTGACGCAGGCCGAGACGACCGCCGGGCCCGGCGAGCCCGCGACCCCGGAGACTCACGCCCCGCAGATAGACGCCGACGAGGAGGCAGTGGCCGACGCCGCGCGCACGCTCGAACGCGCGGAGAAGCCCCTCATCCTCGCAGGCGGCGGCGTGGTCAAGGGCGAGGCCAGCGGCGAACTCCGGACGTTCGCCCGCGAGTACGGCGTCCCGGTCGCCACCTCGATGCCCGCGGTGGGCTGTTTCCCCGAGGACGACGACCTCGCCATGGAGATGATCGGCATGCACGGCACCGGCTACGCCAACATGGCCGTCACTCACTGCGACGTCCTGCTGGCGGTCGGCACCCGGTTCGACGACCGGCTGACCGGCGGCGTCGAGACGTTCGCGCCCGAGGCCGAGGTGGTCCACGCCGACATCGACCCCGCCGAGATCAGCAAGAACGTCCACGCCGACGTGGCGCTCGTCGGGGACGCCGCGACGGTCCTCGACCAGTTGGACGCCGAAGTGGCCCACGAACCCGATTGTCAGGAGTGGCGCGAGCAGTGCCGCCAGTGGAAGGACGAGTACGCGATGGACTACCGGACTCCCGACGACGAGCCGCTCAAGCCCCAGTTCGTGGTCGAGGCGTTCGACGAGGCGACCGACGACGACGCAATCGTCACGACCGGGGTCGGCCAGCACCAGATGTGGGCCGTCCAGTACTGGACCTTCCGGGAACCCCGGACGTGGGTCTCCAGCCACGGTCTCGGCACGATGGGCTACGGCCTGCCCGCCGCCATCGGGGCGAAGGTGGCCGCGCCCGACCGCGAGGTCGTCACCTTCGAGGGCGACGGCTCGTTCCTGATGACGATTCAGGAGCTGGCCGTGGCGGTCCGCGAGAATCTGGACATCACCGTCGCGGTGCTCAACAACGAGTACGTCGGCATGGTCCGCCAGTGGCAGGACGCCTTCTACGACGGCCGCCACTCGGCCTCCGAGTACTCGTGGTGCCCGGAGTTCGAGACGGTCGCGGCCGCGCTGGCCCACGACGGCCCGTCGGTCGTGGACTTCCGCATCGACCCCCAAGCGAACGTCTACCCGATGGTTCCCTCGGGCGGAGCCAACGGGGAGTTCGCCCTGTCGGAGGACCAGCTATGAGCCGGGGAACGCGACCCGGTTCGAACCGGGGGGAACGACGATGACTGGCGGACTCCCCGGGCCCGCACCCGAGGACCGACCCCAACCCGACGGCCGCCGGAACCCGCAGGGCGAGCGAATCGACGCCCGCGGGAAGGCCGACCCGGAGACCCGGACCGCGGTCGTCTCCGCGCTGGTCGAACACGAACCCGGCGTGCTGGCGAAGGTGTCGGGGCTGTTCTCCCGCCGCCAGTTCAACATCGAGAGCCTGACCGTCGGCCCGACCACCGTGGACGGCCACGCCCGGATCACGCTGGTCGTCGAGGAGACCGACGCGGGCATCGAGCAGGTCAAGAAGCAGGTCGGCAAGCTCGTGCCAGTCATCGCGGTCGGCGAGCTGGCCGACGACGCGGTGCGGGCCGAACTCGTCCTGCTGAAGGTCCGCGGCGACGAGCCGGACAAGGTCCACGCCATCACCCGGATGTACGAGGGCCAGACCCTCGACGCGGGACCCCGGACCATCACGGTCCAGATCACCGGCGACCAGCAGAAGATAGACGACGCGGTGGACGCCTTCCGCCAGTTCGGCATCGTCGAGATCGCCCGGACCGGTCAGACCGCGCTGGCCCGGGGCGACACGCCGACGACGCCCGGCGAATCGCCCGCGGCGTCCGCCGAGAGTACGGCGGAGCGACCCGAGAGCGAGGCGAATCGGACCGAGAGCGCGACCAATCGAACGACCACAGAAGCGACCCGACCCCAACCTACCGACAATGACTGACACAACCGACACGAACGAGACCTTCGACGCGGCGGACTCGACCGACGCGTTCGACGCGACAGTGTACTACGACGAAGACGCAGATAGCGACTACATCGAGGACAAAACTGTAGCTGTCCTCGGCTACGGCAGTCAGGGCCACGCCCACGCCCAGAACCTCGCGGACAGCGGGGTGGACGTGGTCGTTGGTCTCCGAGAGAACTCCTCGTCGCGCGACGCCGTCCGCGAGGACGGTCTCCGCGTGGCGACCCCGGTGGAAGCCGCGGGGCAGGCCGACGTGGTGTCGGTCCTCGTGCCCGACACGGTTCAGCCCGCGGTCTATGGTGACATCGAGGACGAACTGGACGCGGGCGACACCCTCCAGTTCGCTCACGGGTTCAACGTCCACTACGGCCAGATAGAGCCGCCCGAGGACGTGGACGTGACGATGATCGCCCCGAAGTCGCCCGGCCACCTCGTGCGGCGCAACTACGAGCACGACGAGGGGACGCCCGGCCTGCTGGCGGTCTATCAGGACGCGACCGGCGAGGCGAAGCAGGAGGCCCTCGCCTACGCACAGGCAATCGGGTGTACGCGCGCGGGCGTGGTCGAGACCACGTTTCGCGAGGAGACCGAGACCGACCTGTTCGGCGAGCAGGCCGTCCTCTGTGGCGGAATCACCGAACTCATCGAGGCGGGCTACGAGACGCTCGTGGACGCCGGATACAGCCCCGAGATGGCCTACTTCGAGTGCCTCAACGAGATGAAGCTCATCGTGGACCTGATGTACGAGGGCGGACTCGGCGAGATGTGGGATTCGGTCTCGGACACCGCCGAGTACGGGGGTCTCACGAGGGGCGAGGCGGTCGTGGACGACTCGGTCCGCGAGAACATGCAGGACGTACTGGAGGAGGTCCAGAACGGCGAGTTCGCCCGCGAGTGGATCACCGAGAATCAGGCCGGGCGACCGGCCTACCGCCAGCGACGCCTCGCCGAGCAGAACCACGAGATCGAGACGGTGGGCGAGCACCTGCGCGATCTGTTTGCATGGGCCGACGACGGCGAAGACGACCAGACAGCAGAATCGACCGACGAACAGCCGAGCGAATCCGAGAAAGCACCAGCGGACGACTGATTCGATGAACCGAGCTAACCGAAGCGAGCGACCAACTCGAACCGACGACCAGACAGCCGGCCGGACCATGCGCAACGTGAGTCACACTCACCCGTTCACCGACCGCGGAGCACTGAACCGCGTCTTCGAGCGCGGGACGAGAATCGCGGCCGACGGCGGTAAGCGAAATGCAACCGATCCTGAGCGGCGCGAAGCCTACGACGCCCGCAACCCGGACGAGGACGCCGACGAGGGGAGTGAAGCCGACGAAAAGACCGCCAAAACGCGGATGAAGGACGTGGACCACACGCCGCCCCACGGCGAGGACGTGAGCCGCGTCTTCGAGCGCGGGGGGAAGGAAGAACCGGTCGAAGCCGAGGAGTGAGACGGTAGCCGGGCGACCAACGAGCGAACCGGTTTCTTCGACCCAGCGCCGAACAGCCGATGGTTCGGCACCGGATCGCGTTCCAGAACGAATGACATACGGTAAGCAAATGATTTCGAAGCTAAACAACAACGAAAGGCGTCCAACAACCGGACGTACATCGACGCTGAAGGTATCGACGCGACGGAGGCGGTCGGCGTGAGCGAGCGCACCCTCTACGACAAGGTGTGGGCCCGTCACAAGGTCGCCGAACTCCCGACGGGGCAGGACCAGCTGTTCGTCGGCCTCCACCTCGTCCACGAGGTGACGAGTCCGCAGGCGTTCGGGATGCTCCGCGAGCGCGACCTCGACGTGGCCTACCCCGAGCGCACCCACGCCACCGTGGACCACGTCGTGCCGACGGCCGACCGCGAGCGACCCTACGAGGGCGCAGCCGAGGAGATGATGGCCGAGCTAGAGGAGAACGTCCGCGAGGCGGGCATCGAGTTTTCGCATCCCGACACCGGCGATCAGGGCATCGTCCACGTCATCGGCCCGGAACAGGGACTGACCCAGCCGGGAATGACCGTGGTCTGCGGCGACAGCCACACCTCGACCCACGGCGCGTTCGGAGCCCTCGCGTTCGGCATCGGCACCTCCCAGATTCGGGACGTGCTGGCGACCGGTACGGTGGCGATGGAGAAGCAGAAGGTCCGGCGCGTCCGAGTGACCGGTGAACTCGGCGACTGCGTCGAGGCCAAGGACGTGATCCTCCAGATCATCCGGCGGCTCGGCACCGACGGCGGCGTCGGCTACGTGTACGAGTACGCCGGCGAGGCCATCGAGAGCCTCGGCATGGAGGGCCGGATGAGCATCTGCAACATGTCCATCGAGGGCGGCGCGCGGGCGGGGTACGTCGAGCCCGACGAGACCACCTACGAGTGGCTCCGCGAGACCGACGCCTTCCGGGACGACCCCGAGAAGTTCGAGGCGCTGAAACCCTACTGGGAGTCCATCACGTCGGACGAGGACGCAGCGTACGACGACGAGGTGGTCATCGACGGCTCCGCCCTCGAACCGATGGTGACGTGGGGCACCACGCCGGGTCAGGGCGTCGGCGTCACCGAGCCGATTCCCCGCCCCGACGATCTGCCGGAGGACAAGCAGGAGACTGCCCGACGAGCACAGGAGCACATGGGCGTCGAACCCGGCGAGACGATGGACGGCTACCCAATCGACGTGGCGTTCCTCGGCTCCTGCACCAACGCCCGCCTGCCGGACCTCCGACGGGCGGCCCGCGTCGTGGCCGGACGGGAGGTCCACCCCGACGTGCGCGCCATGGTCGTCCCCGGGAGCCAGCGCGTGAAGGCCGCCGCCGAGGCGGAGGGACTGGACGAAATCTTCGAGGCGGCGGGATTCGACTGGCGCGGAGCCGGCTGCTCGATGTGCCTCGGCATGAACGACGACCAGTTGGAGGGCGACGAGGCCAGCGCCTCCTCCTCGAATCGCAACTTCGTCGGCCGACAGGGGAGCAAGGAGGGCCGGACCGTCCTCATGAATCCCCGGATGGTCGCCGCGGCCGCGACCTTGCGACGGCGAGAGACGAAACCGCCGATTCGGAGGTCCGAGCATGACCCCGGAAATCGAGACCGTCGAGCGCGTCTCCGGCACGGGCGTCCCCGTCCGGGGCAACGACATCGACACCGACCAGATCATCCCCGCCCGGTTCCTGAAGGTCGTCACCTTCGACGGCCTCGGCCAGTTCGCCTTCCACGACCAGCGATTCGACGACGAGGACAACCCGAAAGACCACCCCTTCAACGAGGACCGCTTCCGGGACGCCTCGGTGCTGGTCGTCAATTCGAACTTCGGTTGCGGCTCCTCGCGCGAACACGCCCCGCAAGCCCTCGCGCGGTGGGGCATCGACGCGGTCGTCGGCGAGAGCTTCGCCGAAATCTTCGCGGGCAACTGCCTCGCGCTCGGTGTTCCCACGGTCACGGCGAGCGCCGAGGAGATCGAAGCGCTCCAGAACCACGTCGATGCCAATCCGGACGCCGAGATCGAAGTGGACGTGGCGAGCGAGACGGTTCGGTACGGCGCGGACGAAGTCGATGGAACCGAAACCGAGGAAGTCGAGATCGACGCGACCGTGGACGAAGCCCAGCGCAAAGCCCTCGTGGAAGGCGTCTGGGACACCACGGCCCTGCTCAAGTCCAACGCCGAGGCCGTCGCCGAAACTGCTCGGAGTCTCCCCTACGTCGAGGACGAGACGGTGGGTGAGCAAGCGTGACCGAAGAGATCGCGGTGATTCCGGGCGACGGCATCGGCCGCGAGGTCGTCCCCGCCGCCCGCGAGGTGCTGGAAACGGTCGAACCCGGCTTCGAGTTCGTGGAGGCCGAGGCTGGCGACGGGGTGAAGGAGGCAACCGGCGAAGCACTCCCCGACGAGACCCGCGAACTCGCCGCGAGCGCGGACGCCACCCTGTTCGGCGCGGCGGGGGAGACGGCTGCCGACGTGATTCTGCCCCTGCGGCGGGCGGTCGATTCCTACGCGAACGTCAGGCCGGTCCGGGCCTACCCGGGCGTCGATGCGCCGAACCCCGAGACCGACCTCGTGTTCGTCCGCGAGAACACGGAGGGCGTTTACGCGGGCCACGAGGCCGAAGTTGCCCCCGGCGTAACGACCCTGACACGGGTGGTTACCGAGTCCGCCTCCGAGGAAATCGCGCGTTACGCCTTCGAGTACGCGGCGGAACGCGAGTTACCCGTGACCATCGCTCACAAGGCGAACGTGATGGCCGAGACCGACGGCCTCTTTCTGGAGACTGCGCGACGGGTCGGCGCGGACTTCGACGTGCCCCACGACGACGCGCTGATGGACGCGCTGGCGATGCACCTCGTCCAGCGCCCCGAGGACTACGAGGTCGTCCTCTGTCCGAATCTGGCCGGCGACGTGCTCTCGGACCTCGCGGCAGGGCTGGTGGGCGGCCTCGGCCTCCTGCCGAGTGCGAACGTGGGCGAGGAGCGCGGGCTGTTCGAGCCGGTTCACGGCACCGCTCCGGACATCGCGGGCGAGGGCGTCGCCAACCCGACCGCAGCGATGCTGTCGGCCGCGATGCTACTGGAGTCCCTCGATCACGACGCGGCCGGCGAGCGCGTGCGCTCGGCCGTGCAGGCGACGCTGGCGTCCGGACCGCGCACGCCGGACCTCGGTGGGGACGCGACGACGGCGGCCGTGACCGACGCGGTGGTCGGACGGCTGTAGGGTCGCGGTACTGGCGCGGCTGTAGCGGTCGCTTTTGCGGGTCCAGTCGTAGAAGTCGCTTCGCGGTCGTGACGCGATGCTACGATCCGCAGCAGAAGTCTGACGTCGGTGACGATATCCTCGAAGGGTTATCGAAGCGGTTCTCGGCCGCCGATGAGGTTCGTCGTGTCCACCTCGTCGGCGCGCGCGCCGCCCTTCTTTACCTCCGTGGCCGTCATGCACTCCAGACAGCCGAACACCTCGTTGTGGTTGTTCCCGAAGACGCGAGCGAAGTCCCGGGTCACGAAGGAACCGCAGCTCTGGCACCTGTTCTCCGCCATCGTGTCGTCGCCGTTGGTGAGTCTGTTGTCGGTCGTGGTCATGCCTGCCTCCTCGGCGATAGATACACACAATCCTACCCACTTTGTTATCCAGTACCTACACCCCCGTAATCAACCGTTAGACGCCCCGGTAAGCTAGTATTACGCGTCTGACGAGCGTCAGACGATTCCGCAATGGACCCCCTAATTTAAGACAGATGGGTGAGAAACGCAGTGAGTCGGTCTCGATAGCCCCGTTCGCTTGAGGCGATTGACCGCTTACGCCCAGCCGATGCCAAAGATCCACGTCGACGAGGACACGGTACAGCGCCTCGACAATCTGCGAGTGGACGAGGAGTCCTACGACGAGATCATCAACGAACTCATCAACATCTACGAAGCCGAGGAACTCACGCTGTTCCACGGTGGCGACTACAGCAGCGATTGATCGGCTCGTCGGTGGATATTCGTCGCGTCGCGGACTCGTCGTCGTAGCCGATCAGCCGTCGTAGCGCGCGAGGACCGTCTCTCCCGCCCGCACCTTCTCGCCGCGGGCGACGGCCACGTCCGCGGAATCGACCGACGCCGGAAGGAGCACGTCGGCGCGGCTGCCGAAGGAGATGTGACCCAGTCGCTCGCCGCGTCGGAGGTCGTCGCCGGGTT
>PXSM01000018.1:13497-14077 GCA_003023465.1 Halobacteriales archaeon SW_6_65_15 | reverse complement strand
CGACCACGACGGAGACGACGACCACCACCACCACGACGGAGACGACCACCGAGCCTGCAGACGACAACGGCGGTGGCATCCCCGGCTTCGGTGTCAGTGTCGCTCTCGTGGCGATCATCGCTGCCGCGCTGCTGGCGCTCCGCCGCAGCAACTGAATAGCTGACTAACCACCGGGTTTCCCGGTTTCGCGGTTTCCATTCTTTCGGACGCTACGCCCGTTAGCGACGGCTGTGTCGTCTGCGGATGCGAGCCGAATTGGAATATATTTCTCTTCCGTATCGAAAGACGCCCGAAAGAAATCAGGAGTGAGTTGATTCTGGCACTAGAATCAACGTCACGAATCGCGAGGTTCGGGACTTCGATACGAGGTTCCTTTTTCCGGTGCGCGAAACGAACCATTGTGCTCGGACTAAGCCGACGTTAACTCTACCACCTCGAACCGCCGCCGGTTCCGTCAACTCTTTATTCGGCGCGCGCGTCCATCCCCATAACCGTGATTGGCCCCCTGACTGACGCGTTCGCGTGGCTCACCGCGTCGACCGACGCACTGGCGTGGCTCGTCGTCGGCCTGTTCGCCGCG
>PXSM01000018.1:0-13404 GCA_003023465.1 Halobacteriales archaeon SW_6_65_15 | reverse complement strand
GCCTCATCTACCTCCCGTTCTCGCTCATCGTGCCCGCGAAGACGGCACTCATCGAACTCGTCACGTGGCAGGGCGAGGTCGTCATGCAGACGTTCGGCTACGAGTTCCAGGTCGTCGAGCGCGGCGAACACGCCATGCGCGCGACCTACCTCTTCCCCAACGAAGAACTGGGCGACTTCCGGGTCAACGTCCTGCTGGCCTGCACCGGCCTCGGGAGCATGGCCATCTTCGGCGGCCTCGTGGCCGCGGTGCGTGCGCCCCTCCGTCGGAAGCTCCGGGCGCTGGCAATCGCCATCCCGGTCATCTGGGTGCTCAACCTCGCCCGCGTCGTGTTCATCACGCTTGCCTTCAGCCAGCAGTGGCTCCAGATCGGCGTCGAGCCCACGATGTCGCTGGTCGGCTACGAGAACCCGACCAAGGTGTCGTACTTCCACTCCGACCGGGTCATCGCCCAGAGCCTCTCGGTGGTCGCGCTCGTCGGCATCGCGTGGGCGGTCGCCCGCGAAGTGCCGGAACTCCTGACCGTGGGCGAGGACCTGCTGTACGTCGTGACCGGCGACGAGTACGACCTCCACGAGGCGGTGGGTGCCGAGAAGGCGGTTCGGGCCGACGGTGAAGGCGACTAACGATTTTCAGCTTGCAGTTTCGGGTTGATTGCTGGACAGTAACAGCTTCAGGCATTTTTCGGGAGGATTAGCTAGCTACTGCTTAAGCCTAGGGAAGACCGCAACCGCACAGCACCGAAGGAGCGAAGCTCCTTCGAGTCGTGGCTCACGTCGTTCGCCACGACACCGCAACCGCGACGGCCTCACGCCTCCCCAGCCTCCTGCGCTTCTCGCTCCGCTGCGATGCTCGTCTCTCGCGCGCCTAGGCTCGGCATACAGCCTCGCCAGCGCACGCCAGTGTGGAACGTGGAGATTACTCGACTTCGATCAGCTCTGCGGGCGCGTCGGCCAGTTCTCGGAGGGCGTCGGCCTCGATGTGATGGAGGTCGCCCGGTACAACGAGCAGGTGGAGCGGGTCGCCGAAGTCTCGCTCCGCGAGCGCCGAGAGCCGGTCGGCGGCCACGAGCGGGTCGGGGGTCCCTGCGCGGGCGACGACGACCGCGAGCACGTCCTCGTAGTCGGCGGCGAGCAGGTCGGCGGCGTGGTCGGCGGTCATGTACTCGTCGCGCTCCGCTTTGATGTCGAGATAGACGAGCGTGTGGAGTGGCGGCCGACTCGGCGGTCGGCGCGTGGACGACCCGGGTGTCGATGCCGCGTTCCTCGGCTCTGAGCCGGAGGTCCACGTGCGTGGTCGAGATCATCGTGTCGCCCGCGGTGCAGAAGACGGCCTCGCCCTCCTCCGCCGCCCGGAGGATAGCCTCGGGGTCCTGCTCGACGCCTGCCCTGTCGCGGACTTCGATCTCGGCGTCGTGGTAGGCTTCGAGGTCCTCGAGGGTCGCGCCGAGGAGCCTGCTGGTGTAGAACTCCGCGAAAACCCGGTCGGCCTCGCGGATGGCGTCCCGGCCCTCGACGGTGACGGAGCGCTCGTCGTAGAGGCCGAGTCCGACGAAAGTGAGCATGTAGGCGGCTAAGGGCTGACGGGGGCTATAGCCTTTCGAGTCGGACGGGTGGAGGAAAACGGTCCCTAACTCGTAACACGCCCGATGGACATTTACGCGAAACTCCAGTATGACGTGACGAATGGCTGGCTACGAAGCGACGTTGCTGCTCATCGGTATCGCAATCTTTGGAGCCGTGGTCCTGCCGAGAATTCTCTCGGACAAGCCCATGTCGTTCCCGATGATCTACGTCGCCGTCGGGATACTCCTCTTCTCGCTCCCGCTGGGATTCGAGGTGCCAGACCCTATCGAACACTCGGCGATGACCGAGCGACTCACCGAATTCGTCGTCATCATCGCGCTGATGGGGGCCGGGCTGAAGCTCGACCGACCGTTCGACCCCCGGGCGTGGTCGAACACGTGGCGACTGCTCGCCATCACGATGCCGCTGACCATCGTCGCCACCGCGGCCCTGGGCGTGGGCGTGCTGGGGACGCTCCTGCCGACCGCCGCGCTCCTCGGGGCGGTCATCGCGCCGACCGACCCGGTGCTGGCCTCCGACGTGCAGGCCACGCCGCCGACCGAGGGGATGGACGAGGAGGCCGACCCCGCCGAGCAGGAGGGTGAGGTCCGATTCGCACTCACTTCGGAGGCCGGACTCAACGACGGGCTGGCGTTCCCGTTCACCCACTTCGCCATCGCCATGGCGGCGGCCGCGGGCACCTCGGGGCTCGCGTGGGTTGGCGAGTGGTTCCTCGTCCACTTCCTCTACGAGATCGCCGCGGGCGTCGTGATGGGCTACCTCGGCGGCCAAGTTATCGCCCGCGTCATCTTCAGCGAGCCCGTCACGACCCAGCTCGGCAAGGTGATGGAGGGCGCAGAGGCGCTGGCCGCGACCCTCATCGTCTACGGTGCGACCGAGTTGGTCCACGGCTACGGCTTCATCGCGGTGTTCGTCGCCGCGCTCGAACTCCGCCACTACGAGTGGGAACACGAGTACTACACTGCCCTCCACGACTACGCCGTCATGATCGAGCGCATCGTGATGGCGTCGGTGCTCCTACTCTTCGGCGGAGCCATCGCAGGCGGCCTGCTCAACCCGCTGACGTGGCTGGACATGGCCGTCGGGCTCGCACTCCTCTTCGTGGTTCGGCCCGTCGCGGGAATGATCGGGATGGTCGGCACGGCGTTGTCGTGGGGTGAACGATTCGTCGTTTCCGGGTTCGGCATCCGGGGCATCGGGTCGTTCTACTACCTCGCGTTCGCACTCAACGAGGCGTCGTTCGGTGAGGTCGAACTGCTGGTCGCCGCCGACAAGCTCTGGGCGCTGGTGGGGTTCGTCGCGCTCACGTCCATCGTCGTCCACGGCGCGTCGGCCAACTACGTGATGGACTGGCTCGACCAGACGAAGGAGGTCACCTCGACCACGGAGTCGCCCGAAGCGTCCTCGTAGTCGTCCGGTGCCCTTCGTTGGCGACCTGCCGAACCGGAAGCGTCACCCTTACCGCCGTACCCCGAGAATCGAGAGTATGGAAGTGCCGTGCGTGCGCGTCGAGCGCGAGCGTGGCGAGGAGACCCGGCGACGGCTGGCCGACGACGACCTCCTCGCCGAGGCGTTCGAGATCGAGGTCGCGGAGGGGTACCTCTATCTGCCGGTGACCGACGCCGAGGCGGTCCCCGAGGACCTGACGGTCGTCTCGCGCGGGGTCGGCGAGCGCGACACGCCCGACGCGCCCGCGGACCTGCTAGGCTTCGAGCCGACCTACGAGCGACTCGGCGACATCGTGATCCTCGACGAGGACGGCCCCGAGACCGCCCGCGAGATCGCCGACGCCGTGATGGCCTCGGACCTGCCGGTGAAGACGGTCATCAACCGCGCCTCGAAGGTCAAAGGCGAGCTTCGCGTCCGCGACTGGGAGGTGCTGGTCGGCGATGGTACCGAAACGGTCCACCGAGAGTACGGCTGCGAGTACCTCCTCGACGTGGCCGAGGTGTACTTTTCCCCACGACTCGCCACCGAGCGCCACCGGGTCGCTGAACAGGCCAAGTCCGGCGAGCGCGCCTTCGACATGTTCGCCGGGGTCGGCCCCTTCGTCATCCCCTTCGCCAAGCGCGGCGCGGAGGCCGTGGGCGTGGACCTCAACCAGCGCGCGGTCGAGTACCTCCGGGAGAACGCCCGCCGGAACGGGGTCGAGGACCGCGTGACCGCGATTCAGGGGGACGTCCGAGACGTAGTTTCGGGCTCGTCGGACGCGTCCGACGGTGTGAGGGAAATCGCGCCCGACTACGAGGACTGGGCCGACCGCGTGGTGATGAACCTGCCCCACAGTGCCGACGAGTTCCTCGATGCGGCGGTGACGCTCGCGGGCGACGACTGCGTGATCCATTACTACGACATCCAGCACGAGGACGACCCCTTCGGCCCGGGCGAGGCCGCGATCCGCGAGGCGGCGGAGCCGGAGTACGACGTTTCGGTCGAGACTCGCCACGTCGTCCGGTCTTACGCGCCCCACGAGTTGAACGTCTGCCTCGACGTGCGACTGTCTCGCTAAGGGCGGGTGATTTCGGAACGTTTAAACCGATTCTGGTGGCTATATTTGAGTGCGAAGTGACGTGCGGTGTCGCAGTGCGCCGGTGTCCTCGTGAACGGAGTGAACGAGGGCTCGGCAGACGAACGAAGTGAGTCTGCCGGTGTAGCTCAGACTGGCTAGAGCGATTCCTTCGTAAGGAATAGGCCGAGGGTTCAAATCCCTCCACCGGCTTCTTACTCCGGGTTCAGATTTGGTGGGTGGTTCGTATCGCTTCAAACGAGCCGCGGACGTCTCCCGAATTCTGCGAACCGCAAGGCCGAGACCCCGGACTCGACCGATTAGCTCGTCGCGTTGTACGTCACCTGCACCTGCGCCGAGACCGACACCGGTCCGGACTCGATGTCCGTGTTCGCACCGCTCGTGGCCATGTCCGCTTCGGCGCGATACGGTTGCACGTTCCCGGAACCGGTGGACGCGGACTTCACGTCGACGATAGTGAGGTTCGCGTTGTCGGCGAGGAGTTCGGCGTCGTGGCGGGCATTGCTCATCGCGTTCGAGAGCGCGCGTTCCCGGAGGTTCGCCCGCGATTCTTCCGAGAGCGTGAACTGGACTCGCCCGACGTTCGTCGCACCGTTGTTCACCGCCGTCTCGATCACGGTGCCGACTTCGTCGACGTTCTCGACGTTGATCTCGAACTGGTGGATGGCGCGGTACGTCGTCTCTCGGGTATCGTCCCGCCTCGACTCCCGGTCCTCCCGGATGGTGTAGTGCTGGGTCGTCACCTGTTCGCTGTCGAGGCCGACGTCGGCGAGTGCGTCCCGTAGCGTCGAGACGTTTTCCGCGACGCGCTCGCGTGCCGTCTCCGGATCGTCGGCTTTCGCTTCCACGCCGACGTTGAGTATCGCCCGATCCGGCTCGGCGGTCACTTCACCCGTCGCACCCACGCTGATTGTCGAACGCTCCCTGTCCGCGTTCTGCTCGTCGGTAACTCCGACGTCGTTCGAACCGGCGTCGCCGAGACCTGTTACGCCACCGAGACAGCCGGCGGTCACCAAGAGGACGGCAACTGCGAGCGGGGCGACGAATCGTTTCCGTATCATACGACCGAGAGTAGCATTGCAGAGTAGAAATAGGTCACGTAGAGTGAAACAGCCGTTTGAGTCACGGTCGGTTGGAACGACCGAGAATCAGTTCTGTCGGGCACCGGATACGTCCCGGAAGTTTCAGTCTCGTTCCGCGGCCGAGCCGACCGCTATCGCCTCCGTCACGTCCTCGCGCTCGACGCCCTCGAACTCCAGCGGGAAGTCGGGTCCGAACGCCGACGCTGGCGTCTGGAACCCGGCGTTCACCTCGCCCGCGAGGACGCGCCGGACGGCCTCGACCGCGGTTCGGGCGGTCACGTCGTAGGTGTCGGGCGTCCGCGTCCGCGCCGCCGCGCGGTTCCCCTCGTCGTCCTCGACCTCGCCCCAGATGCGCGAGACGCTCCGGGCGCGCTCCTCGGCGGTCGGACCGGAGACCACCGCGTCGGCGAGCGTCTTCAGCGCGCTCTGGACCGACCGGGAAGCGAGAAGCGGTGCGAGTGGTCGCGTTCCGCGAAGCACCGGCGGGACGTACTCGGGAACCGACGCGTAGGTCTCGACGTTCGGAATGGCGGTGGTGTAGTAGGCGGTCGAGACGTCGCCCCACGGCACGGTCACCGCGGGCTTGGAACCCTGCCCGAAGTCGATCCGACGAGTCTTCCACGCGGCGGGGACCGTCCGGAGCCGACCGTCCTGCCGGACCGCGCCGGGGGTGGACAGGCCCTCCGTGATGGACTTCACGGTGCCGGGCGAGAAGGTGCCGAGGCCGTCGATGGCCAGCGTGAGGTGGGTCGCCGACCCCAACTGGGTGTGGAGATAGCCGGCGAGGCAGTCGGTCGGCACCACGTCGAAGCCGACCGCCGGGAGGAGCGTCACGTCGGCCTCCTCTGCGTCCCTGTCGCGGTCGGCGATCTCCTCCAGCACCTCGATGCGGCCCGCGATGTCGAGGTAGTCCGTTCCGGCGCGGAGACAGGCCGAGTAGGTCGGTTCGGCGGTCTCGGAGAACGGTCCCGCGCAGTTGAGCACCGCGTCGAAGTCGCCGACGTGTCGCTCGACGACCTCGGGATGCTGGAGGCTGAACACCCGGTGGTCGAGTCCGAGGTCGGTGGCCTGCCGCTCGACCTTCTCAGCGGTCCGTCCGGCGAGGACGGGCGAGAGCCTTTCTTCGACGGCTGTCTGCGCGATCAGTGCCCCGGTGTACCCGTACGAGCCGTAGATGAGCAGTTCGTCCCCCATACCCTCGCCTTCGACGGACCGGCAGATAACTCGCGGGGGCGAACGGTCGTCAGCCAACTGGCACCCTCCGTACTCGCCGACTCGATGAGAACCGGTGGGACACTTTCGTATATTGTTCAGGGAATCTTATTTACGCTTCTAGAAAACGATATTGTTTCTCTCGCGCCGAATCACCGGTTCCGAGTCACCGGTGCCGAATCACCACTGGTGCAGTCCGGTCGCGCGACCCGGTTCCGTTCGGGGTCACTCCGCCGATTCGCTCTCGGCGTCCTCGGCCGATTCGCCCTCGGCGTCGCCGACCGATTCACCCTCGGCGTCCTCGCCCGACCCGTCCGCGGCTTCGACCGCGTCGGTCCCGGCCACGTCGCGCTGGTCAACGTCCGCCTCGGACGCGTCGCTGTCGAGTTCCGGTGCGGTGTCGGACTCCTCGATGTCTGCGTCCGTGGTGTTCACGACCTCCTCGCCCGTGGCGTGGTCGGTGTCGTGCTCGCCGGGTTCGACGGCCTCCTCCACGTCCGGCGAGGTGCCAGCCACGTCGGACACGTCCGGTCCTCCCGAGTCGGACCGCCCGCGACGCTTGGCGAGCACGACGCCGACCCAGAACAGCCCGACGACCGCCCGGAGGAGGGCGCGCTTGCGTTTGCCCTTCCGGTAGCTTCGGTACGCCCGAAACAGCGAGACCCCGCCCGCCACGACCGCGAAGTTCCCCGACCCGAACCGGTCGGCGACCGGCGGCGCGAGCGTCTCCATCGCGGACGTGACCCCGCTCGGAATCCTCGAATCGCTCTCCTCGCCTATCGCCTCGGCGACGGCGCTGTTTTCGCTCATGCGTGGGAACCGACGGTAGCGACGCACAAAGCCGTAATGGCGGGCCTCGGTCGTCGAAAACCCTCGCCGGTCACGACTCGTCGGATACGATGTCGATGGAAACATTGCCGAGAGGTCCCAGAAAGTTCCCGCCCAGTCGCTAACAGTCGGTCGGAGACCTAGTAGAGAAGTCGTCGCCGGGAAGGGCTTGAACGTCGGACCTGCGGTCCGACGAGCCTTCGTTCGCGTCGCTCACGCAGACACCCAATCGGTGGTTGGTCGGCCTGCCATCGCGGCACCGAACGTCGGGGTGCTCACTCCTTCCGTTCGTGTGATTGTAGGAACTCCCGAAACGACGCCCTGTCGCCGGGCTCGCCGGTTTCGACCCGGTGGGCGGCCGCGAGATTGGCGAGGTCGAGCGCTTCCGTCCAGTGCCAGTCTCGAACCAGCGCGTGGGCCAACGCGGCCGTGAAGCAGTCGCCCGCGCCGGTCGGCCGGTTCGCGTCGCGGACCTCGTAGTTCGGGACCCGCTTTCGGCCTTCGGGGGTGGCCGCGATTGCCGCGTCCGTCTCGTGCATCACGACGGCGGTCGCGCCGGTCCGCTCCCGGACGGCGGCGACGATCTCGGAGTCGTCCGGTACGCGAGCAGGTCGGTCGGAGGCGTCCGGGGCGTCCGCTCGCGCGTCGAGTATCTCGACCGCGGCTCGGAGTTCCGGGCGATTCGCGCTCACCACCACCTCGTGAGTGTCGCCCAGTTCGCGAAGCGCGTCGGCGAGGTCCCGGACGCGCCCGGGGTCGGCGGCGGCCACGTTGCCGGGGTCGAGCAGGAACAAGTCGCCGTCGAGCGACCGCCCGGCCAGCCGCCGGAGTTCCTCGGAGAGGTTCTCGACGGAGACCCAGTTGCCACAGCAGACCGCCTCGGCGGTCAGGGCCGCGTCGGGGTCGTCGGCCACCGCTTCGAGGTCCGCGAGCCGCCAATCGGTCACGTCCGCGGAGTTGTCGGCCAGCAACACCTCCTCGTCGTCGAATTCGAGGACCTGCACTGCTTCCGGCTCGCCCATCGAGCGCGCCTCGAAGTCGAGGTCGTCGAACACCGGGTCGTCGAGGTGGCCGAACAGGGTCGCGTCGTCGCCGAGCGCGTGAGCCTGTCGAGCCATGGTGACCGCCTGCCCGCCGGGAGTGCGCGCGGTCCGCGAGAGCCGGACGGAGGGGTTGTCGCTCTCCGCAACGCGCTCGCCGAAGTCGGCCGCCGAAGTGATCCGCTCGGCCCGGTCGCCGTACGCGTCGTAGTAGGAATCGACGCTTCCGTCGGGGAGTGCCGTCACCGCCCGCGGTCGGGTCTCGGCGTCGAGACGGTCTTCGAGATCGGCATCGAGGGGGTCCGTGAGGTCGGCGTCGAACTGCTCCTCCCGGTCGGCGTCGTCCATGCGACCCGTACGGCCACGACGAGGAAAAGCCCACGGCGCGTCGTCGGCCGGCAGTGCCGTCCCCGAGCACCGAGGTGGGAAATTCACTGACGCCAACAATTAACATCGAAGACGGCATAGAGGGTTGCTGCGGGGCGCTGCTGTGCGGCCGGACACTGCACTACCAAGGGAATCACGATGGTCACCGACCGACAACTCAGACGAAGCAAGACGATCCAGCAGCGAACCGGGAGAACCTTCCACTTCGCGACGCGGCTGCTCCCTCGGCGCGTCCGCCACCCGACCTACGTGCTGTACGCGTTCTTCCGCGTCGCCGACGAGGTCGTGGACGGCGCGACCGACCGCCCGCCGGCCGAGCAGCGCGAGCGACTCGAAGCACTCCGGGCGCAGGCGCTCGGCCGAGAGGAGACCGACGACCCCGTTCTCGCGGCGTTCCAGGAGGTGCGGGAGGAGCGGGACATTCCCGCGGCGGAGGTCGAGCGGTTCGTCGACGCGATGCTGGCCGACGTCGAGAAGAGCCGCTACGACACCTACGAGGAGTTGGCCGCCTACATGCGCGGGTCGGCCGCCGCGGTCGGCGTGATGATGCAGTCGGTCATGGGCGTCGAGAATCCGGACGCGGCCCGACCTCACGCCGTCGCACTCGGCGAGGCGTTCCAGCTCACGAACTTCCTGCGGGACGTCCGCGAGGACGTCGAGGGTCACGACCGCATCTATCTCCCGGGGACGACCCGCGACCGCTACGGAGTCACGGAAGCCGAGATTCGGCGTTGCGACCCGACCGACGGCTTCCGGGCCGCGATGGCCCACGAACTCCGGCGGGCCGAGCGCAAGTACCGTGAGGGCGTCGCGGGCATCAGGTACCTGCCCGCAGACTGCCAGTTCGCCGTGCTCTACGCCGCCGTGCTGTACGCCGAACACCACCGGCTCATCCGGGCGCGCGACTACGACGTGCTCACGTCGCCGCCCGAGGTCGGTGCGCTCCGGGCGGCGTGGCTCTGGGCGAAGACCCGGTGGCACTGGCGACGGTCCCGCGACCCCGTGACCGTGTTCCGGGCGGTCAGCGCCGTCCCGTACGGGGACCGAGCGCGCGCCGAACCGGACTACGCCGGCGGGACGCCCCAGATGGACTAGGGGTCTTCCTACCCCCGTCCGGGTCGCTCGTTCCCGAGGACGGCGAAGTCGAATCGCTCGGTTCGGACCAACCCCGCCGCGAGGGCGAGAGCCAGCGCCACCGCGACCCAGTTCCCGAAGTAGACGTTCGTCGCGCCCCAGAGGAGGACGAAGCTCACGAAGTCGTCCAGCGCGAACTCGCAGTTTCGAAGCCGAATCCCGAGCGCCTGCCGGTCGAAGGTCGACTCCACGACCGAGACCGTGACGAGGCCGCTCAGGACCCACCCGGCGTAGTTCGACAGGGGGACGCCGTAGTAGAACCCGCCGCCGTCGTAGCGCCAGAAGCCGAGGCCGACGGCCGCCGGGTCGAGCACGAGGTCCACGACCAGCACGACGGCGAGCGCCGCAAGGATTCGCGTAAATCGCTCAGTTTGCGGCAGAAGTAACAGTACCAGCAGATAGCTGTTGAGCACCAGCGGGAGGAAGAATATCGGGAGGCCGACGGGGACGCCGCCGAGCATCGGCCCCAGATCGACCCCGTAGCTGAACTCGCCGTAGGGAACCCCGTAGCGGACCCCGACGAACTCGACGGCGTAGCTGTAGGCCGCTACGGCCAGCAGGCCAAGCCCCGTCCGGCGGTCCACCAGTGGCGCGAGTCCGGCCACCAGCGGGAGGCGCATCACGAGCGTCCCGAACAGCACCAGTGCAGGGTTCATCGCCAGCCACGCCGGGAGCCACCCCTCGCTGCTGGCGACGAAGAGGGCCGCGCCCACGAGAGGGAAAACGACCGCGATGGTGAACCGATTCTCGCGGACCAGCGCGGCCAGTCTCGCTTCGATTTCGCGGCGGTGGGAGTCAGCCACGCACGACCCCCCACAGGCCGCCGAGCGTCAGCACCGTCCCGACCGCGGCGTTGATGGCCGGAAACCACCAGTACGCCCGCGAGACGGACACGTCGGTTTCGGCGACGGCGAGCGCGAGGACCGGGTAGAGCGCGAGGAGTGACCCGGCCCGGGCGTCGAGCACGCCGAAGGCCACCGCCGCGAGGAGCCAGCAGACCGCGCAGTAGGCGAGGGCTCCGCGCTCGCCGAGGAGGGTCGCCCCGGCGGCTGTTCGCCCGCCAGCGCGACGTAGGCGGCCGCGCTCGGCAGGACGTAGAGCCCGTTCGAGAGCGAGTCGAGGAGTGGCGTCGTCTTCAGGCGGAGCGGGGGTGCGCTGTAGGCGTATCCGAGGACCAGGAAGGCGACGACCCAGAGGGCGGCCGTGGTCGGAAGCAGAGTCGCCAGTGCGAACCCCGCGAGCCCGCAGATGGCGACCACTGCGACCACTGCCCTCCCGCCACGGTAGCGAGCCTCTCGACCGTCTTTCTTCGGATTCTCGGCGTCGATCTCGGCGTCGAAGACGTCGTTGACCCCGTAGAGGTAGACGTTTGCGGGTACGAGGAAGTAAGCGAACAACGCGACCGCGGCCGGGGCGAACAGATCGCCGGCGGACTCGGCTCCGTAAGCGACCCCGACGAGCACCGGTCCCGCGAGGTAGAGCCAGAACCGCGGGCGAGAGAGGGTGAGGAGGTATCGAAGCATGGCGCGCTATCTGCCGTAATCGTCGAGGAGGGCCTCGGCGGTGTGCTGGCCGCTGATGAGACACATCGGGACGCCGATGCCGGGGGTGGTGTACGACCCCGTGAAGTAGAGGCCCCTGACCGCCGAGGACCGGCGGTTCGGCCGCATCGGGCCGGTCTGCCGAAGGGTGTGGGCGAGTCCGAGTGCGCTCCCCCGCGTGGCGTTGTACCGGCTCGCGAACTCCGAGACCGAGAACGTCTCCTCCACGACGATGCGGTCCCGGAGGTCCACGCCGGTGTGTTCGGCGACGTCGTGGAGAACGAAGTCGCGGTACTGCTGGCGGGTCTCGGCGTCGTCGTCCAGCCCGGGCGCGACGGGGACGAGGGCGAACAGGTTGCTGTGGCCCTCGGGCGCGACCGTCTCGTCGGTCTGGCTCGGGACGCAGAGGTAGTAGGCCGGGTCGTCGGGCCACTGCGGATCGTCGAATATCTGCGCGAAGTGGTCGTCCCAGTCGGTCGGCAGGACGAGCGAGTGGTGCGCGAGGGGGTCCACCTCGCCCTCGACGCCGAGGTACAGCAGGAAGGCCGAGGGCGCGTAGGTCCGCGAGTCCCAGTAGTCGACGTCGTACTGGCGGCTCTCCTGGGGAAGCAGAACCTGCTCGGTGTGGGCGTAGTCGGCGTCGCTGACCACGAAGTCCGCTCGCAGGAACCCGCCCGACTCGTCGTGCTCGCGGCTCTGTCGCTCGCCGTTCGAGGCGGTCTGCGCCTCGCTGATCTCGACGCGGAAGTCGCCCGCCGACCCCCGGATAGCCTCGACCTCGCTTCCGGTCCGGTACTCGACGCCTAGCTCCGCGCCCAGTTGGACGATGGCGTCTACGACGCACCCGATTCCGCTCTCGACGGGGGAATGGGGAAGCTCGGCGTCGCGCTCGGCCGGATTCCCGACGGCTTCGGGGTAGTGGACGCCGAGGTTGAAGTCCACGTGGCTCATCAGGTTGTAGAGCGCGGGCGTGGTTTTCGGAGACCCGCCGAGGAAGACGAGGCTGTACTGGACGATCTGGCGGAGTTTCTGGTGGTCGAAGAATTGCGCGACGTGCTCGTCCATCGACCCGAGGAAGGAGAGGCCGCGGGCGTGCCGGACCACGTCCCAGTCCACGTAGTCGCGGAACCGAGGTCGGTCGGTGTAGACGAAGTGCTCCATCCCGACCTCGTAGGTTTCCTTCGCCTTGGCGAGGTAGTCGTCGAACGCGTCACCCGCGCCCGCCTCGTACTCCTCGAAGGTGGCCTTGGTTGCCTCGCGGTCGGCAGTGACGGTGAACTCGTCTCCGTCTTTGAAGAAAACTTTGTAGTGTGGGTCGAGGTGTTCCAGTTCGTAGTAGTCGTCGGGACTGCGGTCGAAGTGGCCGAAGAACCGCTCGAACACGTCGGGCATCAGGTACCACGAGGGCCCCATGTCGAACCGGAAGCCGTCGCGTTCGAGGACGCTCGCCCGACCGCCGAGTCGGTCGTTCTTCTCCACGACCGTCACGTCGGCCCCCGCGTCGGCGAGGTAACACGCGGTCGAGAGCCCGCCGAAGCCGCCGCCGACGACCACGACCGACCGGTCTGCCAGTTGCATGGCACGTTGTGAGGCGGCGAGTCACATAAATCGACGGACCGGTTCGAGAGCGTTTGATTGTCATCGACGTGTACTCTCGATCCGACCACCGATCCGGTCGCTCCGAATCGTTGGAGAAAACAAGGGGATTCGTGCGATGTCCTCGAATGCCCGCGCGCACTGTCGCGGGCCAGTGGCCCGCGACCGGATGATCCCTTTATCCCACCCGGCGGTGGTTCGTGGCACCGAGCGTCGTTCTGGCGGTTGTCTCACCGAGCGCACCCCATGAATCGCCTCACTCGGTGCATTCCGGAGTGATTTTGTAACGAATCGTACGTGTCATCGACACATTTATGTCCAGATGATTACGCTCTTGGAAACAGAGATGGTTCCTGCGAAGTTCGCCATGCTGCTCGGCGTCGGCTTGCTCTCGTTCCTGTTCGTGGTGGCTCTCTACGTCGTCTGGACCCGCATCGTCGGTCTCGACCCGACCGTCGCCCAGTGGTGTGC
>PXSM01000017.1:7969-10133 GCA_003023465.1 Halobacteriales archaeon SW_6_65_15 | reverse complement strand
CTTCGGGAGCGTGATGGTCGAGCAGGGCGACGCCGACGCGATGCTGACCGGCCTCAGCCACCACTACCCCTCCGCGCTCCGACCGCCCCTGCAGGTCGTCGGCACCGCCGAGGACGCCGACTACGCCGCCGGGGTGTACATGCTGACGTTCAAGAACCGGGTCATCTTCTGCGCGGACGCCACGGTCAATCAAGCGCCCGACGAGGACGTGCTGGCCGAGATCACCAAGCACACAGCCGAGTTGGCCCGCCGGTTCAACGTCGAACCCCGCGCGGCGATGCTGTCGTACTCGAACTTCGGGAGCGTGGACAACGAGGGCACCCGCAAGCCCCGCCGCGCCGCGGAGATGCTCCGCGAGGACCCCGACGCGGACTTCCCGGTGGATGGCGAGATGCAGGCCGACACCGCGGTCGTCGAGGACATCCTGAACGGCACCTACGAGTTCTCGGACCTCGACGACCCCGCGAACGTGCTGGTCTTCCCGAACCTCGAAGCGGGCAACATCGGCTACAAGCTCCTCCAGCGCCTCGGCGGCGCGGAGGCCATCGGCCCGATGCTGGTCGGCATGGACAAGCCGGTCCACGTCATCCAGCGCGGCGACGAGGTGAAGGACATCGTGAACCTTGCCGGCGTCGCAGTGGTGGACGCACAGCAGAACGAGTGATCTCCCGCGAACGAGCGAAGCGAGTGAGCGGGCTTTTTTGGTGGAGATTTTTGTGCGAGTGGTACCCGCAGTGAGTGGAGCGAGCGAGGATACCCGAGCGCAAAAAAGGTCCGAGCGACATCGTGAATCTGGCTGGTGTTGCCGTGGTAGACGCTCAGCAGAACGAGTAGTCCGGTAGCCCGTTTTTCCGAACGGATTGGGGCGTGCGACGATGGAGAAAATAAATATGTTTTCCAAAGAAATATTTATATGTTTTTTGCTTGTATGTAGATTTCCAAGAATGGCTCGATACGTTCTCGGTCGGTCGTTCGATGCGGTTCGTAACCCCCAATAACGGAAGGCATTTTAGCTACAGCGGTCTATAACCCATCGTGTCCTCTACAGAGTCTCTTTCAGAGGCGCTCTCGGAGACACTCGAGCTCTTCACCTCCCGGCGCGAGAGCCACGCGCCACTGACGACGAGCGAGGTCACCGACTCTCTCGACTGCGCGCGTCAGGAAGCCTCCGACCGCCTCGAACGGCTGGTAGAATTAGGGCATCTGGAGACGAAGCGAGTCAGTGATGGAGAACACGTCTGGTGGCTTTCCGAGGCACTCGGTGAAACCGGACGCGACGAGAGCGAGCGAACTCCCACAGCCTCCGAGCACATGCCCGCACGTCTCACGGAGAACGTTCCGGGCATGGTCTATCACTGCCGAAACGAGCGAGGCCGGTCGATGGAGTTCGTCAGCAAAGGCTCCCGAGGAGTGACCGGCTACGCTCCGGAAGCGCTTGAACGGGGCGACGTGTCGTACGGGAACGACGTCGTCGTCGAGGCCGACCGCGACGAACTCTGGACGGAGGTCCAGGGCGCAGTGAGCGACGGTGAGCCGTTCTACGTCACCTACCGCATCGAAACAGCGTCCGACGACGTGCGCTGGGTCCGAGAACGCGGACGCGGCGTCTTCGACGACGAGGGCGAGTTGGAGGGGCTCGAAGGAGTCATCATCGACGTCACCGAGCGCAAGCGCCTCGAAACCGAACTCGAGGAGATGGTCGGCCGGATCTCCGACGCGTTCTACGCACTCGACGACAAGTGGCAGTTCACCCACGCCAACGACCGCGCCGAGGAACTGATCGACTATCAGGACGAGGGGCTGGTCGGCAGGAACTTCTGGGAGGTGTTCGAGTGGGCGACCGACTCGAAGCTCGGCGAGAGGTACCGCGAAGCGATGGAGACTCAGGAACCGACCACCTTCGAGTTCTACTACCCTGAACCCCTCGACGCGTGGTACGAGATTCACGCCTACCCCTCCGAGACCGGGCTGTCGGTGTACTTCCGAGACGTCACCGAGCGCAAGGAGCGGGAACGCGAACTCGAACGGTCTGAGCGCCGGTACCGGGCACTGGTCGAGAACTTCCCAAACGGCGCTGTCGCCCTCGTGGACGAGGACCTCCGCTACCGGACGGTCGGCGGTGACCCCCTCGACGTCGCGGACGTCACGAGCGAGGAAATCGAAG
>PXSM01000017.1:0-7779 GCA_003023465.1 Halobacteriales archaeon SW_6_65_15 | reverse complement strand
CGCTCGTCGAGAACTTCCCCAACGGCGCCGTCGCCCTCTTCGACGAGGACCTGCGGTACACGGTCACCGGCGGGGAAATCCTGGATGCCGTCGACGTCTCGACGGCGGATGTCGTCGGCCAGACCGTCTGGGAACGCTATCCCGAGGAGTTGGCCGCGAAGCTCGAACAGAAGTTCCGGGCCGCGCTGGACGGGGAGACGAACTCCTTCGAGTTAGCGTTCCACGACCGACAATGGCTCGCGTACACGTTACCCGTCAGCGACGACGAAGGCGACGTCTTCGCGGGCATGCTGATGGTGCAGGACGTCACCGAGCAGAAGGAACGCGAACGGTACTTGCGCGACGCCAAATCCCGATTGGAGGCCGCGACCGAGGCGGGGGCAGTCGGGACGTGGGAGTGGTACATCCCCGAGGACCAGATGGTCACGGGAGCCACGTTCGCCAGGACGTTCGGGGTCGATCCCGAGGCGGCCCAGGAGGGCGTCTCGCTGGACCGGTTCGTCTCGGCCATCCACGAGGACGACCGGCGGAGTACCGCGTCTGGAACGCCGACGACGAACTCCGGTGGGTCGTGGCTCGCGGTCACGTCGAGTGCGACGAAGCGGGGAACCCGGTCACGTTCCCCGGCGCACTCACCGACATCACGGAGCGAAAGCGAGCCGAGCAGGAACTCGAAGAACACAGGAAACAGCTCGAAACGCTATTCGAGGTGCTCCCCGTCGGCGTCGTAGTCGCCGACGAAGACGGCCACCTCGTCGAAGCGAACGAAACTGCGAAAGAGATCTGGGGCGGGGACGTGTTCGACGCCGAGAGCGTCACCGACTACGAGCGCTACCAGGGGTGGTGGGCGGACACCGGCGAGCCCGTCGAGTCCAAGAAGTGGACGATGGCCCGGGTGCTCGGGGGCGAGGAGGTGACCGAACCCGACGTCTTCGAAATCGAGAGGGCCGACGGAGAGCACAGAACCATCATGGTCCACGGGATGCCCGTCCGGGACGCGAGCGGCGAGGTGACTCGCGGCGTCGTGACCCAGACGGACGTCACCGAGCGACGAGAGTACCAGCGCCAACTCGAGGAGTCCGAGCGCCGGTATCGAACGCTGGCCGAGAACTTCCCGAACGGTGCCGTGGGGGTGTACGATCACGACCTCCGGTACACGCTGGCGGCGGGTGAGAAAGTCGGCGATCCACTCCCCAGCGCAGAGGAACTCGAGGGGACGAGGATGCCGGAACAGTACCCTGACGACGTCGCCGCGGACCTCGAGCCGATGTTCCGGGCCGCCATCGAGGAGGGCGAGACCGGAAGCGCCCAGACCACGGTCGCCGGACGGGACTGGCAGGCGTGGGCGACGCCGCTCCGCGACGCTGACGGTGAGATCTTCGCGGGGCTGAGCTTCACCCAGGACATCACCGAACAGGTCGAGCGCGAACAGAAGCTAGAGGAGTCCAACGACCGGCTCGAATCGTTCGCCAGCATGCTCGCCCACGAACTCCGCAATCCCGTCACCATCGGCCAGATCTACAGCCAGCAGCTTCCGGCAGAAACGGATTCGGAGGCCGACGGGTCGGGGTCCGAGGCG
This sequence comes from Halobacteriales archaeon SW_6_65_15, assembly GCA_003023465.1. Classification (GTDB taxonomy): domain Archaea; phylum Halobacteriota; class Halobacteria; order Halobacteriales; family Haladaptataceae; genus Halorussus. The sequence continues at coordinate 6,200 of PXSM01000017.1, read as the reverse complement.
GTCGAGTACGTCACCGAGGCGTTCGACCGCATCGAGGACATGATCGACGTCATGCTGGTGCTGACGCGAGGCCACGAGGCAGTCGGCGACAGCAGTCCGCTAACGCTGGCCGACGTGACGCGGGACGCGTGGGCGGAGATAGACGCACCGGACGCGACGCTGGAGGTCGAGGCCGACATCGTGATGCGGGCCGACGAGACGTACGTCCGGCACATGTTCCGAAACCTGTTCGAGAACGCCGTGGAGCACGGCTCCACGAGCCCTCGTTCGCAAGCTCACGAGGACGCGACCCAACACGGCGGAGCCGACGTGACGGTTCGGGTCGGCGAACTCCCGACCGGGTTCTACGTGGCCGACGACGGCCCGGGCATCCCGCCCGAGGAGCGCGACGCCGTATTCGAGGCGGGCTACACGACGGCGGCCGACAAAGGCGGAACCGGGCTCGGACTGGCGTTCGTCGAAGAGTTAGCCGAGGTGTACGGGTGGGACTGTGAGGTGACCGAAAGCGAATCCGGCGGGGCGCAGTTCGAGTTCCGAAACGTCGATTCGATTACCGAGACGTAAGTCGTCGGCTATCTTGGCCTACCCTAGGTCCACGCTCGAAGCCGCGTCCAGACAGTCCCGAACCCCCGGCGAGTCGGCGAGCCGGACGACTCCCTCGTCTTTGTCGTGTTCCACGATACCCGCCTCGGTCAGCTTCGGCAGGTGCATGCTGACGAGCTCGGTCCGGGTCTTCTCGATCTCCTCGGTGGTGAGGACCGCGCGGGTCTTCTCGCTCATCGAGGCGGCGACGAGCTCGGCGAGGTCGGCCACCGAGACCGGGTCGTCGCTCCGGGCGAGGTAGTGGCAGACGCACCGTCGTCGGTGGTCCGAAAGCGCGCGGAAGATCGAGTCGAGCGACTCGCTTTCGCTGTTGACTGGCAGTACGTCCGTCGCGGAGACGTGCGGCGGAGAGACGCTCGTCTCCCCCTGTGAATCCTGACTCATGTGTGGAGTCGGAAACCGCTCGCGGTGCGGACCGCGCCGGGCCGGGTGACGCGTACCTCCGTCGAATCGGGCCGACGTGAATCCTCGTCGGACCCGGAGGTGACGCGCATCCATGTCGGATTCGCGGCCGGCGCGTCTCCCCTCTCCCATCATCAGCGATAGCCGCACCGAGCGTCGTTCCGTTCCGAGGAGAACGACGGTGAGAGAGATAAGCCTGATGCCCGATTATGCAAGGTGTTCGCGCCAATCGGTCGAAAACGGCCGCGAGAACCTTCAGTCGTCGGCTGCCTGCTCGACCTCTTCGTCTTCTTCCTCGGCGTCGAGAGGCGGGCTCTCCCAGTACTCGTGGTCCCCGACCCGCCGGAAGCAGGCCGCCCGGTGGGCTTCGTCTCCTCCTCGGGCGTCACCGGTCGGCCCGGCCTCGGTCTCTCCCGACCCGACCGCGTAGTCGGCGGGCGTCTGGGCCTTGCAGACCTCGCGGGCGTACGGACACCGCGTGTGGAACCGGCATCCCGAGGGTGGATTCCGGGGCGAGGGCACGTCACCCGACAGGGTCTCGACGTCCCGGCCCTGCTCGCTGGTGTCCGCCCGCGGGACGCTATCCAGCAGTGCCTCGGTGTAGGGGTGGCCGGGGTTCTCGAAGATCTCCTCGGCCGGTCCGATCTCGACGATCTCGCCGAGGTACATCACGGCCACCCGGTCGGAGATGTGCCGGACCACAGAGAGGTCGTGGGCGATGAACAGGTACGTGAGGCCGAACTCCTCCTGCAGGTCTTCGAGGAGGTTCAGGATCTGGGCCTGCACCGATACGTCCAGCGCCGACACGGGTTCGTCGCAGACGATGAAGTCCGGTTCGAGCGCCAATGCGCGGGCGATGCCGATGCGCTGGCGCTGGCCGCCCGAGAACTCGTGGGGGTAACGGTCCACCTGCCCGGCCGACAGCCCCACGCGCTCCATGAGTTCCGCGGCGCGCTCGCGGCGCTCCTCGGGCGTCCCCTCGCCGCGAACGTCGAGGGGCTCGCGGATGATCTCCCCGGCGGTCATCCGCGGGTCGAGGCTGGAGAACGGGTCCTGGAAGACGACCTGCGCGCGCTCGCGGAACTCCGAGAGGTCGTCGGTCTCGAAGACGTTCTCGCCGTCGAAGTACATCGCACCATCGGTCGGCTCGCGCAGGCGGAGGAGGGTCTCGCCGGTCGTGGACTTTCCACAGCCGGACTCGCCGACGAGACCGAGGGTCTCGCCCTCCCGGACCTCGAAGCTCACCCCGTCCACGGCCTTGACGCTCTCGGGGTCCCTGCCGAGCAGGCGGTCGGTGAGGTTGTCCTGCTCGAAGTAGTACTTCTTCAGGTCCTCGACGCGGACCAGCGGGTCGTCAGTCATCTGTGCTCACCTCCGTTTCGGCCGCTTCTGCGTTCTCCGGTTCGTCTTCCGATCCGACCTCGAAGTAGTCGTCGGGGAGCGCCCGCGAGGGGTCGTACTCGTGGTCGGCGAGGACGCACCGCGCGCCGTGTTCGCCGGGGTCGGTCTTGGACGCCTGCGGTTCGCCCGTCGCCACGTCGAACTCCGGCGGGTGGTTCAGACACTCCTCCATCGCGTAGGGACACCGGTCCGCGAAGTAACATCGGTCCTCCATCTCGCTGTCGTAGAGGTCGGGCACGTTGCCCTCGATGGGTTGCAGGCGAGGAGCGGGGTCGTCCAGATCCGGAATCGAGCCCAGCAATCCCTGCGTGTACGGATGGACGGGGTCGTCGAACACGTCCGACAGGGTGCCTCGCTCGACGATCTCGCCGGCGTACATCACGCCGACCCGGTCGCACATCCGGGCGATTACCCCGAGGTTGTGGGTGATCATCACGATGCTCAGCCCGGTCTCGTCCTGCAGGTCCCGCAGGAGGTCGAGAATCTGCGCTTGAATCGTCACGTCGAGTGCCGTGGTCGGCTCGTCGGCGATGAGCAGGTCCGGTTCGCCCGCCAACGCCTGTGCAATCATCGCACGCTGGAGCATCCCGCCCGAGAACTGGTGGGGGTACTCCTCGGCCCGGTCGGCCGGGTCGGGGATGCCGACTTGTTCGAGCAGTTCGATGGCTCTGGCTCGGCTCTCCTCGCTGACGTAGCGCTTCGACGGGACGAGGGTGCTGGTCAGCACGTCGGTCAGGCCGAACCCCTGCGTGCGCGAGCGGGTCGAGCGCGGGTTCGCCCGCGCCCGGCGCTGGACCTCGACCGCCTCGGCGATCTGCTCGCCGACCGTCAGCGAGGGGTTGAAGCTGCTCATCGGGTCCTGGAAGATGGTGCTGAACGACGACCCGCGCAACGCCCGCCGGACGTCGTCTGGCACCCGGCGCACGTCCACGAAGTCGCCGTCAACGGCTTCAGGGTTCTCATCGCGGATTTCCTCGGCGAGGTCGGCGTTGCGGTACCACACCTCGCCGCTGGTGATGCGGCCGGGCGAGTCCACGAGGTCGATAACCGACAGCGCGGTCACGCTCTTGCCCGACCCGGACTCGCCGACGATGCCGAACACCTCGCCGTCGCGCACGTCGAAGTCCACGGACTCGACCGCATTGACCTGCCCCTCCTCGGTGAAGAAGCGGGTCGAGAGGTCCCGGACTCGCAGGAGGTCGCGGGCGTCGGAGTGCTCGTCGCGGCTCCCGGCGGGAGCACCGTCTTCGGCCATCAGGGACCACCTCCCTCGCCCTCGATGCCGGGGTCGAGCGCGTCCCTGAGCCAGTCACCCACGAGGTTGATGCCGATGACCGTCAGCACGATGGCGACGCCGGGCACGGTCGATATCCACCACGACGACGCCAGATAGCCGCGACCTTGCGCGATGTCGAAGCCCCACGAGAGGGTCGTCCCCGAGAACCCGAGGAACGAGAGGGCCGATTCGAGCAGGATGATGGCCGCGATCTGGATGGTCGCCAGCACGAGGATCGGGGTCACGCTGTTGGGCAGGACGTGCTTGCGAAGGATGAACCCGTCGTCTGCACCCACGGACCGGGCGGCCTTGACGTACTCCTCGCCCTCGATGGAGAGCGCCTCGCCGCGGGCGACCCGGGCGAACCACACCCAGTTGACCAGTCCGACGACGAGGATGACCGTCCCCGGTAAGGCGAACGAGGCGGGCATCCCCGGTTCGATGCCGATGGCTACGAGCGGGTCGGGGACGCGAACCGCGGCCTTGCCGAACAGTCCGACCAGCGCCACCGCCAGCACGAGCGACGGGAACGCTAGCATCACGTCGGCGCTCCGCATCAGGGCGTCGTCCACCTTGCCGCCGTAGTAGCCCGCGACCAGTCCGACCGTCACCCCCGCGATAGCCGCGATGGCGGTGCCGAACAGTCCGACCAGCAGGGAGGTCCGCGCGCCGTAGATGACCCGCGAGAGCATGTCGCGGCCCAGCGAGTCGGTTCCGAGGGGGTGTGCGGGGTCGGCCTCGACGAAGACGGTCTCGTTGACCACCTCGATGCTCCCGTTGACCATCTCCGAGGAGGTCTCGGTCGTCTCCTTGCTGAAGCCTATCGGCGGCAGGTTCGACTTGTCGAGGTTCTGGTTCGTCGGGTCGTGGGGCGCGAGCAGGGGCGCGAACGCCGCCACGAGGATGGCCGCGACGACCAGCGCGACGCCGATCTTCGCCAGCAGGCTGTTCCGGAACTCCTTGCGGAGGTTGCGGACGGTCCGGGGCGAGACGCCGCCGCGGAGCAACTTCCATACGGGTCCGAAGATCGTGGAGAGCAGTTCCCAGATCATTCGGCCCTCACCTGCGGGTTGATGTAGGCGTAGGTGGCGTCCACGAGGATGTTCACGATCACGAATCCGGCACCGATGACAACCAGCGACCCCTGTATCAGCACCCAGTCGCGGTCGTTGATCGCCTCGATGACCAGCGTGCCCAGACCCGGCCAGTTGAACACCGCCTCGGTGATGACCGCGCCGCCGATGAGGGTCCCCATCTGGAGGCCGAGCACGGTGACGACCGGAATCAGCGTGTTCCGGAGGACGTGCTTGTACCGGACCAGCGTCTCGGGCAGACCCTTTGCGCGCGAGGCCCGAACGTACGTCTTGCCGAGTTCGTCGAGCATCCCGCTACGGGTGAGTCGGGTGATGAGCGCGGTGAAGTACGTCCCGGGCAGGAAGCCGATGGCCCGCCGACTGGTCGGGAACAGGCCGAGTCCGACTGCGAGCACGAGCACCAGCATGATGCCCAGCCAGAAGTTGGGCGTGCTGATGCCGACCAGCGAGAACGTCGTCGCGGCGTAGTCGGCGGGGTCGTGTCGCCGGGTCGCGCTCACGACGCCCAGCGGGATGGAGATGACGATGGCGACGATGCTCGCCGCGATGGCCAGCTCCAGCGTCGCTGGTAGTCGGTTGAAGATTCGACTGCGCGCCGCGGTGCCCTGGATGTAGGAGTAGCCCATGTCGCCCTGCACGAGCCCGACCAGATACTCGAAGTACTGGACGTACAACGGCTTGTGCAGGCCGAGTTCGCGGGCGATGTTCTCCCGGACCTGCGGACCGGCATCCAGAGGGGCGATGAACGTGATGGGGTCGCCCGGCGTCACGAACCGCAGCAGGAACACCACGGTCACGACGCCCCAGATCACGAACACGCCCTGCAGGATTCGCCTGAGTAGAAACCGCCCCATCGACATGCTTGTCAGCCACTCTGTAACGCAAACATAAAAAAGCGTAGTGTCCGGAGGTTTTTACCCCTCCTGTCGAAGGTCCCACGGTTCCGGAACTGGGCCGACCCCAGCGCGGGTCCGCGCGACTACTCCGCGGGACTCATCGCGTAGGCGTCGATGCGCTCGTCGCGCCGGGCGTCCCACGCCACGCGCTCGCTGACGCCGTAGACGCTGTACTGGCGGTTGAGGAACACCCACGGGGCCTTGTCGTGGATGACCGAGTTGAGCTCCTGCAGGGTCTGCTCGCGCTGGTCCTCGTCGGACTGGCTCTGGGCCTGCTCGTAGAGCTGGTCGATCTCGTCGTCCGAGAACGAGGTCAGCGCGCCGTCGCTGTAGATCAGCGCGCCGATAGTGAGCGCGCCCTCGAAGGTGGCCTCTCCCCACCCGAGCTGGTAGAAGTGCGGCTTGTCCTCGATGTTCCCCGTGGTGACCTCGCCGGCCAGCGACGAGAACTCGCGCTGGTTGTACGAACACGACACGTTCGACAGCTGGTTTATCTGGTTGACGACCACCTGGGCAATCTCCACGTCC
>PXSM01000016.1:14376-15534 GCA_003023465.1 Halobacteriales archaeon SW_6_65_15 | reverse complement strand
AGGAACTCATGCAGACGGTTCGCGGGAGATTGGCGGTTCAGTCCGCGTTCTACGGCGGATTTCTGCTGCTCGTGATCCACGACGCAGTGCTGGGCATCTGGGCCGCGCTGGCATTGGTGTTCGGGAAGGGCGTCACCCTCCTCGGAATCTTCGCCGTGGGGCGGCTGTGACGCGTCCGGCGATTCGAGTCGGCCTCGCTCAGAGTCCCGTCGGCGCGTCGATGTAGGTCGTCTCCAGTCCCCACTCCTCGGCCAGCGACTGGAGCGACTGCACGCCGAACGTCTCGGTGGCGTAGTGACCCGCGAGGAGGACGGTCAGCCCGGCTTCGCGGGCCTCGTGGAAGACCTTCTGCTTGCCCTCGCCCGTGATGAGTGCGTCCGCGCCCGTCTCGACGGCCTCGTCCAGCCAGTCCGCGCCGCTCCCGGTCACGATTGCCACGTCCTCGACCTCCTCGGGGCCGAAGTCGAGCACGCGCACGCCCTGCCCGAAGTGGTCGAGTTCGGCTTCGAGGGTCTCGCGCACGCGGTCGGTCGGAATCGGCTCCGGTGCGCGCCCGCGCTGGCCGACGTGCTCGGGACCCATCTCGCCGAAGGGCTCGCGGTCTTCGAGTCCGAGGAGGTCGGCGACCCCCGCGGCGTTGCCCAACTCGGGATGGGCGTCCAGCGGCAGGTGGGAGACGTACAGCGCCACGTCGTTCTTCACGAGAGGCGCGATGCGGTCGTACTGGCGGCCCGTCACGCGTTCGATGCCACCCCACGAGAGACCGTGGTGGGTGACCAGCGCGTCCGCGCCCCGGTCGGCGGCGGCCTCGACCGTCTGCTCGGCGGCGTCCACCGCGAACGCCACGGTCTCGACCTCGCGGTGGTCCGGGCCGACCTGCAGGCCGTTGGCGCTGGCGTCCACGTCGGCGAAGTCGCTCGTTCGTAGCTCTTCGTCGTACCGGGAGGCGAGTTCGGCGAGGTCCATGGTTCTCGTCTCGGGTGTTCTCACGGCAGGGGCTTGTATCTGTATCTCCGGTCGTCGCAAATCGAACTCGGACGGCGGAGTGGTCGAGTCTGAAGAGTGGTTAAATCGGAAGTTGGAGTAGAGCGACTGCTGTGGTGAAGTTTTGAAAGAAGCTAGCTATTCCCGAAGCCGAGGGGAGACCGCAACCGCACC
>PXSM01000016.1:12132-14371 GCA_003023465.1 Halobacteriales archaeon SW_6_65_15 | reverse complement strand
CCCCAGCCGATTGCGTTACTCACTGCGTTACTCATCCCTCGCACGCTTAGGCGCGGCCACGAGGGCCGCGCCAGCGCGCGCCGAGGAGGCCGGTGTAGAATACCGGTACATATCCAAACACGTCTTAAAGGAACAATTTTATTGGTATCTTTCGAGCAGACGGTCTACTTCCCGTCCGAACTCGCCACGCTGTCCGCGTGCGAGAAGACGAACTCCCGGAGGAGTTTCCCGCCGAGCGCGGCGGCCTGCCCGTCGTCGCGGTCGTTGACCTCCACCACGTCGAAGCCCTGCACGTCGCTACTGTTCGCGACTTCGCGGACTACGTCGCGCATCTCGTGGGGCGTCAGGCCGAAGGGTTCCATCGTCCCCGTGCCGGGTGCGAACCCCGGGTCGGCGGCGTCGATGTCCACGCTGAGGTAGACCGACGGCTCCTCGTCCTCGTCGCCGTCCGCGTTGAAATCAGGCGTCCAGTCGGGTACGTCTTCCGGAGGAACGACCGTCACGTCCGACTCGCTGGCGCGCTCCCACTCGGCTTCGCTGCCGGTTCGCGCGCCGAGGATCACGGCCTCGTCGGCCACGCCGTCAGACGCAGTCTGACGTGATTGGGAATCGTCCGATTCCCAACCGTCGAGGGCGTGACGGGTCACGGTCGCGTGACTGAGGGAATTGCCGTCGTACTCCTCGCGGAGGTCGAGGTGGGCGTCGAGGCAGACGAAGGCGTCGGGTTCGACCGCCCGCACGCCCGCCAGCGAGACCGTGTGCTCGCCCCCGAGCAGGAGGGGCACGGCGTCGTCCCAGCGCACGTCGGTCAGGACGCCTTCGAGGTACTCCAGATACTCGGCGGCGTCGTCCCACGCGCGCACGTCGCCGTGGTCGTGGACTGCGAGGTCGGAGAAGTGGTGGCCGGTGCGGGCGTCGTAGTCGTCGTAGGTCCGAGCGAACCGACGGACTCGGTCGGGGCCGAACCGCGCACCGGGCTGGAACGTCGTGGAGACGTCGAGCGGCGCGCCCACGACCACGTAGTCAGCGTCGTCGCGGCCGGAGGACGCGCCGGGGAACATCTATCCGAGGATCTTGCGCTGGTCTTCCATCTGGAGGTACTCGATCTCGTCGTCGGGCGAGAGGCTCACGTCGTCGGGAGTGCTGATGGTGATGGTCTCGTAGGTGTCGAGGTCCATGACCTGCGCGACCTCGTCGCTCTCGACGGCGACGACCTGCCCCTGCTTGCGCTCGATGATGGGAACCCAGATCTTGGCGTCCACGGGCTGGGAGAGGCTCCGCTTCTTGCCGTCGAAGACGCCGACGGCCTCGATGCGAGCCTTGGCGCTGCCGTGCTTGCCCGGTTTGGCCGTGCTGTAGGAGTTGATCTCGCACGCCGCGTCGTCGATCATCACGTAGTTGCCTTCCTGCAGGTCCCGTACTTCCTTCTGCTCTTTTGCCATATGGCCGGATAGCAGATGCGACGGTATAAACAGTTTGGAATGCGTTTTCCCCCGTTCCGTGGGGGTACGTCGGGGAGGCGTGGGGAACCAGTGCAGGTCGGTCGTTGCGGTATGGTCGTCGTGGGAGAGTCGCGTAGTCGGTCAGTTGTCGCAGTCGGTCAGTCGTTGCGATAGTCGTGTCCGGCGACCAGCGCGACGGCGTGGGCCGCGAGCAGGAGCGCGAACGTCGACTGCTGGCTGGCCGTCAGTCCGCCGGCGAGCATCGGCACGTAGACGAACGGGAGGGCCACCGCCGACCAGAAGCCGGCGAACTGGCAGGGTTTCCGGAACACCTCGGCGGCCGAGTCGGCGAGGGCGGACAGGTCGGCAATCGTCTGGCTGGCTGAACCGCTCGAAGGTCGAGGGTCGAGAGTGGAGGGCGCGTTCGACATCGGGGGTCACCTATCCATTCCTTGGAACCCCACCATCATATAAAGGGGAGAGCGTTAGCGAGAATTCGCGTATTTTACCCCCGACCGACCGGTTTCCCGTCGTTTCACGCCAACCGTCCGACCTTTTACGAACGCCTGAGAACGCTCTAGAAATTTTAATACCGAATCTGAGTACGTATCTTCGATCTCGGTAACTACCTTCACGGTAGGTGGTGACACCCTCGTCGAACCGCGCGACTTCGCCTCGGTCCCACCGCGGCGATTACTCGCTCCCGCGGCGCGCGACGCAGTCGGCCACCCGGAAGAGTCCGTCCTCCAGTTCGTCGGTCGGCAGACCGAACCCGATGCGGAAGTAGTCGTCGTAGC
>PXSM01000016.1:0-12113 GCA_003023465.1 Halobacteriales archaeon SW_6_65_15 | reverse complement strand
CCGGCAGAACTCCTTGCTCCCCGCGAAGCCGTTCGGCACCGACACGAAGCCGTTGACGCCCACCGGGTCGTGCCACGAGAGGTCGTGGCCGGCGACGAACTCCCGGACGAGGCCGCGGTTGTGCGCCGCGAGTTCCCGGTTCTCTGCCAGAATCTCCTGTTCGCTCTCGCCGAGGGCCTGCCGGGCGACGTGCTGTCCGAAGATGGAGGGCGAGATGGTAGTGTAGTCCTTCCACTGCCACGCCGCCTCGACCACCTCGCGGGGTCCGGCGAGCCATCCGAATCGCAGGCCAGCCAGCCCGTAGGCCTTGGTCAGACTCGTCGTGCTGATGCCGTACTCGCCCATGCTCGCCACGGGCGGCAGGGGGTCGTCGGCCAGCAGCCGGTACACCTCGTCGCAGAGCAGGTAGGCGTCGTTGTCTGCGGCGAGGTCGTAGATCGCCCGGACTTTCTCCTCGGGGTGGTACCGCCCGGTCGGGTTGTTCGGGTTGTTGAGGACGACGACCGAAGTCTCGGGACGAATTGCATCGGCCACGGCGTCCACGTCCAGTTCCCACTCGGGCGGTTCGAGCCACACCCTGCTCACCTCGCCGATGGCCTCGGGGACGGCGTGAAGCGCCTGATACGTGGGCGTGACGACGACCGCGTGGGAGCTTTGGTCGAGCAAAGAGAGAAACGCGAGGAAGTTCGCCTCCTGCGTCCCGCAGGTGAACAGCACCTCGTCGGCCTCGCGGTCGTAGCGGTCGGCGACTTCGGCCCGGAACTCGGGGTCGCCGTCGGTCGGGATGACGTAGCCGAGTTTCCCGGGGTCGAGGTCGAATCGGCTCGCGTCGAGGCTCCGGATGCCGCTCTCGGCCAGCATGATGTCGGCCTCGTGCTCGTACTCGGCGAACCAGCGTTCGAGTCCGAAGGGTGTGATCTCCATGTAGGTGACTACGTGGCCGAGCGGGTAAAGTCACGGGAAGGGGCAGGGAAGGACCCGAAAGCTCACCGCGGAGCGACGGGGAGGTTCACCGCCGGACGAAAACGAGCGGAGCCAGCGCCGCCATGTACTCCTCGACGCCGTAGACGTGGTTGAGCATCAGGTAGGTCACGATGCCGAGCGCGAGGCTCAGCCCCCACGACGCGGCCGCCCAGCGGCCGATTCTGGCGTGGGCGGTGTCCCGGAGTTCGCCCGGCGTGTGGGTCAGCCCGAGCACGACGGCGTAGAGGACGACCGGCACCGCGACGACCGAGAGCACGATGTGGATCGCCAGCATCGCGAGGTAGGTGTAGTAGACCGCGCCGCTCGCCGCGATGGCCTTCTCGCCACCCCCGCCGACCTTCACGAGGTAGAGCGCGAGGAAGGCCAAAATCATGGCGAAGGCCGTGAGCATCGCGGCCCGGTGCTTGCGGATTTCCCCCTGCCGAATCCACCGCCACCCGAGGAGGAGTGCGGCGAGAGCTACGGTGTTGACGACCGCGATGGCGTGGCTCAGGAGATCGACCGCCTCGCGACCCAACTCGGGGTAGATGGGCAGCAGTCCGGCGAACGTTCCGAGGACGAGGACGTATCCGAGCACCGAGAGGATCGCGGTCGCGGCTCTCGGGTTGTCCCTCGCCCGTCGCTTCGCCGTCGTCGTGGCCATGTCCGACCGTTTGGACTATCGCCTCAAGTGTGTTGCTGTCTGTCGACGAACGACCTGCCTATGGGCTGAATCGCAAACGCTATCATCGGTCCTCGAACAAGTCGTGTGACGTGTCCCTCGACTACTTCCGCTACTACACGGAGTGGAACCACGTCGCCAATCGGCGTCGATACGCCGCCCCAGCCGACCCGTGGGCTATCGTCCGAGTGGACCCGGCGGACGTGGAGTACTACACCACTACGTCGCTCGAATGGGGTCTCGGACGAGTCCGAGGCGGGGACTGGGATCGGCCGACCAACTGTGAACCGCTGAGCGACACGACCACGGCCAAGGGACTCCGGCAACGGTTCGAAGAGGGACGTGCGTGGGAGGACACGGACTATTACCAGTGGGCGAAAGAGCAGTTCGGCGAGGGAAACGACGTTCGGGGATACGACGACCTGACTCGATTCCGGGACGAGCGACTGACGTCCCTCGACGAGTTGTACGAGAGCATGCGACGGGACGGCTACCGGCCGAACTACGAGACGACCTACGACGACCCGAAAGAGGTCGAGCGCATCCAAGACCTCGAACCGCTCGTAGTCGTCGGTCGCTCGGGCGAGATTCGCTGGAACGAAGGGTATCACAGGCTCCTCATCGCCAAGATACTGGGCATCGAGGAGATTCCGGTGTACGTGGTTCGCAGGCACGAACGGTGGCAACGGAAGCGCGACGAGATCAGCGAGACGTCTGCGTCCGACTTATCTCCCGAACTCGAAGCCTACACCGACCATCCCGACGTGCAGGACGTCATCTCGTGAGCACGAACGCCGGTAACTGTAGCCGACCGTCCGATCCGAATCGAGTCGTGAGACGAGCCTGCGAGGCGTTTTGGACGACAAGAGATTTATTCCGTCACGCACCTACGCGTTTTCGTGACGAGTAAGACGTATCAGTTCGGACTTCTCTTGGTGGTCTTCGGCGGGTTCGTTTCACTCAACCGGAGCCAGTTCGGCGGGCTATCATCGCTGTTCGGTGAACTCGGATTGATCGCCTTGTTCGTCGGCGTGCTCGTCGGGACGTTCGGACTCGCCGTTCCCGGCCAAGACTGAACCGCACCGGAAGTGCCAGCTTTCGAAGTCGCCGGGCGCGGAGAAGTCATCGACGGCCGACGCGAGACAAACTCGGTTGCACGAATTAAAACGAACTTTCAGCAGGGTTTCCGTAACTGTCAAAGCCGAACGTATCGAAACGAGGAGTATGAGCGCAGACCAGGAACAGCAGTCGATTCGATGCCTCGTCGCCAAGGTCGGACTCGACGGGCACGACCGGGGTGCACACGTCATCGCGCGGGCGTTCCGCGACGCCGGATTCGAGGTCATCTCCTCGGGCCTGCACAACGCGCCCGACGAGATCGTGCAGGCGGCGGTCCAGGAGGACGTGAACGTCCTCGGCATCTCCATCCTCTCGGGAGCCCACAACACCCTCGTCCCGAAGGTCATCGACGGCCTGAAGGAGTACGACGCGTTCGAGGACACTCTCGTCCTCGTCGGCGGGGTCGTGCCCGACGACGACAAGGAGAAGCTCAAGGAGATGGGCGTCGCCGAGGTGTTCGGTCCCGGCACCCCGATGGAGGAGACCATCGAGTTCGTCCGCGAGAACGCACCCCAGCGATGAGTACCGACGCAGAGCACGCCGAACTGGTCGAGGAGCTACTCGCGGGCAAGCACCGCGCGCTGGCGCGGGTCATCACCAAGATCGAGAACCGCGCGCCGGGCTACCGCGACCTCGTGTCCGAACTCCACCGCCACACCGGCGGTAGCGAGGTGGTCGGTATCACGGGGAGTCCGGGCGCTGGCAAATCGACGCTCGTGGACAAGATGGCCGAGTACTACCGCGAGGAGGGCGAAACGGTCGGCGTCATCGCGGTGGACCCCTCCTCGCCGTTCACCGGCGGCGCGGTGCTGGGCGACCGCATCCGGATGGCGAGCAACGTCGGCGACATGGACGTGTTCTTCCGGTCGATGTCGGCCCGCGGAACGCTGGGCGGGCTCTCGACCGCGACCACCGACGCCGTGAAGGCCCTCGACGCGTTCGGCAAGGACAAGATCCTCATCGAGACCGTAGGCGCGGGCCAGAACGAGATCGACATCGTGAAATCGGCCGACACGGTCGCGGTGCTGGTCCCGCCGGGCAGCGGCGACGACGTCCAGATGCTCAAGGCAGGCATCCTCGAAATCGGTGACGTGTTCGTGGTCAACAAGGCCGACCTCGACGGCGCGGACCGGACGGTCCAGGAGCTTCAGGAGATGATCCACATGCAGAGCGACCACACTGCGAACCTCGCAACCGGCCACCACGGCGCGGACGGGTTCGAGGGGGCCGACGCCACCGGCGACGGCGAGGACGAGGACGATGACGGCTGGCAACCCCAGATCGTCGAGACGGTCGCGAAGACCGGTGAGGGCGTCGAGGAACTGGTCGAGACCCTCGCCGAGCACCGCGCGTACTTGGAGGAGTCGGGCCTCCTCGAACGGAAGGCCCGGATGCGCTACGCCGAGGAGATCCGCAACCTGCTCCGGGACGACGTCGGCTCGCTGATCGAAGCCGAGATCGACCGCCACGGCGGCATGGACGAACTGGTCGAAGGGGTTCGGACGCGCGAGACCGACCCCTACTCGGTCGCCGACCAGATCATCGAACCCATCGAGGACTGCGTGGACGACGCGGGCGAGAAATAGGCAATTCCTGTTCTAACCTATATTTTTTATTCTTATACATTCGTAAAGTCGTCTTGGCGGCGGTTCTAGCTACGCCCAAGCCTATGACGAAGAAGCCCTCGCTCGGCCGCTAAAGCGACCTCGCTCGCCCTTCATCCGCCGAGGCCGCGCCCCGGTTCCCCGGCTCCTCCGCACCAGTCGCGCTTCGTGCGCGACTGGTGCGGTCATGGTCCGTGGCACTCAGTACGTCCGGTGGTCTGTGGTCCTCGGCGCGTCCGCTGTTTCTGGACAGGTCCACGAGTTTTACAACGGAGATTCTGCTACCGGACGAAGTCAGAAAACGCTGCAAAACGAAATTCCAAAAACCGACTCAGATGTCGCTCTCGAAGTCGTCGAGGCCGTAGGTCGGCTCGGCACCGCGGCGGTCGAGCGTCTCGTTGGCCAGCAGCCAGTAGACGACCGACAGGGCCTTGCGACCCTTGTTGTTCGTCGGGACCACGAGGTCCACGTTGCTGGTGTTGTTGTTGGAGTCGCACATCGCGATGACCGGGATGCCGACCGTGATGGCCTCCTTGACGGCCTGAGCGTCGCCGATGGGGTCGGTCACCACTAGGATGTCCGGCTCGATGTAGCCCTCGTACTTCGGGTTCGTGAGCGTGCCGGGGATGAACCGGCCGGTCCGGGCGCGCGCGCCGACCGCCTCGGCGAACTTCTCTGCCGGGAAGCGGCCGTACTGGCGCGAGGAGGTGACGAGAATCTGCTCGGGACTGTAGTTGGCGAGGAAGTCCGCCGCGGTCCGGATGCGCTCGTCGGTCATGGACACGTCGAGGACGTACAGCCCGTCCGTGCGGACGCGGTGGATGAACCGCTCCATGTCCTGGGTCTTCTGCTGAGTCCCGATGTGGACGCCAGCGCCGAGGTACTCGTCGACGGGGATGAGGAGGTCGGCTTCCTCCTGGTTCTCCATCACGTCCTCGTCGAGGTTCGGACCTGCGTCCTCCGCCTCGCCGGCCTCGTCGGCCTCGGTCTGTTCACTGTCGTCGGCCTGCGCCGCCACGTCCTCGTCGGGCTCCTCGGACGGTTCCACACCGCCCGCGCCCTCGGCGGGTTCGGGGTCGATCTCCGACTCCGCGGCGTCGAGGCCTTCCTCTTCGTCTACCTGTTCTGGGTCGTTCTCGCTCATAATCTGGAAACGTTCTGCTCGATGCGAATGAGTTCGTTCAGCTTGGCGGTTCGCTCGCCGCCGACCGCGCCCGTCTTGATGTAGGGCGCGCCCGTCGCCACGGCGAGGTGTGCGATGGTGGTGTCCTCGGTCTCTCCGCTCCGGTGGGAGATGACCGGCTTGTAGCCGTTCTCGACCGCGAGCTCCACCGCGTCCACGGCGTCCGAGAGGGTGCCGATCTGGTTGGGCTTGACTAAGATGGCGTTCGCCGCACCTTGCTCGATGCCGGCCTCCAGTCGCTCGACGTTGGTGACGAACAGGTCGTCGCCGCAGATCAGCGTCCCTCGGTCGGTCAACTCGGCGAAGCCCTCGTAGTCGTCTTCGTCCAGCGGGTCTTCGACGTACGCGAGGTCGTACTCCTCGACGAGGTCGGCGACGTACTCGATCTGCTCGTCGGTGTCGCGCGTCGTGTCGCGGTAGACGTACTCCTCGTCGTCGGCGTCGTACATCTCGGCGGCGGCCACGTCGAGGCCGAACCTGATCTCGAAGCCGACCTCGTCGGCGACGGCGTCGGTCGCCTCCGCGACGATCTCGAACGCCTCCTCGTCGTCGATGGAGGGTGCCCACGCGCCCTCGTCGCCCTTGCCCGCGGCGATCCCGCGCTCCTCCAGCAGGTCGTGGACCTCCTGGTGGACCGCCGCGTTGGCGAACACCGCGTCCTGCACGCTGGGTGCGCCGACGGGCGCGGACAGGAACTCCTGGATCGCGGTCGCGTCCGCGGCGTGCTCGCCGCCGCCGACCACATTGCCCAGCGGCGTCGGGAACGCCTCGCCCCTGAAGGCACCGCCGAGGTGCTGGTAGAGGGGCGCGCCCGTCACGTCCGCGGCGGCCTTCGCGGCGGCCATGCTGATGGCGACCGCGCTGTTCGCGCCGATCTCCGAGAAGTCGTCGGTGGCGTCGGCCGCTCGCAAGGTGCGGTCGACGTCGCGCTGGTCGCCGACGTAGACCTTGCCCTCCAGTCGCGGGACGGCGTGCTCGCGGGCGCTGGCGATGGCCTCGCTCGGGTCGAGTTCGATGGCCTCGTACTCGCCAGTCGAGGCGCCGCTCGGCGCGGCCGCGCGACCGAAGCCACCGCTCTCGGTGACCACGTCGGCCTCGACCGTCCGATTGCCGCGGGAGTCGAGCACCTGACGGAGCCGAACCTCGCTGACGAGCGTCATCTTATTCGTCACCTCGCCGGACCGTGAACGGCAGGACGCCGGCGTCGTACTCGTCGGCCGCGATGAGAATCGGCTCGGTCTGGTCGGTGTCGGTCAGCACGGGCGCGCCGTAGGACACCTGCAGGGCTCGCGCCCCGATGATGCGAGCCTTCTCGTATCGGGAGTAGCGTTGTTGAGCCATCACTGGTAGGGTGCCACGATGTCCACGAGGTCCTTGTGCGAGACGAGCATCCGGCGACAGCACTGGCGCTCGACGCCGAGTTCGTCGAGGACCGCTTCGGGGTCCTCGTCGCCCTCCTTGGTCTCCGAGCGCGCCTTGAACTCCTCCCAGTACTCCCCGACGACCTTGCCGCACGTGAAACAGCGAACTGGTACCATCATGGATTATCGTGCCTCCGTCGTGGAACTGGGGTGGCCTGACATGTGAATCACCGGTAGGACTTCTGGTAGCGGGCCCGAGCGCCGGGTCCGCCCCACTTCTTGGGCTCGGAGCGCCGAGCGTCGTTGACCAGCAACGACCGGTCGAACTCGATGAACGCGTCGCGCAGTTCGGCGTCGTTGGTGTACTGGACGAGTCCGCGGGCGATGGCGGTGCGGACCGCGTCTGCCTGTCCGCTGATGCCGCCGCCTTCGACGGAAATCTCCACGTCCACGTCGTCGCGGGCGTCGTCGCCCGCGATGCGGAACGGCTCCAGCATCTTCAGGCGAGCCATCTCGGGTTCGACCAGCTCGACTGGCTGGGAGTTGATTCGCACGCGGCCCTCGCCGTCCGTGACCGTGGCGCGGGCGATGGCTGTCTTCTTCTTGCCGCTCGTGTTGGTTACCATGTGACGTTAGCACCAAGGTTTTCGCTGATTTCGCCCAACTGGACGAAGCGGATGTTCGAGAGTCGATCCAGCGACGTCCCCTCGAGAACCTTCGCTTCGACGGCTTCGCCGTCTTCGCCTCGCGGGCTTGCGCCCGCGCTGTCCTCGTCGTAGGGGTTGCCGATGTAGACCCGGACGTTCTCGAACGCCTCGCGGCCGCGGGTCTCCTTGTAGGGGAGCATCCCGCGGATGGCGCGCTTGAAGATCATGTCGGGTCGCTTGGGGTAGTACGGACCGCTGTCCGACCCCAGATCGGCGCGCTTCTGGTAGGTCTCCATCACGTCTTCTTCGTCCCCGGTGATGATCGCGTCCTCGGCGTTGACCACCGCGACGCGCTCGCCGTCGAGGGCGCGCTCTGCGACCTGACTCGCCACGCGACCGAGGATGCAGTCGCGGGCGTCTACGACGACGTCTGCGTCGAATTCTGCGAGACTCATCGGATCACCCGTACGTTCGAGCCGTCGGGGTTCTGTTCGATTGCCTGTTCGAGGTCGAGAGCCTCACCGTCCGCCTGCTGAATCTTGGTCTCCGCGGTGGACGAGAAGTCCACTGCGGCGACGGAAACCGTCTTCTGAAGGACACCGCTCCCGAGAACCTTGCCGGGCACGATCACGAGTTCGTCCTCCTCGGCGTATCGTTCGATGCGGCCGAGGTTGACCTCCGCGTGCGTGCTACGAGGTTTCTCGAGGCGGTCCGCGACAGTACTCCACACGTCGGCGCCCGAATCGCGGGCCTCCGACTTCAGGTCAGCGACGAGACTGGTGAGCCTCGGATTCGTCTTGCTCATAGTACTTCCTCCTGGATACAAGAGTTGCAGTGCAGGGAGCAGGATTTGAACCTGCGGACTCCTACGAGACAGCGCCCTGAACGCTGCGCCGTTGGCCTGACTTGGCTATCCCTGCACGGAGAACACACGTGCAGCCCGTCGCGGGCAACAGTGTGTAGCCGGTGGCCCTTCAAACCACTTTCGGTCTGACTGCAAGTTCGCGTCTCCGGGTTGCGATTGCGTCGCTTCCGGGAAGGTGCGAACGTCGGGACCGAAACGTGATCTGAAGTGCCCTGCATGGTTCTAAAGCTGTACGGCCTGTTCGAGTTCGTCCGCGCGGTCACTGATCGAGGCGGCCGCCTCCGTCACGAGTTCGTCGATGGACAGCGAGCCGTCGGTCTCGACGTGGAACACGAACGCGTTCGGCACGTCGTGGACCTCGATCTCCTTGCCGGGGTAGCGGTTCGTGAGGTCGTGGTCGAACTCGTCGGTGGGAATCAACTCGCCGTCCTCCTCGATGACGCCGCGGAGGAGGTTGGTCTCCGCCTCGTCGTACTCGTCGCGGTCGCCGACGACCTCCACGCGCTGGAGGTGTCGGTAGCCGACGGCCACGCCGCCCTGATGCTTGGCGTGGTCCTTCCCTGACGACAGGACGGCGTCGGCCTCGAACTCGAGACGCTGGTCGTCCTTGAGGTCGATGATGGGGACGTTGTCGTCTGCTGGCTGGACCATCCCATCGGAACTCACGAGGTCGCCCGAATAGGCGGTCCCCGGCCCCGACACGTCGAGGCTGAGGGTGACGATGTCGCCCTCCTCGAACTCGCCCAGCGGCGTCGTCAGCGGGACGAGCCCGAGCCGGAGCGCGAGCTGTTCGTCGAACATCACCGACGAGTTCTCCACCATCCGCACCGTGTCGATGGAGAGGGTCGGGACGTCGGCGATGATGGCTCGCCGGATGCCGTTGGCGAACGCCGGGGTCGCGCCCCGGACGAGGAACCGGGCCTCCCGGTCCCCGCGTTCGATGAACTCGACCTCGTAGTCGTCTGTCATGGGTTAGAATCCACTCTTGCCCTTGGGGGCGCGGGTGCCGTCGTGCGGGATGGGGGTCACGTCCTCGATGCGACCGATCTCCAGTCCGGCGCGAGCGAGCGCCCGGATGGTCGCCTGCGCGCCCGGACCGGGGTTCTGCTGCAGGTTCCCGCCGGGGCCGCGAACGCGGACGTGGACGCCGTCGATGCCCGCCGCCTTGACCTCCTCGGCGACCGTCTCGGCCATCTGCATGGCGGCGTACGGCGAGGACTCGTCGCGGTTCTGCTTGACGACCGTCCCACCGCTGGACTTGGCGATGGTCTCCGCACCCGTCAGGTCGGTGACCGTGATGATGGTGTTGTTGAACGATGCGTGCACGTGGGCGATGCCCCACTTGTCGTCGTCGTTTGCGCTCATTCGTTACCCTCCGCTCGTTCGGGGTGCAGTTCGTCCGCGAGGGGACTGTTCTCGTCGAACTGGACGGTGTCCTCTTCGGCGACTTCGACCTTGGCCGACGGAGCCTGCACGCGTCGCCCGTCCACGGTGACGTGTCCGTGGACGACGAACTGTCGGGCCTGCTGGGGCGTGTTGCCCAGACCCTTGCGGTAGGCGACCGTCTGGAGGCGACGCTCCAGCACGTCGGTCACGTCCAGCAGCAGCACGTCGTCGAGTTCGTCGCCCTCGTCGAGGACGCCGATGCGCTGGAGGTGGGAGACGAACTCCCCGCCTTCCGTGGCGTCGGTCTCGCCCTGCGCTTGTTGGGCGAGGACGTTTCGGGCCTCGCGACGGTAGCCGCGAAGTTCGCTCTGTGCCCGCCAGAGCTCCTCCTTGTTCTGGAGGCCGTAGCGGTCGAGGAGGCTGTGCTCCTCGGAGATGCGTTCGCCCTGGAAGGGGTGGTTCGGCGTCTCGTAGAACTTGGTGTTGCTACCGAGCGCCATTATTCTTCACCGCCCTCCTCGGCTTCTGCGGCCTGTTCTTCTTTGATCTCCTCGACGTTGACGCCGATGGTACCCTCGGTGCGGCCCGTCGAGCGGGTGCGCTGGCCGCGCACCTTCTGGCCGCGCTTGTGGCGGACGCCTTTGTACGAGTCGATCATCTTCATCCGGTTGATGTCCTGCCGACGGGTCATGTCGAGGTCGTTGCCCGTCTCGTGGGTGGTCTCACCGGAGAAGTAGTCGTTGCGGTGGTTAGCGAGCCATTCAGGGACCTCGTCCGCGAAGTTCTCGACGGCCTCGACGACGGTGTCGATTTCGTCGTCGTCGAGTCGGCCGAACGTCGCCGTGCGATCTACGCCGGTCTTCTCGGCGATGATTCGCGCCGCTCGGCGACCGATCCCGTTCAGTTCGGTCAGGGATCGTTCGACGGACTTCGTCCCATCGAGGTCTGTTTGCCCGATGCGGACGAAATATCGGAGGTCCTCGTCTTCCTCCTGTTGTTCTTCCGTACTCATGGTTGGATTACTGAAAGCGTCGAGGGAGGGATTCGAACCCTCGAGGCTTGACGCCACAGAGTTAGCAACCCTGCGCCGTGGGCCAGACTAGGCTACCTCGACACGCTTGCATTCACTGTCGCCCTTCCGGACTCGGGACCCGGTGCCCCTACAGGTGTGCAGTTGACTGTTCCAGTTGGCAGTATATAAACGCAACGAAACGATCCGTTCTGCAGGCTCGATGTCCCTCGATTTTGGGAGTTATTCTCACCTGTCGCCGCGTCCGATTTACTCCTCGTCGTTCTCCCGTCGCTCGACGTCTTCCACCGTCCCGAGGTCCTCCCACTCGGTCGCCTCGCCCGCCATGTTGGCACCGCGCGCTCGGACCTCGCTCCATCCGTCCTCGTACTTCGAGCGAATCTCGTATCGCTCCGGGTCGTCTTCGGGTCGGACTTCGACCCGCAGGGACTCCTCGGGCACGTAATCGATTGGATTCGCCTGCCCTCCGAACGTCGTCCCGTCCGAGAGGGTGACGCGGACTCGGTCGCCCACCTCCAGATCGCCTAACTGCTCGACCAGTTCGCGTTCGCTCATAGGTCGGGTGTCGGCGGATTGGCGGTTAAGTGTGCGGGCCAACGCGAATCGGTCGGCCTTCGGAATAATCGGTACTGTTCGGCTCTCCACTTCGGAGCGCGCTGGCGAGGCTGTATGCCGAGCCCTCTTCGTGCGAGGGACGAGCATCGCAACGAAGTGAGAAGCGCAGGAGGTTGGGGAGGTATGAGGCCCGCGGTCGCGGTCTTCCCTAGGCTCAAGCAGTAGCTAACGTCACCGACGAGTCGTTGGTCCGCGTCTACTCCAACACCAACACAACTTTAGATACTCTAAAGATGCAGAATTATTTCCGACAGTCGTGTTTTCATACCTCGACGTTCCCGATGTACTCGTCGTTGATCTCCCACTCGCCGTCGTCGCCGCGAACCATGTACTCGCCGTAGTAGGGCACCCGGTTCGCCACGGTCTCGCGGAACGTCTCGCGAATCTCGTCTTTCGTCATGTCGCCCATCGACCGGAGGTCGTCGTTGCGGTTCAGACACCCCTTCAGGTATCCCTCGTGCGTGACGCGCACGCGATGGCAGTTCGCGCAGAACTGCGGGTTCTCGACCGGGTCCACTATCTCGACCATGCCGCCCGAGTCGCCTGATTCGCCCGACTCGTCCGAATCCACTGAACCGCCCTCACCGCCGGGTGCGGGCCCGCCCACCCAGTATCGCTTCCGGTTGTGCATCTCCCGGGTCTCGACCTCCGGGTCGCG
>PXSM01000015.1 GCA_003023465.1 Halobacteriales archaeon SW_6_65_15 | reverse complement strand
AACGTCGCAAAGCCGAACGTGAGGAGGCCGACGAAGAACATCACGTACTTCGCGGTCACCAACCCGCCGCCCGCGAGGAGGCCGATGGCGAGGCCGACGGCGAACACCGCCGCGGCGACCGCGTTGGCGTACACGAGGGCGTCGACGACCTGCCGGGCGCGCCGCGAGACGGGCGACAGCGACGACGTTCGCGGCGACGGGTCCCGCCTCGACGGTCCGGACGACGAGGGTGGCGACGACATCAGCGTTCGGTGTAGGGCGTGAACTCGTCGGGCTCGGTGTACTCCGGCAGGTGGCGGTGACAGTGGCTGATTCGTCCACTGTCGCTGACGACGTGATTGGCGGGGTTCTCGGCGTCGCAGATGCTACCGAACTCGTCGCGAAGCACCTTGCGGGCCTCCGCGTCCTCGTTGTTCTTGACGTGTTCGGCCGCCCTGTCGAGGTGAGCTTCCACCTCGCGCGGGACGTCGAGGTCGCCGAACAGTTCCCTGCGGATCTCGCCGATGTCGGAGAACCGGGTCTCCATTCCGAGCAGTTCCTTGGCCTGCTCGGTCAGCGTCTTCTCGGCGCGCGACCGCTCGCGGAGCACCTCGCGGAACACCTCGATGGCGACCCACAGGTCGGGGTCCACGTTCTGGTACTTCTCTGGCCGAATCTTCATCGGGCACCGGGTCGTGAACGGACACCCCTTCGGCGGGTCCCGCGGACTCGGCGGCGTCCCGCGCAGGGTGATGCGCTCCTTGTCGGACGTGGGGTCGGGTTCCGGAATCGCCGACAGCAGCGAGTGGGTGTAGGGGTTCTTCGGGTCCTGGAATATCTCCTCGGTCGCCCCGAGTTCCATGACGTTGCCCAGATACATCACGGCCACCCGGTCGCAGATGTGCCGGACGACCGAGAGGTCGTGGGCGATGAACAGGTAGGTCAGCCCGAACTCGTCTTGGAGGTCCTCCAGGAGGTTCAGAATCTGGGCCTGCACCGACACGTCGAGGGCGGACACCGGCTCGTCCAGCACGACGAACTCGGGCTCCAGCGCCAGTGCGCGGGCGATGCCGATGCGCTGGCGCTGGCCGCCCGAGAACTGGTGGGGATACCGGTAGTAGTGCTCCGGCTGGAGTCCCACCACGTCGAGGAGTTCCCGCACGCGGGCGCGGCGCTCCTTGGGGTCGTTCCAGTCGTGAACGTCCAAGGGTTCGCGGATGATCTCGCCGACCGTCATCCGGTCGTTGAGGCTGGACTCGGGGTCCTGGAACACCATCTGGCTGTTGCGTCGCCAGTTCTTCAGCTCCGCACCCGAGAGTTCGGTCACGTCGGTGCCGTCGAACAGCACCTCTCCCGACGTGGCGCTCTCCAACTGGATGAGCGTCCGGCCGAGCGTGGTCTTGCCACAGCCCGATTCGCCGACGAGGCCGAGGGTCTCGCCCCGCTTGATCTCGAAATTGACGCCATCGACCGCCTTCACCGGGTTCGAGTCGAGAATGGCACCCTCGTCGTAGTACGTCTTCAGCTCGTTGACCTCTACGAGGGTCTCGCCCGTGGCGACGCTGACCGACTCCTGTTGGACTTGTTCGCTCATCGTTCGCTCACCTCTCGCTCGCTATTGCGCTGCTCGTGCAACTCGACCGCCTCCGCCTGCGAGACGTCCTCGGGATAGAGGAGGCACGCGGCCGAGTGGTCCTCGGCGTCCACGCCGGTGTTGACCTCCACCGACGCCGGATGGACGCGAGTACACTCCTCGAACGCCTTCGGACACCGGGGCTCGAACCGACAGTAGGTCGCGGGCTCGTTCGGCGTCGGCACGTCGCCCTCGATGGTCTCGAGCCGCTCGGAACCGGGCTGGTTGCCCGGAATCGACCGCAACAGCCCCTGCGTGTAGGGGTGGCGCGGGTTCTCGAACAGCTCCTCGACCGGCGCGCTCTCGACGATCTCGCCCGCGTACATCACGTTCACGCGGTCGGAGACCTCCGCGATCACGCCCATGTCGTGGGTGATGAACATGATGGCGAGGCCCCGCTCCTCCTGCAACTCGTCGAGGAGTTCGAGGATCTGGGCCTGAATCGTCACGTCGAGCGCGGTGGTCGGCTCGTCGCAGATGAGCAGTTCGGGGTCGCAGGCCAGCGCCATCGCGATAACCGCGCGCTGACGCATCCCGCCCGAGAACTCGTGGGGGTACTCCGTGACCCGCCGAGAGGCGTCCGGGATGCCCACGGCTTCGAGGAGTTCGATGGCCTCCTCGGTGGCCGCCGCGCCGCGCAGACCCTGATGGAGGCGGAGCGCCTCCTTGATCTGGTTGCCCACGGTGTAGACGGGGTTGAGCGAGGTCAGCGGGTCCTGGAACACCATCGCTATCTCGCCGCCCCGGATGCCGCGGTACTGCTCTTCGGTCTTGTCGGTGAGTTCCTCGCCGTCGAACCTGATGCTGCTCCCGTCCAGCACCCGGCCGGGCGAATCGACCAGTCCCATGATGGACCGGGCGGTGACGCTCTTGCCGGAGCCGGACTCGCCGACGATGCCGACGGTCTCGCCCCGCCGGATGTCGAAGCTCACGCCGTCGACGGCTCGGATGGTCTCCTTGTCGGTGAAGAACGCGGTTTGGAGGTTCTCCACGGAGAGGAGCGGTTCCTCCTCGGCTCGCACGCGGGCGGATTCTTGCTGTGCCATCAGGCACCACCTCCTCCGGCCGCGGCGACTTCGGCACCTTCGCCTTCACCCGTCTCGCTCTGCGGGTCGATGGCGTCGCGGATGCCGTCACCGAGCGCGTTGAACGCGGTCACGACCAGCACGATCATCACGCCGGGGATGAACGAGATGTGCGCGACGGCGATGATGATGCCGCCGAGGCTCATCGAGGCGTACACGAGCAGGTAGCCGAGGATGTACGGCGCCATGTGCTTTCGCATCGTCACGCTCGGTCGCTGGCCGAAGCTCTTGGCGGCGTCGATCCACTCCTGCTCGGCGACCTGCATCGCGGGACCGCGCACCGCCCGCCACAGGAACGGCCATCCCGTGGCCGCGAAGATGAGCGCGAGCAGGAAGCCCCCGCTGTATATCTCGCCTATCCAGTGGTTCCCCAGAACGACGGTGAGCAACATCACGAACAGCAGTCTCGGGAGCGACATTATCGAGTCACCTGCGATGACGACCGCGAGGTCGATGAGCCCCTTGTAGTAGGCGGTCAACAGCGCGAACGCCACCGCGATGAGGCCGCTCACGCCGATGGACACGAGGCCGATGAACAGCGATATCCTCGCCCCCGCGGCCATGAACGTGAACATGTCCTTCCCGGTCGGCATCGTTCCGAACGGGTGGAACCGGCCGAACTCGTCGTACTCCATCGGCCCGACGTTCTGGTCGGGCGTCCCCTGCGAGCGCGCTCCGAGGTTGGCCTGCCCGACCGTGACGTTGTCGAGTTGGCCACTCTCGTTGTAGAACTCGACGTGGTAGGAGTACGGGTTCGAGATGGTTCGCTCGACCGTCGTCGGACCGAGCGCCGGGGCGAACAGCGCCATCACGACGAACGCGAACACGATGACCGCGCCGAACTGGCCCCAGCGGTGGCCCCGGAGGCGGTCTATCATGTCGTCGCGGGGCGTCCAGTCGGCGTACCGGTAGTGCTCCCGGAAGACGAGATAGCCGCGCCAGAGCCACCACGCACACACGGCGGCGTAGGTGTAGATGAGCAGGACGCGGAGCGCCCACGCGTAGGCGGGCGACAGCCCCATGAAGGTCCCCTGCCAGACTCCGGTGTCGGGGTTCTGATACCCGAGGTTAGAGATGACGTCGCGGCTGAGCAGGGTCGGCAGTTCGACGCCCGGCCCGAACAGCCCCGTCACGA
The DNA here is from genome assembly GCA_003023465.1 of Halobacteriales archaeon SW_6_65_15. Taxonomy (GTDB): domain Archaea; phylum Halobacteriota; class Halobacteria; order Halobacteriales; family Haladaptataceae; genus Halorussus. The sequence continues at coordinate 8,863 of PXSM01000015.1, read as the reverse complement.
AGTTGACCACTGCTCCGGCTTCCAGCGCGAACAGCAGCAGCGCCCCGGCGAACCACTTCATCGCCGGGCCGGGATTCTCACTGACGCGCTCTCGTAGCGAGAGTTCCTCGCTGTCTGGATCGATACTCATCTCAGGCACCTCCTTCGTAGCCGACTCGCGGGTCGATTATCGTGTACAGGAAGTCCTGTACGATGTTGATCAGGACGACGAGCAGGATGAAGATGAACATCAGCGACCCGACCAGCGGCATGTCCCCGTTCTTCACCGCCTGGAAGAACAGGTAGCCGATGCCGCTGATGTCGAACACCGTCTCGACCAGCACCGAGCCGCCGATGAGGATGAACGCCTCGCCCGTGATAATCGGCACCAGCGGGATGAGCGCGTTCCGGAAGATGTGCTTCCAGACCAGCGACCGGGGCGGGACGCCCTTCGCCTTCGCCGTCTCGATGAAGTTGGAGTTGACGGTCTCCAGAACGGCCGTCCGGCCGATACGCATCTCGTTGCCCATCGACGCCGAACCGAGGACGAGCGCGGCCGGTGCGATCTTCTTCAGGGCTCGCATGAATCCGTCGAACGACGTGAGGTTGTCGAGCGGCGGCGGCCCCGTAACGTTCGTCGCGTAGGCCCAGCTCTGCCAGTCGAAGCCGAAGAAGAACTTCTCGGACTGGGACAGGACGCTCATCAGGATGACCGCCAGCCAGAAGTTCGGCATGGCGCGCCAGACGATGCCGCCGAACGACGCCGTGTAGTCGCTGAGCGTGTTCGGGTTCAATCCGGCGTAGAAACCCAGCGGAATCCCGATGAAGAGTGCGATGAGCACCGACCAGAACCCCAGCCAGATCGTTCGCGGGGCGTAGGTGAGCACCAGCGAATAGACGCTGGTGTCGGGCTGTTGCACCCACGACTGGCCCAGATTCAGGGTGAACAGATTCACCATGTAATCTACGTACTGCTGCCAGAGCGGCTGGTTGAGTCCGAGTTGTCGCTTGATAGTGTTGTATGCTTGTGGATCACCCTGTGGACCCAGAATCGCCGACACCGGGTCGAGTGGTCCGGCGCGAATCACGACGAACGTGATCGAAGCGCCGAACACCAATACCGGAACCGACAGCAACACCCGCTTGGCGAAGTATCGCCACCTACTCACGGCGAACCACCACCGTGACTGGGGCTACCCCTTCCGACGCGTACGTACCTGAACTGGACCGCGCACATGAGTGGTGATTTCGGGTGTCCACTCATTATGTCTTGCGCTTTCCCGCACCGGCGCGTTCGGGCGAGAGAAGTACGCTCTCGCTTCGCGTCGGGGTTTTCGGGCATCGTGGCTACACCAGTCGATACTCGGACATGATCGCCCCCCGACATCGCAAGACGGCTACGCTATCGGCGTCGTACGCGATAAAAAGGAAATCGTCGGTCGCGTCGTTACTCTTCGCTGAGCGAGACCGAGTTGTACTTCTGACGACTGGTGCTGCCACCGCCGAAGCGCGGGCAGTCGACCCACTCGTACTTGAACCGCTCTTCCTTGCGGTGGTAGGTCGGCAGGAAGCCGACGTCCTCCCAGTTGGCCTCCTCGATCTGGACGTAGGCTTCCTCGCGGGCCTGCTTCTCCTCGTCGGTCGGTCCGGAGTTGTTCTGGACCTTCTCCCACGCCTGCGTCGCCTGCTCGGCGGCGTCGGTGCCCGACCAGTTGATGTACGAGACCGGACCGGACTTCGAGGTGTCGGTCTGGGGCGGGTTGAGCAGCTGGAGGAAGTTGTCCGGTGCGGGCCAGTCCATGACCCACCCGAGCGAGTACGCCTCGAGTTCACCGTTGCGACCGCGCTGGAGCAGGGTCGAGAACGGCGCGCGCTCGATCTCCATCTCGACGTTGACGCTCTGGAGCTTGTCGCGCAGGAGCTTGCCGAGGTCCGCCCACTCGTCGGAGGACTCGTACACCGTGAAGGTGAACGAGGCCGGGTTGCTGGAGTCGTAGCCAGCCTCTTCGAGGACCTCTTGGGCCTTGTCGAGGTTGGTCTCGTCGTAGCCGTAGGGGCGGCGGGGTGAAGTGGTAGGACTTCCGACCGCGACCCTTGAACACCTCGTCGATGGCCTCCTTCTGGTTCATGGCGTACGCGACGGCCTGCCGGACGGGCTTGTCGATCACGTCCGTGTTGAAGCCCATGTAGAAGGCGTTGATGGTCGCGAACGCGGTGTAGTTCATCGTCGCGTCGCTGGCGGTCGGTCCGTAGGTACCGACGTCCCGGCCGAGGTCGTCGGTCTCCTCGACGCTGACCTTCTCGGGGTCGTAGTGGGAGGTCGGAATCTCCGTGTTGACCACCATGTCGGCGTTCTGGTTCTGGATGCCGTACGTGTACTTGGCGTCCTGGTCGGAGATGATGTTCCAGTGAACGGCGTCGACGTTCGCCGTCTCACCGTGGTAGTCGTCGAATCGGGTGATCCGAACCTGATTGTCCGACTCCCACGTGTCGAACTCGAAGGGACCCGCACCGACGGGGTTCTCCGTGGCGAACTCCGAGTGGTCCATCTCGCCGTCGTAACCCTCGATGTCGCCGACGAGGCCCTCGGGAATCATCTCCACCGTGTGGTCGTCCGTGGCCTCGAGGCCGAGCGTGTCGGGCACTGCGGCGGTCGCCTCTTCCTCTTCGCCCTCCTCGTTCTCGTACGTGATCGTGGTGGTCTCGTGCGTGACGCCCACGAAGTCGAGGATGAAGTAGTGGCGTCGGGAGTTCTTCGACTCCGCGAGTCGCCGCCACGAGTAGACGACGTCCTGCGCGGTGACCTCGCCGTGGTCGCCGTGGTACTGGACGCCTTCCTTGAGGTGGAGGGTGTAACTCGTCCCGTCGTCGGAGACTTCCCAGTCATCCAGCAGGAGGTTCTCGACTTCGACCTCCCCGTTCGGGTAGTTCATCAGAGCGTCGAAGACGTTCTGAATGACCCGGCCACCCGCGGTGTCCGTGGACTTGATGGGGTCCAGCGTGGTGACCGTAGAGTTGATCAGGTTGAGTTCGCCGCCAGTCTGTTCCTGGTTCTCGTTCTCACCTTCGCTGTCGTTGTCGTCGGTACCGGTACAGCCAGCGAGGGCTACGGCCGATGCCGCGCCGCCGGTCGCCTGAAGGAAGCGACGACGGCTCAGATTGTCAGTATCTGTCATCCAAGCGCTCATTGTAAATGGGTCCGGATAAACTTACCGCTTATTACTTGCGTAAAGTGTAGCTTAACGCTCGAAACGCCCCGCCTGTAGATGGTTTGAACGAATCTTTTTCCACTTTTACGGCTCCCGCGACGAACAGCGGTGCTCGCCGCCACTGTTCGGGCCCACGTAGTGAAATCGAACTGTCGGAAATGCTCCGTGGTAACTATTTACAGTATTTGAACGCTCCGGTTTCCGTCGCCGGCCTGTCCTTTCGGTGCGTTTATAATCTGTGATACCAATTGTCACATATGGTCCCGAACACGGCTACTCAGTCGGACTCGGTCGCACAGCGCGAGGTCATGGCCTCGCTGGACGATGATGGTCGCACGGAGCGACTCATCATCGCCGACACGACCACCGACGACGCGTGGCTTTCGGTCCCCGTATCCGGGAGCGTATCCCTTCAGGACTGGCAGTAGCGACCCCGAATCGACCCTCCAGCTTTTTCGAGTACTGCTCGACGCTCGCGGGTAACGAGCCAATACTAAACCTTTTCCCGCCGGTGTTCGTTGCCACGACTATGAACTATCGGGAGGTCTCAGGGGACCGCGAGTTCGTGGCGCGACTCGCCCACGACGCAGACTGGCGCGGCGAGATCGAGTCGCTGGCGGACGACGAGGAAATCGACGCGGCGTGGTTCGTCGCCATGGGCGCAGTCAAGGACGCGACCGTCTGGTACTACGATCAGACCGAACTGGAGTATCGAGAGGTCGAGTTCGACGAACCGCTGGAGGTCGCCGCGTGCGTCGGCAACATCTCGTGGCTGGACGTCTCCGACCAGCGGTCGGATGGCTCGTCGGGCGAGTCCGACGGCGGCGAGCGATTCGCCCACACCCACGCCGTCCTCTCGCGCAAGAGCGGTCAGACCCTCGCGGGTCACCTCGACTCCGCCACCGTGTTCGCCGGGGAACTGTACGTGCGGACCTTCGAGGACGAACTGGAGCGCGAGCACCACGAACCCACCGACCTCGACCTCTGGCTATAACATGCGGGAGAAGGACGAACGATACTTCGAGGCGCTGGAAGCCGACCTGGACGACGCGTTCGAGGTCGCCCGCGAGGCCCGCGCGGACAGCGGCGACCCCAAACCGGAGGTCGAGATACCGGTCGCCAAAGACATGGCCGACCGGGTGGAGAACATCCTCGGCATCGACGGCGTGGCCGAGCGCGTCCGCGAGTTGGAGGGCGAGATGAGCCGCGAGGAGGCCGCCCTCGAACTCGCCGAAGACTTCGCCGAGGGACGGGTCGGCGACTACGAGACCAAGGCCGGGAAGGTCGAGGGCGCGGTCCGAACTGCGGTCGCCCTGCTTACCGAGGGCGTGGTCGCCGCGCCCATCGAGGGCATCGACAAGGTGGAAGTGCTCGAAAACGACGACGGCAGCGAGTTCGTCAACGTCTACTACGCCGGACCGATCCGTTCGGCCGGGGGTACCGCGCAGGCGCTCTCGGTGCTGGTCGCCGACTACACCCGCGCGCTCGTCGGCATGTCCGAGTACGAGGCTCGCAACGACGAGATCGAGCGCTACGCCGAGGAGATCACCCTGTACGACAAGGAGACCGGTCTCCAGTACTCGCCCAAGGACAAGGAAACGAAATTCATCGCGAAGAACATCCCTATCATGCTCGACGGGGAATCGACCGGCGACGAGGAGGTCTCCGGATTCCGGGACCTCGAACGCGTCGATACCAACAATCCCCGGGGCGGCATGTGTCTCGTCCTCGCAGAGGGAATCGCGCTCAAGGCACCCAAGATACAACGTTACACCCGGAATCTGGACGAGGTAGACTGGCCGTGGCTGCAGGACCTCATCGACGGCACCATCGGCAAGGACGAGGGCGACGAGAGCGACGCAGACGACGAAGCGACCGACGCCGAGGAAGCCGAAGACGGCGACGGCGTCGAAGGCGACGCGGAGGACGACGGGGACGGAGCCGCCGAAGCCGACGGCCCGCCTCGCGTCGAACCCGCCCAGAAGTTCCTCCGCGACCTCATCGCCGGACGCCCAGTCTTCGGTCACCCGAGCGAGTCGGGGGGCTTCCGCCTGCGCTACGGCCGGGCGAGAAACCACGGGTTCGCCACGGCGGGCGTCCACCCCGCGACGATGCACCTCGTGGACGACTTCCTCGCGACCGGGACCCAGATCAAGACCGAGCGCCCCGGCAAGGCGGCGGGCGTGGTCCCGGTGGACTCCATCGAGGGCCCGACCGTCCGGCTCGCCAACGGGGACGTGCGCCGCATCGACGACCCCGACGAGGCGCTCGAACTCCGGAACGGCGTCGAGAAGATTCTCGACCTCGGGGAGTATCTGGTCAACTACGGCGAGTTCGTCGAGAACAACCATCCCCTCGCGCCCGCCTCCTACACCGTCGAGTGGTGGGTACAGGACTTCGAGGAGTCGGGGGCCGACGTGCAGGCGATGCGCGACTCGCCCAGCGTGGACCTCGAAGACCCTTCGCCCGTGGAAGCCCTGACGTGGGCGACCGAGTACGACGCTCCGCTCCACCCGAAGTACACCTACCTCTGGCACGACCTGACGGTCGAGCAGTTCGAGGCGCTGGCCGAGACGGTCGCGGCAGGTGAAGTCGTCGGCGGAGACGGTGAAGCTGACGAGTTACGAATAGAATTCACCGAGGAGGACGTTCGCACTGCACTCGAATGCATTCTCGTCCCCCACGAGCAGGACGACGACGTGATTCGAATCCCCGACTGGCGGCCCCTCGCGCGCTCGCTGGGGGTGGCGGAGCGCGACGGCGAGACTGCGAACCGCGACGACGACTCCGCGCCCCTCGAAAAGACGTGGGACGACCTCTCGCCGGAGGCTCGCCAGTGGGGCGAGAACGAACCGGGCGACAACGCGGTGACAGCCGTCAACGAGGTCGCACCCTTCGCGGTCCGCGAGCGCGCGCCGACCCGCATCGGCAACCGGATGGGTCGTCCCGAGAAGTCCGAGGAGCGCGAACTCTCGCCCGCGGTCCACACCCTCTTCCCCATCGGCGAGGCCGGCGGAAGCCAGCGCGACGTGGCCGCGGCCGCCAAGCACGCCGACGACATGGAGAGTACGCCCGGACTGGTCGAAGCGCAGGTCGGCCGCCGGGAGTGCGAGGACTGCGGCGAACACACCTTCAAGTGCAAGTGCCCGGAGTGCGGCGGTAACACCTTCGCGCACTTCGAGTGCCCCTCGTGCGACTCGGTGGTCGAACTCGACGAGTCGGGCCGGGCGATTTGCGACCGCTGCGAAATCGAGGCCACGCCCGTCGAGTCCCGAGTCATCGACGTGAACGAGGAGTTCCGGTCGGCGCTCCAGTCCGTCGGCGAGCGCGAGAACGCCTTCGACACGCTCAAAGGCGTCAAGGGGCTGTCGTCGTCCTACAAGACGCCCGAACCCATCGAGAAAGGCGTCCTCCGGGCGAAACACGACGTCTCGGCCTTCAAGGACGGGACGGTCCGGTACGACATGACCGACCTGCCCGTGACCAGCGTCCGCCCCTCAGAACTCGACGTGACCGCCGACCACTTCCGGTCGCTGGGCTACGAGGAGGACGTTCACGGGGACTCGCTCCGCCACGACGACCAACTGGTCGAACTCAAGGTTCAGGACATCGTGCTCTCTGACGGTGCCGCGGAACACCTCCTCCAGACTGCCGACTTCGTGGACGACCTGCTGGAGCAGTACTACGGACTGGAGCCGTTCTACGAGTTGAACGAGCGCGACGACCTCGTCGGCGAACTCGTCTTCGGGATGGCACCCCACACCTCCGCCGCGGTCGTGGGCCGCATCGTCGGGTTCACCTCGGCGGCCGTGGGATACGCACATCCGTACTTCCACGCATCAAAGCGCCGGAATTGCTTCCACCCCGAAACGAAGGTGTGGTACGAGAACGAGTCCGGCGAGTGGCACTACGACGAGATTCGGACGTTGGTCGAGGAGCGACTAGACAGTCCACGAGAGGACGACTTCGGTGCATTAGTCGAGGAGTTGGATGGGGACGTTTGGGTTCCGTCAGTTGACGAGGATGGCGAAGTCGTTCAGAAGCCGGTGGAGTCAGTTTCGAAGCATCCTGCACCGGACCATCTCGTGGAGATAGAGACGCGAAGCGGTCGGGAGATTACGGTTACTCCGGACCACTCGATGCGTCGGTGGACACCAGACGGTATCGAGGAGGTTGAAGCACGCAATCTGAATACTGGTGACGAGATTCCCTCTCCGAAGAAAGTTGCGTTTGAGGGAGACTACACATCTATCGATCTTCTCGAAGAGTTCCTCTACCTCGACTCTATCCCGAACGAGGAGTTGATGGTCAGAGGACTCGGTGAGGAGAGAATAAAGGACACGTTTGATTCTGCCACTGAAAGCAGAGGATATCTCAAGCCAGTCGCAGAGGAACTCGACAAGAGCGATTCGTCTGTTTATAACTGGGTCAATAGGGACAGCGTCCCAACGTCAGTATTTGTCGAGTTGCTTGGGACTGAGAAAACACTCAAAGAACTCCCACAAGACATCAAACTTGGCGTTCGCCGTGATACTGCATCGGTAAGCCGAACTCTAACTATCGGACAAGATCTGACGAAAGTTCTCGGCTACTACACCGCTGAAGGCTTCGCACGGTCTGAGGACGGTGAGTTCTATCAAACGACGATTTGTACGCCAGACGAGGAACCACGAAAGCACATCATCGAAACCCTCCAAGACGAACTCTCGGTGACGCCGTACGAAGAGAACGAGTGGAAAGTCACGACTTCTAGCCGTCTCGTTGCTTTACTCTTCGACGAAGTCCTTGACGCCGGTAGCTCTGCAGAAGATAAGCGAGTTCCGGACTACATCATAAACTCGCCCAAGCCTATCGTCAAAGAGTTCCTTCGGTCTTACTTCAGCGGAGATGGAAGTGTATCGAGTGACCGAGCTGATATTCGGGCCTACACTGTTAGCGACGAATTAAAGAACGACCTCGTAGGCCTGCTAAAGCGGTTTGGAATCGCCAGTAAAGTCTATACAGAAACTCGTCGCCCTTCGACGGGGGCCATTGCAGAATTCTACGACGAAGAACCCACGCCCAAGTTCGAATCTTGGGTTCTCAAAATAACCTCGGAGAACGCCGCCCTCTTCGCCGACGAAATCGGATTCGACCTCGAAAGGAAGGCGGAAACGTTAGAGGAGACCCTTGGTTCTACTTCGATTCGGTCCCAGCGTATCTTCGGAGACGGTGGAGAACTCTGGTTAGACGAGGTGGAGTCTGTCGAGATTGTCGCCTCCGATGTCGATCAAACCTACTCACTGACTGTCGAGGACACCCACACGCTCATCGCAAACGACCTCTTCACCGGCCAGTGCGACGGTGACGAAGATTGCGTCATGCTCCTCATGGACGGCCTGCTCAACTTCAGCAAGGAGTTCCTCCCCGACCAACGGGGTGGCCGGATGGACGCACCCTTGGTCATGTCCTCGCGCATCGACCCCTCGGAGATCGACGACGAGGCCCACAACGTGGACATCGTGCGGGAGTACCCCCGCGAGTTCTACGAGGCGACCCGCGAGATGGCCGACCCCGGCGAGGTCGAGGACCTGCTCACCATCGCCGAGGAGACCCTCGGCACCGACCGCGAGTACGCCGACTTCGACCACACCCACGACACCTCCAACATCGCTCTGGGGCCGGACCTCTCGGCG
>PXSM01000014.1 GCA_003023465.1 Halobacteriales archaeon SW_6_65_15 | reverse complement strand
CGGACTACCTGCTCGGCGTCTCTGGCTACCTGTTCGTGCTGTCGCTGTACGTCGCACTGCTGGTCTCCGCGCCGCCGGACCAGCGCGGGACGCCGCCCGACGCCATCGCACCCGTCGTGGAGTTCCTCTACTCGCTCCCGGCGATCTACGCCGTCGCGCCGCCGCTGCTCGCGGCCGTCTTCGTCGCGCTGGTCCACCGGTTCGCCCCGTCGGACGGTACCAACCCACGTGTCGCGGAGTAGATGACTCGCGGCGCGACGGGCCGGGAGCGCAATCGGGAAAACCCCCGGCCACGTACTGCGGACCATGTCCGCCCCCGAGCCCAGCGAGAAGACCAGCACGTTCCTCATCACCCACGCCGAGGGCGATTCGGCCGTGCTGAAGGACGTCCACGACGGGCAGGTCCACACGCTTTCCTCGAACCCCGGCGTGGAGGAGGCCGACGCCGTGGAGGCGACGGTCGCGCCCGAACCCCCGATGAACCTGACGTGGTCGGTCGTGGAGGTCGAGGAACGCCGCCAGCTCACGACCGAGCGCAGCGAGGAACCCCCGACCGTTCAAGAGCGAGAACTCGCGGCCGAACAGGAGGTCGGCGAAATCGCCCGCGAAGAGCGCGCCGGAACCGGCGAGATACACGTCCTGACCGTCCCACCGGAGGACACCGAGTCCGCGGTCGAGGACGTGCTGGACGACGAGGGCACCCTCTCGCGGGCGGCCCGACTCGGCGTCTCCCGGGTCGAGGTGCGCTCGGAGGATGGCGTCGTCAGCGTGCGGTACATGCCCTGAAACCGCAGGAGTACACTGCGTCCTCGTTCACACCGTGTTCCCGGTCGTAGCACGTCCTCGTTCACACCGTGGGTAGATTCTCACGGGGTAATGGTACGTGACGGTCCCGCGTAGGGGTAGAAGGGGAGCACGACGATGCCAACCTACGTAACGTTGTTCAAGCACACGCAAGAGGGCAAGGAAGGAATCGAGCGGATACCGGACGTGTACCAAGAGGTCACCGAACAGTTCCGGGCGATGGGTGCCGAAAACATGGGCGTCTATTACGGTAGCATGGGGGAGTACGACGGGTTCGGAATCATGGAAGTCCCCGACGGAGAGACCGCCGAGACGATTCGCCTCGCGTTCGAGCGCGAGGGCACCCACCACTTCGAGAACTACGAGGTCTTCGAGGCCGAGGAGTACTTCGAAATGATCGAGGAGGGAACCAGCTAACCCACTGGACCATCTCAGCGTCCTGTTTTCCAGTAAGGGACGTACTTCGGAGCTGATGCTATCCCTTTCGACCGCGAAGAAGCTCGACGGGTTGCCTCCGTCGATTCGGGATTTACACCTGATTCGGCCCGCCCTGACTCTGGACCTGCCAGCCGCCCTGAATCCCGCAGGCCTCTCGGACCTCCCACTCGATTCCGGTGTCTGGGCCGAAGGTCTCACCGCCCTCGATTTCTTCGACGCGGAGCGGAACGTCAAGGGTGCTGCCACAGCAGCCGACGCCGACGAACTCCTCCCATGCGTCGCCCTGTCGGACCCTGTCGGTCTTGGTCCTCCGGAGGTAGGCCTCGAACGGGCTCCGCTCGACCTGCCAGCGACCCCAGTCGCTCAGGTCTTCGGGATAGGAGATCACGACCCGGTCGGCGGGTTCGAGATTTGCGTCGCGGTCGCGCAGGTCAGCCTCGCGGTCGGTTTCGGTTCCCATACCGGTGGGTAGGAGCCAGAGCGGTTTATCTGTTGTCGCAGGTTTCCTTTCCACCGAAGTAGCAGTGTATAAGAACACTTATCCACGGCCGCCCCACATTCCTCACCCATATGGTAGCCTTCGATGTGCCGGAGGTGGACTACACCCAGTACACCAACCGGCAGTTGGCGGCGGTTCCCCTGATACTCCTCGCCGCCGCACTGCTGGTTATCTCCGGGTGGTACGTCGCCACAGGCGATCCGGTACGCATGGGAACCGATTTCACTGGAGGGACCGAGTTGCGCATTCAGACCGCCACGCCCCCGTCCGAGTTCTCCGACGCGTTCGACGAGGAGGTCGTGTCGATCAATCCCGTTCGATCCTCGGAGAACACGTACATCGTGACGTTCCCGCCATCCGACCCCGACGAGGAACGCCAGATCAGCCAACAGGCCCGGAACAACTTACAACCGGTAGCGGGCCAGTCGCAGGCCGACGTGGTGCAGTCCGTTCAGGGGACCTCCGCGAGCTTCGGCCAATCGACCCAGCGTCTCGCTCTGATCGGGCTCGGCCTCGCGTTCGTCGGGATGAGCGTGCTCGTCTTCCTGATGTTCCGAACGTTCGTCCCCTCTATCGCGGTCGTCATCTCGGCGTTCAGCGACATCATGATTCCCCTCGCGCTGATGAATCTACTCGACATCAAGCTCTCGCTGGGGACGGTCGCGGCGCTGTTGATGCTCATCGGGTACTCGGTGGACTCCGACATCCTGCTCAACAACCACATCATCCGCCGGTCGGGTAACTTCTACGAGAGCACTTACCGCGCGATGCAGACCGGCGTGACGATGACCGTGACCTCGCTGTCTGCGATGGCGGTGATGGCGCTGGTGGCGTCGCTGTTCGGCATCGAGTTGCTGACCTCCATCGGTATCGTGCTCGTGCTCGGACTGGCGACCGACCTGATGAACACCTATATGCTCAACCTCAGCTTGCTTCGCTGGTGGAAGTTCGAGGGGGTGGCACGATGAATATCCGAGAAAACTGGCGGGTCATCCTGCTCTCGATCTTCGTGCTGGTCAGCGTGTTCGCGCTGTTCGCCCCGCAGAGCGGCGGTAGCGACGCTGCTCCGGCCAACAACAGTTCGCTCGTCGAAGAGAGCGACGGGCCGACCAACCTCCAGTACGGACTCGAACTCTCCGGCGGGACGCGCATCCGCGCGCCGGTGAACGGATTGACCGCGGAGAACGTGGACGTTCCGCAGGGGCAAACCGCGGAGACCGTCCGGGAGCGCGTCGCGAGTAACCTCTCCGATGCCGACCCTGCGGACGTCGAGGTCCGGTTCCCCACGCAGGAGAACGACCGCCAGCAGACGGCCGTCGAGGTGTTCAGCGAAAACGTCACGACCGGCGAGTTCGAGTCGGCGCTCCAGCAGTCGGGGTACGACTACGAGGGCATCCGCGAAGGCGTCACTCCCGAGACGCGCACGGACATCGTGGAGATCCTCCGTGACAAGATATCGCAGGCGGGTCTCTCTGGGGGTCGCGTCCAGGAGGTCGAGACCGCGAACGGCGAGAACTTCGTCGTCATCGAGATGCCCAACGCCAACCAGAGCGAGGTCCGGGAGCTCGTGACCCAGCGCGGGCAGGTGCAGGTCGTGGCGGTCTACCCGACAGAGAACGGGAGCGCCAACGGGACCGAGTACGGCCGCGAACTGTTGATGGAGCAGGGCGACTTCCGGAACATCGGCACCCCGCAGAACGACCCCGAGATAGGCCCACACGTTCCGCTGACTCTCAAGGACGATGTGGCCGAGAAGTACACGCGGGTGATGAACGAGCGCGGCTTCACCCGTGAGGGGATCTACAACTGTCGGTATCAGCAGAATCCGGACGACCCCGGACACTGCCTGAACACCGTCGTGGACGGCGAGGTCGTCTACTCGGCCAACATGGGCGACTCCCTCGCCCAGTCGCTCAGGAACGCCTACGCCAACGACGAGTCCGTCAACAACTTCGTCATGACCACGACGAACATGTCGCAGGCCCGCGAACTCCAGATCCACCTGAACGCGGGGTCGCTCCCGGCCTCGCTGAACATGGAAGCCGGGACCACCTACTACCTCGCGCCCAGCCTCGCCGAGGAGTTCAAGCTCTACTCGCTCATCACGGGCATCGTCGCGGTGGTCGCAGTCGCCGGAGCGGTGTTCCTCCGGTACGGTGACCCGAAGGTCGCCGCCCCGATGCTGGTGACGGCCATGTCCGAGGTGGTCATCCTGCTCGGGTTCGCGGCCGCAATCAGCCTCCCGCTCGACCTGTCGCACATCGCCGGGTTCATCGCGGTCATCGGGACCGGTGTGGACGACCTCATCATCATCGCCGACGAGGTGATGTCCGAGGGCGAGGTCCACTCCTCGCGGGTGTTCCAGAGCCGCTTCCGCAAGGCGTTCTGGGTCATCGGCGCGGCCGCCGCGACGACCATCGTCGCGATGAGTCCGCTGGCGGTGCTCTCGCTGGGTGACCTCCAAGGGTTCGCCATCATCACTATCCTCGGCGTGCTCGTCGGGGTGCTGGTGACCCGGCCCGCCTACGGTGACATCCTGCGGAGCCTCCTGACCGACAAGTAACACGAACTTCTGCTGTGCGAGCGCCGCGTCGCGGCACTCGCTTGCAAAACTTCGATGAAAATCCCAACGCACGTCCCTTCGGCCGCTAAAGCGGCCTCCGTTCCTTTCTCTGTTCGCTTCCGTTGGTCGCTCACGGCGTCGTACGGTGACTCGATGCGAAGCTTCTTGTTCGCGGTCCGACAATTCGGCTCCATGTCATCCGACATCTCCGACGAGCAGTTAGAGCGCGTCGTTCGGCGGGCCGTCCGCGCGGAACTCGAGCTCCTCGGCGAGCGACTGTTCTGGACGCTGTTGGCCACGTTCGCCGCCATCTGGGGCGTGGCGCTCGTCATCAACGGACTGTCGGCTCCCGAGAACTTCGGAATCGGCGCATTCGGCGTCGTCCTCCTCGCACTGGCGGTCTGGCGGCTCCTCTGGACGTGGGACCTGCCCCCGTTCGGACCGGCTAAGGAGTGACGCCGTTCGGCAGAAGACTCGACAGTTGAGACAGCGAAAGAAGCGGTTAGAAGTCCGCCAGCCCCGACTGCTGGTGTTCCGCGAGCACGTCCTCGCAGGTGGACCAGCTCCGGCGCGCGCAGTCGGGGAGACGACCGTGCTCGGCCACGAAGGTTTCTAAAAATTCGCGGGTGTTGGGGTCGCTCGGGTAGCCCGAGCCGAGGTCGCCGAACGGCTCACCGTAGGTCTCGGCGTACTGGTCGGCGAGGTCGGCGACGTGAGCGTCGCGGGCGACCTTGGCGACGATGCTCGCCGCGCCGACGACCGCGTGTTCCTCGTCGGCCCCGTGGGCTCCCGCCCCGTCGCCGGCGACGGCGGGGTCGCCGACGACTCCCGCGGCCGCCTCGGCGTGAGCCGTCACGGTGAGGGTGTTCATGTCGGTCTCCGGGTCGTCGATGCGCGCGACGGGAATCTCGGCCACGGCGACCGCCACCCGGTCGTCGTCGCGCAACTCGGCCGCGATGGACTGACGCTGCTCGGGCGCGAGTCGCTTCGAGTCGTCGATGCCCGCGGGGAGGAGTCGGGCGTCCGCCACTCGCACCGCGGCAGCGAACATCGACCCGAGCACCGGCCCCTTGCCCGCTTCGTCTATCCCGAACACGCCATCGAAATTTCCCCGAGACAAGTTGGCTCTTGCGGTGTGCGTCGGGCGATAGAAAATATCTGAATATGGATTTGAGAACGGAAAGTGGTGGTCAGATGGATTAACTCCCGGCTTATCGGGGCTGTAATGGCTTCCGTTTCGAATCCGGGCACGAACCGGATCGACCAGTCCAGCTACTGTCCTGCGGCGTTTCGGCTGCGTCTCCGGCGGACGGCGACCAGCACGAACGCGACGAGACCGAACGCGGCGTAGAGGACCCCCGCAGTCCAGAATCCGATCACGTAGGCGATGCCGACGAGCACGACGAGAACGAGATGCTGTCGTCGCTCGATCCGTTCGAGTCGGTCCCGGAGGTCGGACTCGTCCATACGGGACCGGACAGGACCCCGACGTAAAAATTGCTCACATAGGTCCGTACCGGAGCCGAGACGCTGATACGCGTCGCTGCCCTATTTTGGCCCGATGACGCTCACGGTCGCCGTGGACGACAGGGAACCCGAGGGCGTCCGCCGGGCGGTCGAGGCCCACCCCGACGTGGACCGCGTCGAGGTGCGTCGGCTCCCCGCGGCCGACATCGCCATCGTGGACGGCGACGCTTCGGTAGACGACGCCGTCTCGGTCGAGGGTGACGGCGGAGATCGCGTCGGGGGCACCGTCGGAATCGAGCGCAAGACCGTCTCCGACTACGCGAGTTCCGCGCTGGGGACGACCGGGACCGACCTCCGCGAGCAGGTCGTGAAGATGGCCGACGCCTTCGACCACGCCTACGTCCTGCTGGAGGGCGACCTCTCGGAGGTGGGCGCGCGCAGACCCGGCCTGAACGCCGAAGCGGTCCACGGCACCATGGCCTCCTACGCCGCCCGCCACGACACGCCGGTCATCCCCTGCTCGGACCGCGAGCGCTTGGTGGACGTAGCGATACGACTGCTCCGCAAGCACACCGAGGAACCGGGCTCTCGACCCCTACCGGGCGGCACCGTGACCGGGTACGCAACCCCGACGACCAAGCGAATCTACGGCTGCATCGAGGGAATCGGTCCGACGACCGCCGACGCCCTCTACGAGGCGTTCCCCTCGGTCGAGGCCCTGTTGGCGGCGACTCGGGACGACCTGCTCGCGGTGGACGGAGTGGGCGAGAAGCGGGCGGACGCCATCTTCGAGACGCTTCGCGGTGGACGAGACGGATAAGGCAAATTGGGAGTAGAAGAATCCATCTTCTGGTGGAGTAACTACTACGAGAACAGCCAGACGAGTCGCGTGGCTAGCTACTCCCGAAACCGAGGGAAGACCGCACCGCAACCGCCCCGAGAGGGCCTCGTACCTCCGCGACACGAGGTCGCGCCGTGGGAACTTCGCTCCCACGAGCCTGCGTTCGCGTCCGCTCACGCAGACGCCAGCGCGCGCCGGGTTTGAAGGTGTCACCGAGCGTCGTGGAGGACGTCTCACCGAGCGCACCCGCCGTGACTCTCTGCCCGTATAGAAACTATTTTGGTTTCGATTCGAAATAGGTCAACCGTAGTGGTACGTTTCCCGAACCCGATCCGCCTGCTCATCCTCGCCATCGGTCAGACGTTGGCTCGCGCAGGTCTCGTCTCCCCCGAGCACGTCCGCCGGACCACCGACCTCGCGTGGCCCCGCATCGTCACCGGGCTGGCCCGCATGTCGAAGAACGCCGTGGACGTGGCGATGGTCGGACTGGCGGTCGGTCCGGTCGCCATCGCCGGCGTCGGCTTCGCCAGTCCCTACTGGGGGTTGGCGTTCACGCTCGGCGGCGGCATCGCGGCCGGGACCATCGCCCTCGTCTCCCAGCGCTTCGGCGCGGAGGCGTTCGACGAGTTGGGGCAGGCGGTCCGGGCCAGCGTCGCGGTCGTGGTCGCCATCTCGCTGCCCGTCGCGGCCGTCTTCTGGCTCGTCCCCGCGGAACTCGTCTCGGTCATGACCGACGACGCCCGGACCATCGGACTCGGTGCGTCCTACCTCAAGATCATCGCCCTCGGCGTCCCCTTCGCGGGCCTCAACCTCGTCGGGAGCCGGATATACATCGGTGCCGACGACGCGTGGACGCCGATGCTGGTCCGGGGCGGCGGCGCGCTCTCGAACATCGTGCTGAGCGGCGTGCTCATCTTCGGGCTGGGGATGGGCGTCGCCGGGGCCGCGCTCGGGACCGTGCTGGCGAACGTCCTCGTGACCGCGACGTTCGCGGGCGGGCTCGTCGCCGGTCGGCTCCCCGTCGTCGGCGACCTTCCGGTGCAGGTGAATCCCTTCGGAACCTACCTCGACCGCGAGACCATCACCGACGTGGTGCGCATCGGTCTCCCCGTGGTCGGTCGCAACGGCGTCTGGACGGTCGCCAAGTTCCCGACGCTGGCCATCGTCGGCCTGTTCGGCCCGAGCGTAGTCGCGGCCTACGTCATCAGTCGGCGCATCCTCGGATTGATGAACACGCCCGGCTGGGGCTTCGGACTGGCGTCGAGCAGCCTCGTCGGCCAGCACCTCGGCCAGCACGAGGAGGCGAAGGCCGAGTCGTTCGCCCGGGACATCGTGGTCTTCTCGGTCGCCACCTACGTCGTCGCCGCGATCATCGTC
Organism: Halobacteriales archaeon SW_6_65_15; assembly: GCA_003023465.1. Classification (GTDB taxonomy): domain Archaea; phylum Halobacteriota; class Halobacteria; order Halobacteriales; family Haladaptataceae; genus Halorussus. The sequence goes on along the minus strand of PXSM01000014.1, from coordinate 11,705 downwards.
GCCGTGTTCGCCGAACCCATCGTCCACCTGTTCGTCGGCGACGCCAACGACCCCTCGATTCCGGTTGCCATCGCGCTGGTCTACGCGGCCTGCGTCGCGGTGATCGCCCAGGGCGTCAAGAGCGCGGCCGCCGGACCGCTGGACGCCAGCGGCGACACTCGGTGGCCGTTCTACAGTCAGGCCATCGGGATGTTCGGGTTCGCCATCCCGCTGGCGTACCTCGGCGCAACCACGTCGCTCGATCTCGTGGGGCTGTACCTGTCGTTCACCGCCGAGGCGTTCGTCCCGGCGGCCATCAACTACTACCGGTTCTCGACCGGCAAGTGGAAGGCCATCAGCCGCGAGTTCCGCCCCGGAACGCCCGCCGACGACTGAGGCCGGAACTCGGATTACGATTGCGAAAGAAACGAATTTGTCTTTTGGATATTCGATATACGTTCCTAAACGTGCCTATAGGAGTCTATCCAGCACGCTCTTGAGCTCCGACCCCTCGGACATCGCCTTCAGTTCCTTCAGGGTGGACTCCTCGCTGTCGAGGTTCTCCTCCAGCGGGTCGGTCACCTCGTCGCCGAGGTCGAGCTTGTTGGCGAGGGTGAGGAGGCTCTGATAGCCGGTGATCTCGACGTGCTCGTTCTTCATCCCGGCGCTGAGGTGGTGGATATTTCGCAGGTCGTCGTCGCCGACGTGAGCCTCGAACTCCTCCTTGTCGGCCATCATCCCCTCGAACGTCTGGGTCTCGCGCATCCGCGGCTCCGCCCCGATGGCGTCGAACACCCGTTCGAGTCGCTCGACGTGGCGCTCGGTCTCCTCCTGATGGTCCTCGAACCCCATCCGCATCTTGTCGTTGGTGACCTCGCTGGCCATCGTGCCGAGCGCGTCCACCAGTTGGTTCTCGACGTAGTACATCTGTTCGAGTTCGTACTCGAACAGGTCTCGAAGGCTCTCTATCTGGTCTGCTTCCGTTGCCATTTGGAATCCCCCGACGTGACCACGCCACCGACTTCAATAGGTACTTCCGGCCGCAATCTGGTACTTCGGCGTCGTTCTCTCGACGCTTCGCTCGACCCCACGCCCCGCGTTACTCCTCCCACGGGTCGGACTGCTCGCGCTCGTGAAACTCCCCGCTGGGCTCCCAGAGCAGGTAGTACGCCAGAATCGCGGTCAGCAAGAGGTAGGTGGTGGCCACGACGCCGACGACCACCGTCCCGGAGATGCCCGGCATCGACGCGGTCGTCTGCCACGACTCCTGCGGTTCGAAGGCCGTGATTCGAACCAGCCACGCCGCCAGCAGGACGAGCAAGAACGGGTAGTACACCCGAGCCAGCCGCCGCGCGAACGCCCTGAACAGCGACACCTTCACCGCCGGATTCCGGAGGTCGTCGCCGATGCGCTTGCGCCACTCGCGGTGGGACATCTCCTCGTCGGGGTCGAGCATCTGGGCGAACAGGTCCTGTTCCAGCAGGCGGATGCGCTCGCGCCAGACGTCGTAGGCCCGGTAGCGACGCGTCTCGACGAACAGGAAGACGACGAGCGTCGCCATGCCGATGAGGATGAGGTAGTGGGGGTTGTTCCGGCTGGAGAACGCCCACGTCAGGATGGCGGCCATGATGGTGACCGCCCAGTAGGTGGTCTGGTCGAGCCGACCCCGCCACTGGGTCACGCGGTCCATCTGGCCGCGGTAGAGGTGACCCAGCAGGCCCACCATGTCCGAGGGGTCGGTCGATAGCTCCTCGCCGAGGTTCTCGCGGGACGGGTCGTGCTCGTTCGGGCGTGACTCGTCGCTCCCTTCGGAGTGCTCTCCCTCGGAATGCCTCTCTTCTGAGTGCTCCCCTTCGGTCGCGTCGCCCGAACCCCCCATCGTTCGGTGATACGCGGGCCTGCTACCTACGAGTTGCGGTGATTCAGCCGCGAAGAATCGTCGTAGTCCGGACTCGCCTCACGCCGACTCCTTCAGGTACTCGGGGTCGGCGAACCCCTCGTCCTCGCCTTCGACGGCAACCACGTCCAGCGCCGTGACCTCCGCGCCGACGCCGAGGAGGCCGGCGAGGCTGGGGGTGGTCCGGCCCTCGTCGCTGGAGACGAGTTCCTTGACGTAGAGGCCGCCCTCGCCGTGGACCTCCAACTCGGCGTGGCGCGGGTCTTCGAGGGTCCCCTCGGCGTCGTAGACGGTCCGGGTCCGGGTCTTACTCGCCCGGCGGTGATCGACGCGCTGGGGCGTGTCCTGCTCGACGATGGCTCCTCGGAGTTCCGCGACGGCCTCCTGCAGGGCCTCGTCGGTCACGTCCGCGTCGAACTCGACGTCCATCCGGTAGGTCTTGCTCGCGTCGAGTTCCTTCACGCGCTCGACCATCTCGTGGGTCGCGGGCGCGAGGTCGGTCACCTCGACCTTCCCCTCGGCGAACTCGTTGATCTCGTCTTCGAGGGCCTCGACGTCCACGTTCCGCCTGCGGGGTCGCTTGACCTCGATGACGAAGGGACGGCCGGTCCCGAGCATCAGGGCGTCCACGTCCTCGCGGCCCGCGCCGTGGAACAGCGCCTCGTCGCCGTCCATCGCGTCGAGGACCGGCGGCGTCGTCAACTGCTCGACGCTCTCGGGATACATGTAGCCGGTCCCCTCGCAGTAGTCGCAGGGCTCCTCGCCGCCGCCCTCGGCGAGTTGCTTGCCCGAACCGCCACACTCTCGACAGGGCCACTCGGTCTGCGGGACGTCGCGTTCGAGCTTCCGGTACCGTCCGTAGACGAACGCCGAGTTGATCTGGACCTCGACCGCGTGCTCGGACAGCTCCTCGCGGTCGGGATCGACGTTCAGCAGGGCCAGCACGTCCGGTCGCTCGAAGTCCACCTCTGCGCCCGTCAGTCGGCCGACGCGCTTGCCGACCTCGCGGTTGAACTCCGACTTGAACGACTCGCCCGCGTCCTCGGGCAGGTCCGCTGACTCCCGGAGGAGCGCCTCGTTCTCTTCGAGCAGGGGCGGCGTGCGCGTCCCGACCTGATAGGTGTCGAACTCCCAGCCGTCGAGGGACGCCGCGACCGTCTCGGCGTACTCGTCGAACCGGTGGCTCTCGCCTTCGCAGACCCAGCACCGGGCGTCTTCGTCCTCGTACGGCTCGTCGTCCTCCATCGCCACCGCGACTCGGAGGGAGCGGCCGCGCTCGTCGTTCGTCAGCCCGAAGCTCCGGTCGGCGAAACACCGGCCCAGACAGGCGTTGCAGACGGGCCCGTTCTCGGCGACTCGGCGGGCGTCTTCGAGGATGGTCATGTTCGGAACGTGGCGTCCGGACGGTTTACGGGTTTCTCATTCGGGCGCGAACTCTTCCAGCTTCCGGAGGATTTTAGAATAGAGGTCCGTCGAACAATACCACCCAGCATCCAGCATTCCGTCGATGATCTCGCGGGCATCCTCGGGTTCCATTTCACCGTCTTTTACCCGTGAGAGAACGAGGTATGCGGTTCCCCGGGTTTCGACGCCCTCCGTCTCCGCGACAGTCCGACCGTAGTCTTCGTCCAACACGGCAGTCCCCTCAAGTTCGTCGGCGAGTAGTATCACTGCCACGTCGGCTGGACTAAGGGGGGTACTCTGCACGAGCTGTTCGAACTGGTCGTTCTTCTCGAACGCCTGTTGCTTGATAGTGCCGTCTCGGCCTAGTGCGTTGATTCGCTTCGCATCGGCGTAGTCGTGTTTCATTCCCTCTCCGACTACTTCTTTGTAAACTCGTCCCGGAACGACCAGATTTCGGTCGAGGTCCGCCACTACGTCGAGTCGGTCGATTTTCCCGAGGTAGTTGAGAGGCGTAGCGTCGAACACCAATGTCATAGATCTTCGAGATCGGATTCGAGATGGTCGTCGGAGACCCACGTCACGTTTCGGTCCTTGGCCAGCGCAGCGAAGTCCCACACGTTCATTTCTGCAATTGCGGCTGCACCCGAAAGCGTGGTTTCACCTGCTTCCAGCATTTCAAGCGCTTTCTCTTTCCGCCAGTCACCGAGGCTCTCCGTTAGAAGTTTCCGAACGGCAGTACTCCTATCGAGGTTCTCGTCGGTGATATACTCCTCCAGTTCCTCTTCCAAGTCGTCCGGGATTCGGGCCGAAAGGGTTCCCATATTGTATACATTGCATGCAATGCATACAAATGTTCGGATGTGTTGCGCGCTGTGCGTCGATGAAAGTCTTCCATGGTTCGACCCGTGAACCTCGTGGCTTCCCCCGACCATCGCAACCTCTTTCGGAATCCCACCGGACCTGTCCCGTATGAAAACCGTCTTCCACGTTTCGACCCCCGAGGAGGTGCCGGTCGTCGTCGCCAAAGTCGAGAACCTGCTGGACGACGAGACGGTCGAGTTGGACAGGGTCGCAGTCGTCCTCGACGACGGGGAGACCATCGCCCACCTCCACGCCGATTCGGAGGAGGCCGACGACCTCCGGGACCTGCTCGCCGAAGACGTCGCACTCAAGGCCTGTAGCAACGCGGCCAGCCACCCTTCGGTCTCGAAGTCCGACCTGCTGGACGGCGTCGAGGTTGTCTCCTCCGGCGTCGGGGAACTCACCCGGCTTCAGGACGCGGGTTACGCCTACGTTCGGCTCTGAGCGAGTTGGCGCGGGCCGCGGGAATCGCCATCCCAGACTGACTACCGGATGCGCTCGACCCCACCAACCACGGGACGCGCCGCGAGCACTTCGTGTGCGAGTACGCCGTCGGAGACGAGTTCCGACGAGCCTTGCTTCGCATTGCTCAGCAAGACGCGGGAGGGACGGGGCGCGGTGCGGTTGCGGTGCGATTTCTCATCGCCTCAAGCAGTACCTAGCTGTCTTGGTTCGCTTTCCGGTCTATCACGCCTTGAACCTGAGCTGTCACCTCGGCCCCGACCCGGAGGGGCTGGACGTGCCGTGGGCCGACTTCGTCGGCGACGCCACGCCGGAGTTCGAGTTCGAGGTTCCGACCGACCGGCCGACCGACGCCTACCTCGGCCTGCAGGCGTTCCGCGCCCAGCGGTACGGGCACGAACTGAAGATCAACGGCGAGTCGCCGAGCGGGTTCGACATTCCACCCGCGGAGGGCTGGCAGTACTGGGAGGACGCCATCACGGACGCGGAGTTGCAGGAGGGCACGAACACGTTACGGGTCGTCCGCGACGACGCCACCGACGACAGCTTCGCGGTGAACAACGTCACGGTCCACTGGCGCGAACCCGTCGAATAGGGACCTGTCGGGCGATTCCGTTTCGAGCCTGTACTTTCGGTGAAAATACACTTAAGGTCGTCTTCGTCGTGGGTCACGGCTGGAGGAGGACATGGCCGACCAGCGCCACTCGATACGATACTCGACCGCAGAACGCGCGTCTCCACTCGTAACTACCGACCGAGCGACCGCCGTTCCGACCGACGCCGCAGACGGTTCGGAGCAGTCAGTGAAGCATTGCATCGACCAACACCGCGAGGAGTCTCGCTAACGATGGTCGAAGACATGGAAGACGACGTCGTGGAACATCTCCGGCAAGCACTGGAGGCCGAGGAAACGTCCGACAAGGACTTCCACGTCCGACAGGCGTTGCAACTTATCGAGGTGGACGACGACTCCTGAACCGGTGCGATCCGAACCCGGAGCGGACGGTTTCTCTACTGGGAGAGTCTCCCGGCAGCGATTTTTCGCGGCGACGACTTCGGTGTAGACGACCGTATTTGGGCGGCCACGGCGGAGCGGCGCGACGCCGAATCGGTGCGACGAAACGCCGAAACCGGTGCAAGCCAACGTTCCCACTCGGAAGACACATCTGGTCGCTAGGAACGACAACATCCTCGCTCAGTAGAACAACCTCGTCGTTGTTAAGACGGATAAATATATGTGTCTGGCCAGCGAATAGGGGAACGAACATGCGAAAACACGCGAGCTGGCTGACCCAGACCGACGAGCGAGTCCTCGAATTCGTCCGCGAGTACGGTAACTTCCCGCCGTCGGCCATCCGCGACCGCCTCGCGGAGATCGGCGACGACCTCGACTACTCGGCGAACCACGTCGGGATGCGCTGTCGCGAACTCGACGACCACGGCCTGCTGGAGAACGTCGGCGGCGGCACGTACTCGATCACCGACCTCGGCGAGCAGTACCTCGACGGCGAGTTCGACGCTGGTAGCCTGGAAGACGAATAACGTCGATCCGCGAATTCGGATTGTCTTTCGGGACACCGAATAGGGTGTTCTCTCGATTTTTGTGGTACTACAGGACTCGCGACCGGGCGGCCCCTTTCTCCCACCAGTTGGTCGATCGAGCGCATCCCCGTCGGCGGTGTCACCGGGCGGGCTCTCGTGGCGTACGTCACCGAGCGTCCGCGCGTCCGAGTCCCCACTCCGCGAGCAGAGCGACTGATTGAAGCCGAAGGTTGATACTCGCTCTCGACATTGCATTACCTATGACAGTTCGCGCCGCCGTCGTGCTGGCCGCCGGAGAAGGGACCCGGTTGCGGCCGTTGACCCGGAATCGACCGAAACCGATGCTCCCGGCCGCCGACCGGCCGATCCTCGAACACGTCTTCGACGCGCTCATCGGCGCGGGGATAGAGCGCCTCCACGTCGTCGTCGGCTACAAGCGCGACCGGGTGCAGGACCACTTCGGGCCGACCTACCGGAACGTTCCGGTCAACTACGTCCCGCAGGACAAGCAGCTCGGGAGCGGCCACGCCCTCCTGCGGGCCCGCGAGGCCGTCTCCGGCGAGGAGGGCTTCCTAGTGGTCAACGGCGATCAGGTCGTCGAGCAGCAGATGGTCGGCGACGTGCTCGCCGCCTTCGAGGAGAACCGTTCGACCGCGACGCTGGCGGTGACCGAGCAGGCCGACGTGTCCCACTACGGCGCGGTCGTGATGGACGGGGACAGGGTGGTCGAACTGGTCGAGAAACCCGACACCGACGACTACCGCCTGCTCAACGCCGGCGTCTACGCCTTCGACCCCTCCATCTTCGAAGCCATCGAGGAGACGCCGCGGGTGCAGGGCGAACTCGCGCTGACCGACACCCTCGTCCGACTCATCGACGCGGCCGAGCGGAGTTCGGGCGAGGGCGCGACGGTCCGGGGCGTCACCACCGAGGGACTGTGGGTTGACGCCACCTACCCGTGGGACCTCCTCGACGTGTCGCGCGAACTCCTGCTCAACGGCCGGGTGACCGAACCGCAACGCGGCGAGAACGTCTGGGTCGCCGACAGCGCCACGGTCCACGAGGACGCCACCCTGCAGGGGCCGGCCGTGGTCGGTCCCGACACCGAGATCAGACCGGGCGCGGTCGTAGGTCCCTACGCTGCCCTCGGGCGCAACGCGACCGTCGGCGCGAACGCGGTCGTCTCCCGGTCGGTGCTGGACGTGGACGCGCGGGTCGGCCCCAACTCGACCCTGCTCGACTGCGTGACCGGCCAGAGCGTCGCGCTCGGCGCGAACACGACGGTCCCCGGCGGGCCGGGCGACGTCCGGGTCGAGGAGACGGTGTTCGAAGGCCAGCGACTCGGCGGCCTGCTGGCCGACCGGGTCCGCGCCGAGGGCGACGTGAGCTTCGTCCCCGGCGTGCTGGTCGGCCCGAGCGCGAAACTCCACACGGGCGTCACCGTTTCCGAAAACATAAGAGAACGCGCCGAGGTGTTCCGTTGACGTGACATCCTCGCCTGGTTAGGGTGGACCCCTACAAGGGGAACTTGTTGAGGTTCCATGCGGGTACGAAGTGAACGCGGATTACAACGCCGTCGCCAGAAATCGGAGATTTCTGGCTGCCCGCCAGACGTAGTCTGGCGACCGCGTTGATGTCTGTGTGGTACTCCGTGACCCAACAGTCGTCGTTCGTACAGCGGAATTCCGCCTGGGTTTTCCGAGTTCCGACATGATCACATTCGTGGCATGTTTGACTCGTATACGCTGGTGGAATGAACTCAACCGGGATTCCAGCGTCGGTGGCTTTGTCCTCAATTCGGGACTGTAAGCGGGCAAACGCCCACCCATGAAGTCGTCGGTTCATGAACTTCCCGTAATCTAACCCCTCACGGAAATACGAGAGGTCTTCGAGGACTATCACAGGATCCTCGAATTCATTGGCGTATTCGACTGCTTGTCGAGACGTCTTCTCCACAATGTCCGTGAGCGCATTCTGGTAATGGTCGAATCGTTCGTCCATCCGCCAGTCGGCGTCACGTTCTTGGAGACGGCTGAGTGTCGTAAACATCTCTTTCCGGAGGTGTCGTGCCCGCCCACCGTCGACCAAGAACGGCTGAGTCGGCGTACCGTCGTCCGTCAGGGCACAGCCCGTCAGGAGTTTCGATTCACCAATGTCGAAACCAATAGGGGTAGGACCGTCTGACCGTTCTGTTTGGGGGACGGGATACTCGATAGTGACGTGTAATACCCAGTTAGTCCGGTGTTCCTGCAGACGAAACTCACCGACCATCACTTCACCATCAAGGAGCTTATCCCACAAGTCCTGTTGGGCCGGGTTAATGCGGAGTGGAATCCAGAAAGCATTGCCTCGTCCGGCCTGTGGGACACGCCAGCAGAATTGATACTCGCGTTCTTCTGAATGGTCAAGTTGCCATCCTCGGTTCGTAAATCGTACTGGGTGGTCGTCATCCACGTTCAAGGCGTTGTACGCATCTCGAAGTTGTGGGACATAGGATTTGAGCGCATCCTTTGCATAGGACGTGAGAGTATAGTCGGTGACGATATCGTTGACTGCTGTCTGGGTGTCCGCTCCACTTTCGAATGCATCCTCGAGCGCCCGTCGATAGGTCGCCACAGTGCGTTGAAGCCGACGCTCTTTGTGGGCTGTCGGAGGCGCAAGCGTGGCTTCGAGCGTTTTTGTGGCGGTGGCGCTCACACTTACAAACTCTCACAGTAATAATTAAGACTAACGGATTACTAACCAATTATATCGAGGCCGAACCTCAATATCGAAATCAGCGATGAGGAGTACGAACGACTAAGCGAGATTAAAGATTCACATGGCCTCACATAGCGGGGACTCCTCCTCCAAGGGGCGAAAGCACTAGAGAATGAGGGTCCACTGTAGACGACAACATCGGGTCGTTGCATTTCTCGCCTCGCGCCTTCTATAAACGGAGCTGCCGCTTTTAGAAGGATGAACAGGATTATAAGAGATACAACCGCAGTGGTGGATATCATGTGCGGGATCATCGGCTGTGCGGGTCGGGGTGACGACACCCTCGACGTGCTCATGACCGGACTGGAGGGCCTCGAATATCGGGGGTACGATTCGGCGGGGGTCGCGCTCTCGAACGGTTCGCTCGACGTCTGCAAGCGGCAGGGGCGACGTCGCCGTGGTCCACAACGGCATCATCGAGAACTACGACGAACTCAAAGCGGAGTTGCAAGCCGACGGCCACGAGTTCACCAGCGACACCGACACGGAAGTCGTGCCCCATCTCATCGAAGACGCGATGGCCGCGGGCCACGACTTCGAGGCGGCCTTCCGCGCGGCGGTGTCGCGGCTGGAGGGCAGCTACGCGCTGGCCGCGGTGACCGCCGACGCGGAGGCGATACTGGCGACGCGGCGGGACTCGCCCCTCGTGGTCGGAGTCGGCGACGACGCGGCGTATCTGGCCAGCGACGTGCCCGCGTTTCTGGAGTTCACGGATCGCGTCGTCTATCTGGAGGACGGCGAGTTCGCGCGGCTGGAGTCGGGCTCGTGGACCGTCACCGACGACGAGGGACTCCTGCTCGAGAAGTCGGTCTCGCGCGTCGAGTGGGACGCCGAGGAGACCGCCAAGAGCGGCTACGACCACTACATGCTCAAGGAGATCCACGAGCAACCACGCTCGCTCCGGCAGTGTCTCCGGGACCGGGTCGACGAGCTGACCGGGTCGGTGGACGTGGAGGCGCTGGAGGGGCTGAGTCCGAAATCGGTCCAGTTCGTGGCCTGCGGGACCAGCTATCACGCCGCCTGCTACGGGGCGCACGCGCTCCGGGAGGCCGGCGTCCCGTCGCAGGCGTTCTTGGCGAGCGAGTACGCCACCGCGCCCGCTCCGGTCTCCGAGGAGACGCTCGTGGTCGGCATCACCCAGAGCGGCGAGACGGCCGACACGCTGGCGGCTCTGCGGCAGGCCGAGCGCCGAGGCGTCGAGACGCTCGCGATGACGAACGTGGTGGGCTCGACCGCGGCCCGCGAGTGCGACCGGACGCTGTTCATCCGGGCCGGCCCGGAGATCGGCGTCGCCGCGACCAAGACCTTCTCTTCGCAGGTGGTCGCCTGCAATCTGCTATCGGCGGCCATCGCCGAGCGCAGTGACGCCCGCGAGGTGGTCGGGGCGCTCCGGGACCTGCCGGGTCAGGTGCAGGAACTGCTGGACGAGTCGCACGCCGAGGCGGTGGCCGACCGGTTCCTCGACAGCGACGGCTACTTCTTCATCGGCCGGGAGTACCACCATCCGGTGGCACTGGAGGGCGCACTGAAGATGAAGGAGATCACGTACAAGCACGCCGAGGGCTTCCCCGCGGGCGAACTAAAGCACGGCCCGCTGGCGCTGGTGACCGAGGAGACGCCCGTCTTCGCCGTGGTGACGGGCGACGGCGAGACGGCGCAGAAGACCATCGGCAACGTGAAAGAGGTCGAGGCGCGGGACGCGCCGGTGGTCGCGGTGACGGACGGGGTCTCGGAGGTCGGGCGGTACGCCGAGGAAGTGCTGGAGATTCCGGAGACCCATCCGCGGGTGGCTCCGATGCTGGCGAACGTGCAACTGCAGTTGGTGGCCTACTACGTCGCGAAGAAGCTCGGTCGGTCGATCGACAAGCCGCGGAATCTGGCGAAGAGCGTGACGGTGGAGTAAGGGCGGGACCTGGCGAAGAGCGTGAAGATGGAGTAGGCGCACTGGACGGTTCGTCGCTACCCGGCGACCCGTAGAGGCGGTTACGCGGACGCTGAATCGTGCCCGGTCTCCTCGCCGTCGAGTCGGTGGACGGAGACTTCGACCTCGAACTCCTCCGCACCGCCCCGAAGGATCGGTTGCTTCGTGTTCCCCGTCGATTCGAACTCGATCACGCCGAACTCTTGGGGTTTCCGCAAGCAAGCGCGTCACGGTGGAGCGAGAACAGGATTTCCCCGGAGCGGTTTCGAGACGCAACGAACCTGGAAATTCGACCATGCACTCTCAGTTGACGACCCATCATGGGCTTGCTCGGAGGTATGTAACGTTCTACTGCGATCGTCAGAAACGCCCCGATTCGGGGTTACCGAACTACGTCGCTTAGCGGTGTGCACACTGTTCGCTCGTTTCGACGCAGAACCGACACCGGACAATTAATATTTCCTAAAGACGTGTTTAGAATTGTCTGCAGGGCCGCGTTCGGGATCTCCTGCGGCGCGTCTCGGTCGACGGGACGAGAGGAGGCGTTCGGCGTGCCCGAAAGCGTCGCGAACTACTCCCGGCGCTCCTCGTCGGGCGGCTCGGGTGGCTCCAGCGCGGCCGCGAGCAGTCGGACGGTCTTGGAGTCGCTGATCCACTCGCCGCTTGCGCTCTTTTGAAGCGCTTCAAATAAGTGATTCGTACGCGAGGCGCGCCACGTGCGCCCGAGCGTGGGCGCGAGCCGGTCGAGGAGCGCGATGAGGGGGCCGACCGCGTACGTTTCCCGGAGGTCGATGACGACGACGTCGGGTTCGGGTTCTTTCGTGAGCCAGCGGTAGCAGAAGGAGTGGCGGGTGTAGTCGGCGAGGGTTTGGACGGTTT
>PXSM01000013.1 GCA_003023465.1 Halobacteriales archaeon SW_6_65_15 | reverse complement strand
CGACGCTGGCCTCTCGATGACCGCGAAACAGACCGACGCCGACTTCCGATTCATGTCGCTGATGGCGTCGCCCGACGACCAGAAACCCATTCTCCGACGCGTCGGCGAACGACTCGCCGACGGCACCTTCACCGTCGAGGTCGATTCGGTCTTCGGCCTCGACGAACTGCCCGAGGCTCACCGCGAACTGATGTCGTCGGGGACGATGGGCAAAATCGTCGTCGAACCCGGCGCCTGAACCTCGCGGTTCGCGAATCGCGTCCGCTTCGAGTATCGACGGACGTCACAGCCGCCGCAGGAGTGCGACGAATCCGACGCCGGCCGCCGCGACCGCCGCGAGCACGACGAACAGCTCTCCACTCGTCGCGTGCGTGAGGACGAATCCCGCGAGCGACGCGCCGAGAGCGCCGACGCCGAACATCGCGAGGTAGGTGAAGCCGTATGAGAGGCCGTGTACGTCGGCCGCAGCGTTCTCCGCGATGACGACCTGATAGACGGGAGCGGTTCCGTACACGAAGAACCCGAGCAGGAGGCAAACGGCGACGAGCGGAACGGTTCCGGCGGACCGAGCCGCGGGGAAGAGGAGCGCGAGGCCGGAGAGAACGCTTAGTGCGCCGAGGAACGCGGTCGTACTCGGCAGGTGGTCCGTCAATCGACCGCCGGCGTACTGGCCCGCGATACCGACGGTCAGCAACGCGGTGTACACGTACTGGGCCGGATCGACCTCGTGACCGGCCACTTCGATTGGAACGAGGGAGGGCGACTCGGCGAGTACGTCGGGAAGGAACGTGAGCAACCCGCGGTAGTAGGTTCCGTACAGCAGGACCGCGACGAAGGCGACGGTGAACGCGAGACCGAACAGTCCGCGCGAGTCGCGCGCGAGTCGGCGGATTTCGGCCGAGAGCATCCCGACGTCGTCGTCTCGAGGCGGTACTTCGAACTCTATGCGCAGGCCGACGAGCGCGGCGACGAACGCCGGAATCGACAGCACGGCGGCCGCGACCCGCCAGTCCACGGCCAGCAACAGCAGTGCCGTGACCAGCGGACCAAGTGCGGTCCCCACGTTGCCGCCGGCACCGTGGTACGCGAAGACGGTCCCGCGCGCCTCCGCGGCCCGGCTGATGAGTGACAGTCCGGCAGGATGATAGAGGCTCGCGAATGCACCCCAGAGCAACACTGCTGCGGCCAGAGACGCGAGTCCACGGGCGAAGCCGACGAGCGCGAATCCCACGCCCATGCCGACGACCGAGGCGAGGATGAGCCGCCGGGAGCCGAACCTGTCGGACAACACGCCGCTCGGCGGGGCACCGACGCCGACGAGGCCGTAGCCGGCACCGACGACGACGCCGATCAACGCCGCCGACGCGCCGAACTCCGCCATCCAAGTGCCGACGAACAGCGGTATCGACAGCTCGTAGGTGTGAAAGAGGGCGTGCGCGAGTGACGTGAACTTCACCAGTTCACGGTCGTTGCCGTCCATCCGATGTATTCACGCACCGACGAGGAGATAAACCTCCGGGTCGGAGCAAGAGGCCGCGACGACGAGTGGAGTTGCGCCACTCCACCGCCGATTATACGGTTCTGGGAATCAGGTTCCGTTTATATGCCCTGTCGGTGCGTTCGTTCACACGTAAGGTGATGCAAATGGCAACCAACGAAATCAGGTCCGGCGTCAACGAGTTCGAGAGCACCATCGGCGGGGTGACGGTCCACGGCAAGGCCCACAGCCTGAGCGCGTGGTTCGTGCTGGCGCTCCGGCTAATGATGGGGTACGCCTTCCTCTACTCGGGGTGGGACAAGCTCACGGCCGCCGAGCCGTTCAGCGCGACGGGCTACCTGCTGAACGCGGTGCCCGAGACCAGCCCGCTGTACGGGACGTTCCAGTGGATGGGTAGCACGCCGTGGTTCGCGGAGTTCCTGAGCGTCGCGGTCCCGTGGGGCGAACTCCTCATCGGTCTCGCCCTCATCGCGGGCCTGCTGACCCGGCTCGCCGCGTTCTGGGGCGCGTTCATGATGCTGATGTTCTACTTCGGCAACTGGGACGTCGCCCACGGCCTCATCAACGGGGACTTCGCGTACATGCTCGTGTTTCTGTCGGTCGCGGCCTTCGGCGCGGGCCGCATCCTCGGGTTGGACGCGCTCGTCGAGCAGTACGAGATCGACGGCGAGGCACTGGTCGAGAAGTACCCGACGCTACGGTACGTGCTCGGGTGAACGCTCCGTCTACTGTTCTTCCTGTTCTCGTTCGCGGCGCTTGCGACGAGCCGACTTGATGCCGAGCAGGGCGAAGAAGTCTCGCATGAGTGGCGTGCCGTTTCGGATGTACCCTTCGTGTTCGGACTCGTCGTTCATAGGTACACGTTCACGCTCCGAATTGTTAACATTGTTGCCAATGCTATCGTGACGAACGCGGCGACGGCGATACCAAACTGCAAGGCCGCGACCTGAACGGGCGAGAGGTGTCCGAACACGAACGCGACGTCAAAAGTCGCGAGTGTAGCTGCGATAGAGAGACTCAGCATACCGGCTGCGTGTGCCGAAAGCGTCGCACCGAGGAATGCAGCGCTTTCGGAGAGTTCGTCTTCGGTCGAATCCAGCCACGAGCGATAGATTCGAACGAGTTCGGCATTTCGATGCGAGCGGTTCCCGGTCGGCTGTTCCAGACGAGCGCGTTCCGCGTCCGTCAATCGCCCGCGGTACTCCGTGACGCTGTACGTACCAATCCCGGCGAGCACGGTTACGATCAGGGAAAAGACGCCGAGAACAGTGAAGATCGTCGCCCCGATACCGAGTCCGACGTGCCCGTTCCTCGTTACGATGCCCACAGCTGCCACGACGAACCCGATGACCACGACCGCAGTTCTGACCGACTGCATCGCCTTGTCGTCGATGTCCCTTAATTGTTCGAGCTGACGCCGAAAGGAGCGCTTCGATTCCTGAAGTTGTAGTGCCCCCCTCGATGGCGTACAAGGAGTCTCAACGTTATCGTTCCAATCTTTGCCTATATTCATTAGAGCCTCAGTCCTGATGGTCCGACTTCGTCCCGTTCTCGTATTTAAATGCTAGCGTGAGTGGACGAGGAAGAAAGCCCAGCGGTGCGCGCTACAACTTCACGACCGACCCTTCCGCCGCACTCTCGTAGATCGCCTCCAATGCCTCCATGTCCACGAGGCCGTGTCGCCCGTCCGGATGAATCTCGCCGTCGGTCCGGAGCTGGTGGGCGAAGTAATCGAACTCCTCGCGCATCTGGTTCTGCTCCTCGTAGTCCACCTCGGCGCGATTCTCGCCGAGTTCGAGCGCGAAGCCCCGGTGGGCCTGCCCGGCGAAGACGGGTTCGATGCTGATCTGGCCCTCCGTACCGACCACCTTGAAGTGGCCCGTCTCGTGAGCGTTCTGGCTGGCCGAGCAGGCCGCCAGCGTCCCGTCGTCGAACCGCACCTCGAAGGTGGCCACCTCGTCGGGCACGTCGGAGAACGCCTCGTCCTCGGAACGCGCGAACGCCGAGACCGCGGCCGGGTCGGCGTCGAGGACGAACCGCGCGGTGTTCAGCGGGTAGATGCCGAGGTCCGTCACCGACGCGCCGGGACCGGCGAGGTTGGGGTCGAGCCGCCACTGGTCGGGGTCGGGGATCATCTCCAGTAGGCGCTGGGACATGCTCCCGTGGACGAGCACGGGGTCGCCGATGGCTCCGTCGGCGACGAGTTCGCGCGCCCGCCGGACCGCGGGTTCGGTCTGCATCCGGTAGGCGACCATCAGCGACACGTCGGCGTCCTCGCAGGCCTCGACCATCCGCCGGGCGCGCTCGACCGACGACTCCATCGGCTTCTCGCAGAGGACGGCCTTGTCGAACTCCGCCGCGGACTCGACGTATTCGAGGTGCGCGGCGTTGGGCGTGGCGACGTACACCGCGTCGTACTCGTCGGTGGCCTCGCCGTCGTGGAACTCGTCGTAGGTGAGCGCGGTCTCGGCGGTGGTTTCCTCGACCACCTCCTCGCTCTTCCCGCGGTCGCTGCTGACGACCACCGTCGTCTCGCAGACATCGCTGTCCTCGGTCGCCGGGATGGCCTCGTCGCGGGTCCACCACCCGAGACCCACCATGGCGAACCGGACCGGCTCGAAGTCGGTGGTGGTCTCCCAGTCGCGTCGTTCGAACGTAGAGAGCGCGTCGGCGTCCATATCGGAGACTCGACGCCCACGGGGACGTAGCTTTTGGCGCGTCGGATTCGCCGCAGTAAGTGCGACGAGTCCGTCGTCCCGGACGACGTTCGGAATGGAAAATATATGTTTGACGTACGTCTCTCAGGTTTCAAGGAGCGATGTCAGACTGTTCACGTCCCTTCGAGCAGTCGCTCGAACTGGTGGGGCGGAATCGCCGCGCGCGCGGCGTGGCCCTCGTAGACGAAGGTCGGGATGCCCCTGACGCCCTGCTGCTGGGCTTCCTCGAACTTCTCGCGCAGGTCGGCTTCGAGGTCGGGGTCCTCGGCCGCGGCCCGAACCTCCTCGGGGTCGAGATCGATGCCCTCGTCGGTGACGACGCTCTCGGCGATTTCGGCCAGCACGTCGGGGTCGCCGATGTCGCGGCCGTCCTCCCAGAGCGCCGCGAAGACCACCTCGTGAAACGCGAGGAAGGTCTCCTCGTCGTAGTTCCGCCGGACGTAGAGGGCGGCCTGCTGGGCGTTCCACGAGTCCACGTCGAGCGAGAAGTCGAGGGTCATCTCCACGTCGTACTCCTCTTTGAGGCGCTCGACGTTCTCGCGGACCTGCTCGAAGTAGTCGTCGTCCTTGCCGTCCTCGACCTCGGGGTCGATCTCGCCGGACTCCTCGCGCTTGTACCCCCTGAGGTCGTAGAAGCGCCACTCGACCGCCGGCGGGTCGTCGGCAGTTGCGAGGTACTGCTCCATCGCGGCCTTCCCGAGATAACAGAACGGGCAGACGTAGTCGGAGTAGATTTCGAGTGTCGAGTCGGAATCTGCGCTCATGGAGAGTCGTAGGAACTCGACGTTCAAAAGGGACCGATTCGAGGCGAATCCGGCCGACAGCCGAACCTCTCGTCGGTCAGATACGGGGCGGGATTTCACAGATGCCCGTGAATTATCGACATCAGAGAGGACGCCACTTTTGCTCACCGTCTGTCAGTTCCGAATCGCTCCGACGACGTTCGAGCGAGCCGCGCAATCGTGGTACTCTTTCGGTCTCCCGTCCGGACTTTCGATTCTTCGATTATAGGCGTTTTGGCCCTCTGGGTGACCAATCTAGAACCTTTACCTTCCTGAATTTGTATGATTAGCAGTAATTTTAATTAATCGTGTTCCATCGGTCGAACCGACACGCAACATGGCAATAAGTGAAGTCGAGAACAACAGACTGTTTTCCCTGTACGCGAAGTACGTCGGCGAACCGGATTCGAGGATGCACGTCTACGGGTACTGGCTCTTCCTGCTCGGATGCTGCGTCTCGTTCCTGGGCGTCCTCGTCTACCAGCTGGGTCCGACGGACGTCTCCTCGCCGAACGTGTATCTCGTCCGCGAGGTCTCCACGACGCTCGCCGGCATCGGACTCCCCCTCGGCCTGCTGGGCATCGTGTTGATGCTCCCGGTGAAGTACCGGGCGATGCTGGCCGCGATAGTCGGTGCCGGAGTCGCACTGGTTGGCGTCGGCCTGTTCACGTACGTCTACCCCTACAACTGGGTCGTCACGACGCCGGACTACAGCGATCCCGTCATCGCCATCTACACGGTCGGCGTTGCAATCGTCGCGGGGGTCGCCGCGCTCGTCCCGGTCGTGACCGGCGAGAACAGCCTCTACTTTGGCGTGGACTGGGAGCGAACCGACGACCACCCGGACGTGATGGTCGGCGAAGCCGACGAGGGAGCCACGTTCGCCGTCTACCGGACCGGCGACGAGTGGACGTGGCGGCTGGTCGAACAGAGCGCACTGGCCGGCGACGCCGAGGGCTACCTCTCGCGGCTGGAGACCGAGGAGCGCGTCGAACACGTCCAGTCGAAGGTCAGGGAGGCTGGCCTCATCGAGGTGAAGCACGCCGCGTTCCGGCTCTATCAGGCCGACGACGGCCGGTGGCGCTGGTTGCTGATGGACGACGGCGGGAGCGTCATGGCCGACAGCGGCGACGAGTTCGCCCGCGACCGGATCGCCGCGAGCGTCCGACCGTCCGACGACCACGCCGAGGCGGAAGCCGCGGCGGACGCGATACGGGACGACGCCGCCGACGCCGACCTCCTGACCGTCGAGCAGTACGGGGTCGAACTCGCCGAGGTCGAGAGCGAGGACGGCGACGACGAGTGGCGCTGGGAACTGCTGGACGCCGACCTCGACGCCGTGGTCACCGGCTCCGCCGAGTACGGTTCCCGAGGAGCCGCCGAGTCGGCGGCCTACGACCTGCTCGACGGCGTCGGCGACGCCCCGGTCGTGGACGCGAGCGGCTCCGCGTACGAGGTGTACCGGGCGAACGCCAGCGAGCAAGCGAGTTCGAGCACGTGGCGCTGGCGGCTGGTGGACGAGAACGGCGCGACCGTCGCCGAGAACCACGACGACGCCGAGACGGCCGACGCGGTCGCCGAGGGCGCGCGCGCCCTCGAGTCCGGGGCCGAGACCGCCGAGATTCTGGAGATGGACGAGGCGGCCTTCGAGTACTACCGCGTCGGCGACCGGTGGCGCTGGCGGCTGGTCACCGAGAGCCGCGACGTCGTCGCCGAGAGCACGAAGTCGTTCGAGAGCCGCGAAAACGCGGCCGAGGGCGTCGAAACCGCCAAGGAGCAGGCGCTGGCGGCCGAACTCATCGACTTCGACGAGGCCGCGTTCCAGCTCTACGAGACCGACGGCGAGTGGCGCTGGCGGCTCATCGACGAGGACGGCAACGTGATGGCCGACAGCGGCGAGGAGCACGGCTCCCGCGACGACGCCGCGGCCTCGATGATGACCCTCAAGGAGAACGCACCGGACGCCGATCTGCTGGAGATCGAGACCGCCGCCTTCGAGCTGTTCCACGACGAGCACGGCAACTGGAACTGGCGGCTGGTGGACGAGGGCGGCGAGACCATCGCGCAGGGCGTCTCGATGCACCCCTCGCAGGACGGCGCGAAGCAGGCGATGGACCGACTGGTCGAGAAGGCCGAGGACACCGACTCCCGGGAGATGGCCGACCCCGTGTTCCACGTCTTCGCCGACGAGGACGACGAGTGGTGGTGGCGGTTCGTCCTCCCAGACGCGACGGTCGCGGCCGAACCGCGTCCGAGCCGCCGCGAGCGAGGGGCCGATCCACGAGTTCGCGGAGTACGGGGTCCGACTCCACCCGGCGACCGGTGACGACTGGCGCTGGACGCTGGTGGACACCGACGGTCACGAACTCGCCGCGAGTGCCGACGCGCACCCGTTCGAGGAGACCATGGACACCGTCCGAGCGATACAGGAGCACGCCGCCGGGACGGTCGTCTTCGAACTGCAGGAGCCCACCTTCCTCGTCGCTAACCGGGACGGCGTCTGGGAGTGGGACTTCGTGGACGCCGACCGAACGGTGCTCGCCCGCGGGGACGCCGAGGCCGAGTCTCGCGAGGCGGCGACGGAGACCGTAGACCGAGTGCGTCGGGTGCTTCCGACCGCCGGAACCCTCGACTACGAGGAGACCGCCTTCGAGGTGTACGACGACGGCGATAGCTGGCGGTGGCGACTCATCGACGACGAGGAGTCGGTCATCGCGGCCGGGTCGGAGGGGTACGACTCCCGGTCCGACGCCGAGGCGGCCATCGACGCCATCAAGGACGAGGTGAGCGACGCGAGCATCCTCGAGATCGACACCGCCGCCTTCGAACTCCACGAGACCGACGACGGATGGAGCTGGCGACTCCTCGGCGAAGACGGCAACGAACTCGCCGAGAGCAGTCGGTCGTACCCGAGCCACCAGTCGGCCCGCGAGGCGATGAACGCCGTCAAGGAGTTCGGCGACGACGCGCTGATCCAGTTCGCCGAGTAGGACAGTCGCTGGCCTAACAGAATATCCGTTTTAGGAAGAAAAGCAAATCTTTAACCCACTTATTTGTTTGTTCGGTGCGCTCTCACTACCGACAGGGTGTCGCACTCTACCGAGGTGCGCCCGGTGACGCATTCCACCGAGACGCGCTCAGTGAGACAGACCACCAGGGCGCACCCGGGGACACGTCTGTCGGGTGGGACTGAAAGGGGCCGCCCGGTCGCGGGCGGGGCTTTCTAAACAGCCTTCACGACTCCTCCGACGATTCCAGAGGCAACTCGTAGTGACCGGACGGGGCTTTCAACCCGTTCTTCACGACGGTATCTTTAGAACCGCCGTCAGAGATTCCTGCCGAGCGAGAAGTCTATATAGCCGAACGTACCCGCACGAACGGGAACTGTGGGTACGTATCCCAATATTCGAGAATTGTGGATACAGACCTGAATGAGTACAAAATATCGATATTATAAATCGCTTTAGTCGGTTCCGCCCCGGTTCTACTTGATGACGCGAGACTCGATGCGTCCGGGCGACAGCGTATCACGGCGGAAATTCATCGTGGCGACCGGTGCGACCGGGACTGCGACGTTGGCGGGTTGTATCGGGAGCTCCGACGGCTCCGGCGAGGAGACCACGGAGGAGTCGATGAGCGACGAGACCGACGAGTCCGACGACGAGAGCGACCAGACCAGCGAGGGTGGCGACGAGACCCTCTCGGGGCAGGTCGTCATCACCGGCAGCAGTACCGTCTTCCCGGTCTCGGACGCGATGGCCGAGCGGTTCATGGAGAACAACCCCGAGGTGAACGTCACGGTCGATTCGACCGGGAGCGGCGGCGGGTTCGAGAACCACTTCTGCCCGGGCGACGCGCTCACCGTGGCCGTCAACAATAACGCCGACTGGGTGGACAGCATGACCTTCGACGAACTGTCCCAGATATGGCGCAAGGACGGCGCCGAGACGTGGTCGGACGTGCGCGACGACTGGCCCGACGAACCCCTCGAACTGTTCGGTCCGGCGTCCACGTCCGGCACGTACGACTGGTTCAACGAGAACGTCGTCGGCGAGGAGTACGACCACACCGCCCAGCACGAACCCACCGAGGAGGACAACCTCATCGTGCAGGGCATCCAGGACTCGGAGTACGCGATGGGTTACTTCGGCTACGCCTACTACAACGAGAACTCCGACTCGGTGAAGGCCGTCAAGATCGCGGCCGAGGAGGGCGACGAGCCGACGGAGCCCAGCCTCGCCAACGCGAAGGACGGCTCGTACCCGATGGCTCGCCCGCTGTTCATCTACCCCAGCGAGGAAGCCATCCAGCGCAAGCCGGTATACGAGTTCCTCAGCTTCTACCTCGAGAAGGCCGAGACCGACCTCGTCCAGGAGATCGGCTACGTCCCGTCGAGCGTCGAGATGCGCGACGAGAACCTGAGCAAGCTGGACGAGATCGCGGGCAAGTAACCGTGGTCGGCGAGTCCGAACGCACCGCCTTTGCGAACGAGAGACGTTCCACGACGAACGGAAACCCCACATGAGCAACGAGACGAATCGACTCCAGTTGTCGGGCGGCCAGCGGAGCCGCGCTGCCCGTGAGCGACTGTACTACTGGCTCTTACTCCTGTGTGCCTCCCTGTCGGTCGTCGTGACGGTCAGTATCGTGGCGGCGCTCGCCATCGACGCGATAGCGTTCTTCGGCATGGTGGACCCGGTGGCGTTCTTCACGGGGACCGAGTGGGTCACCTCGCGCGAGCAGTTCGGCGTGCTCCCGCTCGTCACGGGGACGCTGCTCGTGACGGCGGTCGCCGCGCTGGTCGCGGTCCCCACCGGCGTGGGTGCGGCCGTCTACCTCAGCGAGTACGCGAGTCCACGGGCCCGGTCGGTGCTCAAACCCGGGCTGGAGATTCTCGCGGGTATCCCGACGGTGGTGTACGGCTACCTCGCGCTCATCTACCTGACGCCGTTCCTCCGGACGCTGGGGTTCGACCTCGGAACGTTCAACGTACTGAGCGCCTCGATAATGGTCGGGATCATGATCATCCCGATGGTGTCGAGCCTGAGCGAGGACGCCATGAGCGCGGTGCCCGACTCCCTCCGGCAGGCCGGGTACGCACTCGGTGCGACCAAGTACGACGTCTCGACGGGCGTCGTCATCCCGGCGGCCGCCTCCGGCATCTTCGCGTCGTTCATCCTCGCGCTCTCCCGGGCCATCGGCGAGACCATGATCGTCGTGATGGCGATGGGGCTCCGCCCGCAGATGCTCGAACTGACGAACCC
>PXSM01000012.1:14725-22791 GCA_003023465.1 Halobacteriales archaeon SW_6_65_15 | reverse complement strand
GGACGAACGCCGGCTTCGACCGCCGGAAATTTAGAAAAAGAGATTAAATCGGGGTAAAGTCGACACTTCGGCGGGAAATATAGCCGAGAATCGTATCTATGGAAAGTTAGTTACGAAAACCCTATAATGCGCGGCGGTGACCTATAGAATATGTCAGGATGGGTTCGACCGTGAGCATCGTACACCAAGACCCCCGAGATCAGGTACGGATCCTGGACGAGAACGGTAACGTGGTAGAGGGCGCGGACGTGCCCGACATCTCCGAGGAGGAGATGGTGGCCATGTATCGCGAGATGAAACTCGTCCGCCACTTCGACGAGCGCGCGGTCTCGCTCAACCGACAGGGCCGGATGGGTACCTACCCACCGCTGTCGGGGCAAGAGGGTGCCCAGATCGGGAGCGCCCACGCGCTGGCCGAGGACGACTGGCTGTTTCCGAGCTACCGCGAACACGGCGCGGCGCTCGTCCGCGGCCTGTCGCTGAAGGACACCCTGCTGTACTGGATGGGCCACGAGGCGGGCAACGAGATCCCCGACGACGCCAGCATCTTCACCGTCGCGGTGCCCATCGCCACCCAGATTCCTCACGCGACGGGCGCGGCGTGGGCGTCGAAGCTGAAGGGCGAGGAGAAGGCGTTCCTCTGCTACTTCGGCGACGGCGCGACCAGCGAGGGCGACTTCCACGAGGGCCTCAACTTCGCGGGCGTGTTCGACACGCCCAACGTCTTCTTCTGTAACAACAACCAGTGGGCCATCTCCGTCCCGCGGGAGCGCCAGACGGCCTCCGAGACCCTCGCCCAGAAAGCGCAGGCATACGGCTTCGAGGGCGTGCAGGTTGACGGCATGGACCCCCTCGCCGTCTACAAGGTGACGAAGGACGCGGTCGAGAAGGCGAAGAACCCCGGCGAGGACGACCTCCGGCCGACCCTCATCGAGGCGGTCCAGTACCGCTTCGGTGCCCACACCACGGCCGACGACCCCTCCGTCTACCGCACCGACGAGGAGGTCGAGCAGTGGAAACAGAAGGACCCCATCCCGCGACTGGAGGCGTTCCTGCGCGACCGGGGCATCCTCGACGACGAGACGGTCGAAGCCATCGAAGACGAGATCGAGGACGAGGTCGCCGACGCCATCGACGCCGCCGAGCAGGTCGAGCGTCCCGACCCCGAGGAGATATTCGCACACGTGTACGCCGACATGCCCCGGCATCTGCGGGAGCAGTACGAGTGGTTCGAGCGCATCCGAGACGAACACGGCGACGACGCACTACTGGAGGACTAATCCATGAGTCAGCAAGCACAACAGCAGGAGACCGAGAACCTCACGCTCGTGCAGGCCGTCCGTGACGGCCTATACACCGAGATGCAGCAGGACGACGACGTGCTCGTGATGGGCGAGGACGTCGGGAAGAACGGCGGCGTGTTCCGCGCGACCGAGGGCCTCTACGAGGAGTTCGGCGAGGACCGGGTCATCGACACGCCGCTCGCGGAGGCCGGCATCGTCGGAACCGCCATCGGCATGGCGGCCTACGGCCTGAAGCCCGTGCCGGAGATACAGTTCATGGGCTTCATCTACCCCGCGTTCGACCAGATCGTGAGCCACGCGGCGCGCCTGCGAACCCGTAGCCGCGGCCGGTTCACCTGCCCGATGGTAATCCGCGCGCCCTACGGCGGCGGCATCCGCGCACCGGAGCACCACTCCGAGTCCACGGAGGCGTTCTTCGCCCACCAGCCCGGTCTGAAGGTCGTCATCCCGAGCACCCCGTACGACACCAAGGGCCTGCTCACGAGCGCGATCCGCGACCCCGACCCGGTGATGTTCCTCGAACCCAAGCTCATCTACCGGGCGTTCCGCGGCGACGTGCCGACCGACTCCTACGAGGTGCCCATCGGCGAAGCCGCCGTCCGCAAGGAAGGCTCGGACATCTCGGTGTTCACGTGGGGCGCGATGACCCGACCGACCGTGGAAGCCGCCGAGCAGTTGGAGGGCGAGATCGACGTGGAGGTCGTGGACCTCCGGACCGTCTCGCCGCTCGACGAGGAGACTATCGTCGAGTCGTTCAAGAAGACCGGCCGCGCCGCGGTCGTCCACGAGGCCCCGAAGACCGGCGGCCTCGGCGGCGAGATCGCCTCCATCATCCAGGAGGAGGCCCTGCTGTATCAGGAGGCACCGGTCGAGCGCATCACCGGGTTCGACACCCCGTTCCCGCTGTACGCGCTCGAAGACTACTACCTGCCCGAGCCCGCCCGCATTAAGGAGGGCATCCGGGACGCCGTAGACTTCTAACATGGTTCGAGAGTTCAAACTTCCCGACGTCGGCGAGGGTATCAGCGAGGGCGAGATCGTCAACTGGCTGGTCGAAGAGGGCGACGCGGTCTCCGAGGACATGCCGGTCGCCGAGGTCGAGACGGACAAGGCCATCGTCGAGGTCCCCTCGCCGGTCGACGGCACGGTTCGAGAGATTATCCCCGACGAGGGCGAGGTCGTGGAGGTCGGCTCGGTCATCATCACCTTCGACGTGGAGGGCGAGCCGGTCGAAGAGGGGCAGACCGAGGGCGAAGCAACGCGGAGCGCCCAGTCCGAGGAACCGACCGAGTCGCAGGCCGAGCGCGCCGAGGAACCCGAAGGCGTCGAGGCCGACGAAGGACCTGACGCTGAGGCTGGAGCGGCCGAAGCTGGCGAGGCCGAGAGAGGCGAGGTCTCGACCGGCGATGGCCGAGTGTTCGCCGCACCGAGCGCGCGACGGGTCGCCCGCGAACTCGGTGTGGACATCTCGCAGGTCGAAGGCTCCGGCCCGAGCGGTCGCGTAACCGAGCAGGACGTGCGACAGGCCGCGGAATCCGGAACCGGAACTGATACTGGTGGTGAAGCGGCCGAGCAGGAGACCGAGTTCGAACCCGCGGAACTCGAAGAACCCGGTACGCAGGAGGCGTCCGGCGGCTCGGGCGGCCCGTCGCCCACCGATGCGTCTGGCGGGTCCGGTGGCCCGTCGCCGTCCACGGTCGAGTCGGCCGACCGCGACCGGACGCTGGCCGCGCCCGCGACCCGGCGCGTCGCCGAGGAACAGGGCGTGAACTTGAACGCCGTGCCCGCGGTCGAGGAGCGCGAGGGCGAGGCGTTCGTCACCAGCGAGGCCGTGATGCAGTACGCCGAGGCCCAACAGCAGGCCCAGCAGGCGCAGGCCGGGGCTGTGGCCGAGACGCCAGCAGGCGAGCAGGTCGAGCGCGTCCAGTACAAGGGCGTCCGGAAGACCATCGGCGAGGCGATGTCGAACTCGAAGTTCACGTCGCCGCACGTCACCCACCACGACACCGCGGTCGTGGACGACCTCGTCGAGACCCGCGAGCGACTCAAGCCCGAGGCCGAGGAGCGCGGCATCCGTCTGACCTACATGCCGTTCGTCATGAAGGCCGTCGTCGCCGCGCTCAAGCAACACCCCAAGCTGAACGCCGAGCTGGACGAGGAAGCTGGCGAGATCCTGCGCAAGAAGTACTACAACGTCGGCGTCGCCACGGCGACCGACGCCGGGCTGATGGTTCCGGTCGTCGAAGGCGTCGATAGGAAGGGCCTACTTCAGATCTCCAGCGAGGTCAACGAGTTGATCCAGAAGGCCCGCGACCGCTCCATCTCCCGCGACGAGCTACAGGGTTCGACGTTCACGGTCACCAACTTCGGAGCCATCGGTGGCGAGTACGCCACGCCCATCCTCAACTACCCCGAGGTCGGCATCCTCGGCGTCGGCGAACTAAAACAGCGGCCGGTCGTCGAGGACGGCGAAGTGGTGGCCAAGTATACCCTGCCCATCTCGCTGACCATCGACCATCGCATCGTGGACGGGGCCGACGCCGCGGCGTTCGCCAACACGTTCATGGAGTACGTGGAGAACCCTGAACTGCTGCTGTTGGAGTAGGGTTCGCGGTCTCCTCTTCCCACCTTTTGGAAATATTCTATCTGGTGGTAGTATTATTTTTGATAGGATGATATGATCGGGAAATGCTGAATACACAAAACATATAGCACCGAATTATCTTATCTGAGTTCCAATGGAGAAAATAAACATAGGTATCGCGGCTTGGATTATAATCGGGTTATCGGTATTTGCCGTCGGGGCCATTATTCCAGCAGACTGTACGCCCGCTTATTCGGTCGAACTAACGACTGTCAACGAGGACTCTGCCAACAACGTAACGAGGTACACTGACTTACCACCTGTCGCTCAAAAGGCGTTTAGGGACGTTCGAAGCGGAAACGATACTACTGTTGATTCGACGGTCTACGACCGGCATTTCGACGACACGACTATCCGGTACTCTGATACGTATTATCGGGTCGTACAGGGCGGATCGTTAGACTGTGGAACGCCTATAGGGACTCTTCTGCAATACGCAGGCCTCCTAATTGTGGTTCTCATGTCTCTGATCTTCACCATAAGATGGTCATATAGTAGGATAAAATAAAACCCTTATAAGATATAGATTATTCTGCTAGTTCAGATGGATAGAAGATCCGCACTTCGAGCAATCGGTTTTCAGCAGGAAGTCTTGCGGTTGGAACGCCTTACGTCTCGTTTGAAACGGTAGCTAAAGGTGAAGAATCGAATATCGTAAATTCTACGAAGAAATTCCTAAAATTGAGTATTGAAGTTACTAGTACGGAACCTGAGGCTGGCGCAGCAAAGGGTTGTCGCCAATGGCCCTCGTTCAATGTAGGTAATAACCGCGTGTACCTATCGAAGTACGGGAGCGAGCGAGCAGATGTTTCCGATGACGAAGCGGTTTGGGCAACTCACAACGGAGTTGTCGGAACCCAGAATCAGGACGAACTCCCCCTCGAATCTGTGCCCTACGAAGCAGACACTCACGGCTCTGCCCGACTCAGTGCCGAGGAGGACCTTCCGACCGTAAGCGTGAACGTCGAAGAGCAGTCCGCCGAAGTTCGTGTCGGAGACGAACATGTCGAGGTGAAACGCAACTCTGAGACAGAGCAGTCTCGGCAAATAACGATTACAGATTCCGACGGAAACTCGCAGTCGGTAACTGCGAGCATCTACGTCGCCTATCACGGCACGCAGAACGTCGTCGGTCACGAGAAGCTGCTACTTCTTCCAAAGAGTCCTGACATCAGCAACGCGATGCGTACGTTGGAAGAGAAAGCCGATGCTTCGAACCGACGATCGATCAAAGTCACCGAATACGAGGCCATCGACGCGTATGCGGTCGAACACGGGTTCATAAACGGAGGGAACTGATATGTCACCTAGTACAATCGCAGCGTTCGTCCCTACGAAGACGTACGACGATGCGGGATTCAACGAAATCGATCTGCAGAACATCGCTGACAACACCCAGAACGAGTGGAATCAACACGTAAAATCCTCTAGTGGCGACTACGGGATGACTACCGACGTCCACTGAGACAAGATGCTAGATCTCAGCAGTTACGACACTTCGACCGCCGAAATGACGAGGTCGGCCGCAGAAACCGAACTGGATCTCTCGTATCCATCTCTCGTGGATAATTACGACGCAATTCTCGTCAGGGACAACCGCACTTGGCCGGATTACGACGGGATGGCTGACGACACCGGCAGACCAACGAAAGCACATCCGGATTCGGAAGTATTTGCTGCAGGGTCAGACGAGAAGAACGTCTCCATCTGTGGTCAGTACTCCGGATATGCGTTGGAAGCACACGAAGTGTCCCACCTGTACGGTGGTACTCACAATCGACACGAGACGTGGGGTACCAACGAGTACACTGTGATGGGGAACAAAGGAGACTCACAGTGTTCGGGTGGAACGACGAGTGACACTCGGATTCGATGTGGTCACTACAACTCCTGTACCGTCGACGATATCCGTTACTACATGGACCACTGGGCAGGCTACGGTTACTTCTAACTGACCAGTACCTTATTTCTTAAAATAGCTGTGTGGTTCTGTCTGCTTGCTCTGCGTGAGTAAACTGATATACGTCTCCTCGAATACTGGCAAATATGACCGACGTTACGCTAAGCGACATCGAGGCCGCGCGCGAGCGGTTCGACGAATCGGTCGTCCAGCGGACCGGCATCGACCGAAGCCGGTCGTTGAGCGAGATGGCGGGCGCGGACGTGCATCTGAAGATGGAACACCTCCAGCGCACCGGGTCGTTCAAGACCCGCGGGGCGTCGAACAAGATCAACCAGTTGGCCGAGCGGGGCGACGCCGAGCGGGTCGTGGCCGCGAGCGCGGGCAACCACGCGCAGGGCGTCGCCCTCGCGGCGACAGGCCGCGATGGAGTACGCCCGGTCGCTCACGGAGGACGAGGGGACGGAGTTAGTCCACGCCTACGACGACCCGGCCATCGTCGCGGGACAGGGCACCATCGGGCTCGAAATCCACGAGGCGATGCCCGACGTTGACACCGTGATCGTCCCCATCGGCGGCGGGGGGCTCGTCGGGGGCATCGGAGCCGCGCTGGCGGAACTCGACCCCGACGTTCGCGTGGTCGGCGTGCAGGCCGAGCAGGCCGCGACGGTGCCCGAGAGCCTCGACAAGGGCATCCCCGCGACCGTCGAGTCGCCCAAGACCATCGCGGACGGCATCGCCACCGGCGGCATCTCGGAACTGACGCTGGGACTCATCGAGGAGCACGTGGACGAGGTGGTGACCGTCACCGACGACGAGATCGCTCGCGCGGAACTCCTCCTGCTCGAACGTGCCAAGCAGTTGGTGGAGGCGGCGGGAGCGTCCTCGGTCGCCGCGTTGCTCTCCGACGATTTCGACGTGGCGGGCGAGACGGCCGTCCCCGTCCTCTCTGGGGGCAACATCGACATGTCGATGCTCCAGACCGTCCTCACGCAGGCGCTGACCGAGCGCAGTCAACTGGTGCGCCTGCGCGTCCGCATCGAGGACCAGCCGGGCGAGATGACGAAGCTCTCGGGCATCATCGCCGACAGGGGCGCGAACATCCGGACGGTCCGCCACGACCGCGCCGTGGACGACCTGCGCGTCGGCGAGGCGTATCTGGTGTTTCGGGTGGTCACGAGCGGGACGGGCCACGCCGAGACCATCATGGAGACGGTTCGAGACGCGGGGTACGAGGTCGAACGGGTGGCTTGAACGCAACTAGTTTCCGACCATAGCCAGTATGCTTAAATTGTAGAGCTATGACAGTACTTCCAACACTGTCTACATGAGTAATATCGAATTGACGCGACGACAGGTGCTGTGTGGGTGTGCTACCGGTATCAGTATAGCCAGCGGTTGCAACAGGAGTCAGGGCGGTAACTGTCCCTCGCCTAGTAGTGGACCGTCTCGAACGACGTGGAGTCATTCGGACGCAGATGCGAGTAATACCCGGGCTATTTCGACCGGGTCGTCGGTGAGCGAGGGCGGTCGTGTCGCTTGGTCCTACGAATCGAGCGGTGCGCTATCGCCACGAGCGGTCCGAACGTCCGATGTAGTGTACGTCGTCGAGTCGAGGGGTAACTCGGATTCGCTTACTGCCGTCGAAAACGGCCGAGCGGAGGCCCGATTCACCCCCGAAAGTGGCGACGAGGCCGAGGGACCACTCTCTATCTCCTCGGCTATTACCGTGCGCGACCAGATATTGGTTATCAGCGTCGAAGCTACTAACGAGATTCCTCGGACGGCAGTCGTTCACGGCGTCGACGCTAGCGACATGACGGAGGCGTGGCGAATCGCTACGACCGGACTACGAGACCTCCGCGTCGATTCTTCCGGTCGAATCTTTCTGCTCGACGTTGCCGACGAGCGGCTTCGGTTGCGAATGCTTCACGTAGCGGAGGGACAGGTGTGCTGGTCGTCGAAGCCTACGGAGACCGGACTCTTCGATCTCGGTCCGGACTACGGTGACCGATTAGAGATAGCGGACCCCACGATTACCGACGACACGTACGCCCTCCCTGTCGTGTACGACGACGGAACGACGATGCTCCTGCGGATTCGCCCCGACGATGGAAACGTCGCTGGTCGCGTTCGACTCGATGCGAAAATCGCTGTCGGCTTCGCCTACAACTCCGACCTGTTCGCGGTAAGTCCGACGCCCGTCGACGCCTCCGGC
>PXSM01000012.1:0-14476 GCA_003023465.1 Halobacteriales archaeon SW_6_65_15 | reverse complement strand
GTCCTCGATGCGACCGACGAAAAAACCGTCGACGAATCGGTTTACACCGTCGAAATCTGAGTTCGGAAACTACTCTTTGGACTCGAATTCGCCCTGAGCGTAGGACCAGTCTGACGTGTAGCCGATGAACGAGGGTGTGTCGTCACAGACACAGTCGTAGAACGTGGGGATTTTGACTCGCCACCGCGACCACGTATTGAGTTTTCCGATGTCTCCGTCGGGCATGTCGTTTTCGAGTTGCACGCGTGCCGCCGCGTCGTTACACGGGGCGTCGGGCAGGTCACTGGTCGTGGTCCCGGACAGCTTGATGTTCCACTGCCACCGTTGCCGTCTGGTGTCGTTCACGTAGGTCTGCAGGAGGTCCACCGGGTCACTGCTGTTCGTATCAACGAACGAAGAAACGGCGGCGGCACCTGCTGCGACGAGCGCCGACCCGCTGAGACTCGACACGGTTGCCATCGCAATCTTGACGATGTCGTCGGCGATACCGTCGCCGTCGTCGGTCGTATCGTCCGGGTCCGGGTCACTCAGCTTGAAGTCGCCCTCGTTCCAGTCTGGGGGATGCCGGACTTCGTAGTCTACGCGACCGGGAGATACGTAATCGTGGCCGAAGTCCGAACAACTCTCGTCGTACAGAATCTCTGGGAGGTCAGTGAAGTACGCGTGGAGATACCAGTACTTGTAGTTGTGGATACCGTCGTAGTTCCACGAGTCGTCTTCCGCACTGACCGAGTGCACCCACTCGATATCGGAACTCAGACACTTACAACAACAGGGGTCTGACTCACATCGTGACCACGAACTCGTTTGCGTATCTTCTGCGACGACTCCTGCGTCGTGGTCCTTGTTTTCGCCACACACGTCACCCATTAGTCGTCACCTCCTTCTGCGGGGACGGACGGACGATTCTCGGGCGGGATTCCGGAGTCGGGCATGTTCTTCTTCGGGCGGTTCGGGTTTCCGTTCCCGTTACCGATGAGTAGCCAACGCAGGTCATCTGCCGTCTTACCGCGCCCCTTGGCCGGCAGGGTTACGTTCAGATGTCCGTATTCGTAGGCGGGTCGCGTCAGGTCGACGAAGAGTTCGAATCCGAAGTCGTTGATGATGATTTTCAGCGGTTCACCATCCTTTGTGAACTGCGGGGCGTCTTTTTTCGTTTCGTACTCCACGTACTGCCCCTCCTGAATCGGCTCTAGTGGCTCGTCCTGTCCGAGCGGAATTTTCATCCCCGGGATTTGAAGGATGCCCGAGAGATTGTCTTCGTCGTCGGTTTCGATTTCGGCCGAAGCGATTCCTTGGGACTGGTGCGTGTACGGGTCGTACGCGAGTCCGGAGAACTTCGTCGTTCCCTCTCTCGCCGCCCGACTCATTTGCGACGCGAGAACACCTGCGCCAACCGTCCCGCCGACTGATTTCAACACGCTACGTCTGTCGAAGGACAACTTCGAACCTACGAATCCTTCTGGATTATCATTTGACATGGTGCATTAAGGAAGTTAGAACACAAACATATATAACTTAATATTATAAATATAAATTCCGGTGATGTCCTCCTTGCATAGTGGCACGTGTTAACGGGCCAAACTAACGTGGCAAAATCCACCTCATTTTTCACCCACAAGCTCGACTTCACGAACATATGGTCGTCGGAGACATCTCCGGCTACGTCGCCGCCATCCGCGCGGGCCAGCTAGATTTGGACGTAACCCTCGTGGAGAAGGACGCCTACGGCGGGACCTGCCTCAACTACGGTTGCATCCCTTCGAAGGCGATGATCACGGCCTCGGATCTGGCCCACGAGGCGGGCAACGCCGAGGAGATGGGCATCTACGCCGACCCCGAGGTCGAGATGCCCGAGATGGTCGAGTGGAAGGACGGCGTCGTGGACCAGCTCACGGGCGGCGTCGAGAAGCTCGCCAAGGCCAACGGCGTCGAGCTGATGGAGGGCCGCGCGGAGTTCGCCGACGAGAACAAGGCCCGCATCGTCCATCGAGATTCCCGGCTTCTCGTTCGACGACGAGCCGGTGCTGGACTCCCGGCAGGCCCTCGCGCTGGACGAGGTGCCCGAGAGCCTCGTTATCGTCGGCGCGGGCTACATCGGGATGGAACTCGCGGGCGTCTTCGCGAAGCTCGGTACCGACGTGACCGTCGTGGAGATGCTCGACTCCATCCTCCCGGGCTACGAAGACGACCTCGCGCGCCCGGTCAAGCAGCGCGCCGACGAACTCGGCATCGACTTCCACTTCGGCGAGGGTGCCAGCGACTGGGAGGAGTCCGGCGACGGCATCACGGTCCGGACCGAGGACGTGGACAGCGAGGCGCGGAGCGCCTCGGACAGTGCGAACGGCGAAGCCGTGAGCGGCGAGGTCTCGGAGTTCGGCGCGGAGAAGGTCCTCGTCGCCGTGGGACGCTCGCCCGTTACCGACACTCTCGAACTGGAGAACGCGGGCATCGAGACCGACGAGAACGGTTTCATCCAGACCGACGACCGCGCCCGGACGAACGTGGACCACATTTACGCCATCGGCGACGTGGCCGGCGAGCCCATGCTCGCTCACAAGGCCAGCAAGGAAGGGCAGGTCGCCGCGGAGGTCATCGCGGGCGAGCCCTCGGCGCTCGACTATCAGGCCGTCCCCGCCGCCGTCTTCACCGACCCCGAGATCGGCACGGTCGGGATGACGGAAGCCGAAGCCGAAGAGGAGGGCTTCGAGCCCGCGGTCGGCCAGTTCCCCTTCCGGGCGTCGGGTCGCGCCCTGACGACGGGCCACGCCGACGGTTTCGTCCGCATCGTCGCCGACGAGCCCAGCGGGTTCCTGCTCGGCGCGCAGATCGTGGGGCCGGAGGCCTCGGAGCTAATCGCCGAACTCGGCTTCGCCATCGAGATGGGCGCGACGCTGGAGGACGTTGCTTCGACCATCCACACGCATCCGACCCTGAGCGAGGCTGTGATGGAGGCCGCCGAGAATGCACTGGGGCAGGCGATTCACACGCTGAATCGGTGACCCAGAGAAATATAATTCGTTCTTTCTGTTGCCTGATTCTTCTTTTAGACAATAGCTAGAATTGTTGCAGACAGGAGTACGGGCGAGAAGGTTTCGGAAGCCTCCGCCCGGTCGCGGTTGCTGTGCGGTTTCAGTGGCTCAATGGTCGTCGCAGTTCGCGGAGAAGCTGTAGTGAACGAGTTGTAGAAAGCCCCCGCCCGGTCGCGGTCGCTGACCGACATATTCGGCGCTCTCCGCACCGGCCGCGCCGAATAGGGGTCGATCAGGCGACTACAGTAAACGCGACCGGGCGGCCCCTTTATCCACCCAAACAGCCAAACCGCGAGAGCCTCGTCCTCCCCAGCCGATTGCGCGTCTCGCTTCGCTGCGATGCTCATCCCTCGCGCACGATGGCTCGGCATGAAGCCTCGCCAGCGCACGCCGAGATGGAATGGTTCATCGGTCGCTTCCCGGAAAATCACGTCACCGAATGCAGAATAGCCAGAGAACCCTACTCGTCGCCCTGTCCGTAGCCCTCGAACTTCTCCGCGACTTCCGCCATCTCCTCAGGGCTCAACTCGACCGGGTCCCCGAGGGCCCTCGCCTGACAGTAGATGCGGGCCGTGTACTCGACGTTGACCGCGGTTTCGAGCGCGGCGTCCACGTCCTCGCCCGTGGCGAGCAGGCCGTGGTTGCCGAGCAGGCAGGCCTTGGCGTCGGCCTCCTCCATCGCGGCGACCGCGTTCTCGGCGAGCGCCTCCGTGCCGTAGGTGGCGTAGTCGGCGACCGGGACGGTGGTTCCGGCCAGCGCGAGCATGTAGTGGACCGGGGGAATCGGCTCGTGGAGGATGGCCAACGTCGAGGCCCACGGCGAGTGGGTGTGGACGATGGCACCCGGCTCGAACTCCCGGTAGATGGCGGTGTGCATCGGCGTCTCGCTCGACGGGGCGGTCTCGCCACCGACCTGCTCGCCCTCCAGCGAGACGACCGGCACGTCGGGGGCCTCGATGCGGTCGTAGGCGACTCCCGTCGGGGTGACGGCGAATCGGTCGTCCCGGCGGACGCTCAGGTTGCCGGTCCGGCCGGGCGTAAGCGCAGTCAGATTGGACGCGCGGCTGGCGACCGCGCGGCGTTCCGCTCCGAGCATGATTCGTCCCGACGTTGGAAAGGTAACTATATATTCCCCCCGGCCGGAGTTGTGGCAAACCGGTCAATTTGCTATGGGAAAGAGCGTTGGTCCGGCAATAACCGTTGGAAAAATTATAAGTGGGAGCAGTATTTTATCACTTCCATCGAAGAGGAAACGATGGTAGACGTATCGCGCAAGGAGATCACGGACGGCTCGCTCGTCCGTGCGCTGCTGGTTCTCGCGGCTCCGCTAGTCGTCCAGAACTTCGTCATCGTCGCCGTCGTCGTCTGCGTCGGGGCCGACGTCATCGCCTCGACGCTAATCGCCGCGGAGGAGGTCGTTCCGCTCGCGGCCGTCTACCTCGCGTGGCTCGCGGCACTGTTCCCGTTCGCGAGCGTAGGCGACGCCCTGGAAGGCGGCTTCATCGGGTGGGGCGACTCCCGGGCCTCGATGTACGCCAACGTCTCCGCGGTCGTGGTCAACGTCGCGCTCGACCCGTTCCTCATCCTCGGCTGGGGGCCGTTCCCCCAGCTGGAGATGCAGGGCGCGGCGCTGGCCACCGGCATCGGCTACACCACCGGCTTCCTGCTGATGGCCGCAATGTTCCTGCGCGGTCGCGGCGAGTTCAGGCTCACGCGCGAGGCCATCGGTTTCGACGTCGGCGAGTATCGCGAGATCATCGACATCGGACTCCCCCGCGGCGCACAGCGAGCGGCTCAACAGTCGGTTCGGGTCGTCATCATCGCCCTCGTCTCCGCAGTCGGAGGGGCTGCCGGGTTAGCGGCCTACCACATCGGCGCACAGGTCGCGACGGTGGCGTTCGTCCCGGCCCAAGGCCTCGCCAGCGCGGCCCAGAGCGTCGTCGGACAGAATCTCGGTGCCGACCGACCCGACCGTGCGAGCCAAGCGACGTGGGTCGGCGCGGCTATCGCGGCGGTCGGCCTGACCGCCCTCGGCGCGTTTCAGTGGGTCGCCCCGGAGTTCATCGTCACCACCTTCGTCCCGGACATGTCCGCGGAAGCCGTGGCCCTGAGCGTGGAGTACCTCCGAATCCTCGTTCTCGGCTACTGGGCCATCGGCGCGATGTACCTGTTCGAGGCCGGGTTCAACGGCGCGCGCCGGACCAAGGTTGGGCGGTCACCGTCTCGAACGTCGTCGGAGCCGTCGGCGCGGGTATCTACTACTACTACACGACCAGCAACGGGATGCTGAAGCGGGCCGCCGAGAAGGCGAGCGCGACCGCGGACTGAGCGACGCGCAGACCCGATTTTCGGCGCAGAACTTACGGCGTCTCCCTTCGAATCGGCGTTCGTGCCAACCGTCGAACTCCGCCCCGCTGAACCCCGCGACCGGGCGTACGTCGAGGAGTTGCTCGCCGAGAACGACCTCCCGACCGACGACCTCGACGCGGCCTACCCGTCGCTGTTCGTCTGCGAGGTTCCGAGCGGCGGGTCCGCCGCTGGCGACTCTTCGACGAGCGAGCGCGTGGGCGTCGGCGGCCTCCAAGTCGAAGGCGACCCGGAGAGCCAGTCGAAAGAAGGCGCGGGACTGCTCCGCTCGCTCGCCGTCGAGGAGTCCGCGCGCGGGAGCGGGTACGGAACCGCCGTCTGCGAGCGACTGCTCGACCGGGCGCGAGCCGCCGACCTCGATTCGGTCTTCTTGCTGACGACGACCGCCGCGGACTTCTTCGCGGACCTCGGCTTCGAGGAGGTCGAGCGCGAGCGGGTCCCCGACCCGATCCGGGAGACCGCCGAGTTCAGCGACATCTGTCCGGCGAGCGCAACTTGCATGAAGAGGCCTCTCGACCAATCGTAGAAGTTCCTAGCACATCTAAAGGAGTCTTTTTACTGTCGTATTATTTCCGGAAGCGGAGAATGGGCCGTCACTCTACCCGGACCGTCCGGGAGTCGGTCGCCGGGAGCAGGGGAAGCTCGGGGAACGACACCTCCACGACGTACTCCATCTCGTCGTCGGTGCCGCCGAAGACGCCCACCGGGACGGTCGCCTCGCCGTCGAGGTAGGTGGTCGTCGCGGTCATCTCGACGCCGTTGACGGTCACGCGGATTCCGGCCTGCTCACCTGCGCCCGCACTCTCGTTGCGGACCGTCACCTCGCGCATGTCGTTCTCGCCGCGCGATATCGAGTCGGGGAACCGACCCCACTCGACCTCGACGCGGGGTAACTCGCGGGCGCTTTCGAGGACCGCGTCGGCGACCCCCGCCGAGAGGCCCGCCTTGACGAGACCGTCTTTCCCTGCCTCGCGCACGTCTGCGGGTGAGGCAATGCCTTCCTTCGCCAGCTTGCTCGCTCGGCCCGACCCGACGCCGGCGATGGCGGTGAGACCTACGGCGTCCGAGCTCACGCCGTGCTCGACCCGGGCCTCGACGCGCCGGGCGAGGTTGGCGGGTCGCGGTCCAGCGAACCGTTCGAAGAAGGCGCGCAGTGCCGCGAGCAGTCGGAGGCCGTTCTGGGTGATGACCCACGCGTCGCTCCGGAGCTCTGCGGGCGTGGAGCCGGTCATGGTCGAGCGCAGGATGGCGAGAATCTTCCGCGCGCCGGGGTCGAGGTCGCCCGCGTCCTGCCCGGTCAGCACGCTACTCACCGCCTCGCGCTCGGACTGGCGGGCGCTCACGCTGTCGAACTCCGCGGCGTCCGCGACGGTCCGGAGCACGTCGGCGGTCTCGATCTGCTCTCGCTCGGCGAGGTCGCGGAACTCCTCGGCGGTGTCGAGCCGGAGGTAGAACTTCGAGGCGAGCCTGCCGAGCGGGGTGGCCGAGATCGAGAGGTCGGCCTCGTCGATGTCCACGAACCCGCGGCTGTCGAGGCGGTCGAGGGCGGTCCGGACCCGGCCCCGGAGGTCGTCGCGGAAGTCGTCGAGGTCGTACGCCTCGGGGTTCGACCGGGCGCGGACGAAGTAGAACGTCGTCTCCAGCCAGTCCATCACGTCGCCGAGGTCCCGGATGGTGCCCATCGCGATCTCGGCGTTGAGGTGGGCGTCCAAGTCCTCCGCCAGCCGGGACTCGATCTCCTTGCCCTCCCGCAACAGCCGGCGGTACTTGTCGGCCTCCGCGCGGTCGCTGATGACCCAGCCGTAGCCCACGTCGTCGTACTCGGGGCGTCCGGCCCGGCCGAGCATCTGGAGGATGTCGAGCGGACTCATGTCCACCTCGCCTTCGAGGGGATCGTGGAGCTTCGTGTCCCGCAGGACGACGCACCGGGCGGGGAGGTTGACGCCCCACGCGAGCGTGGAGGTCGAGAAGAGGAGCTGTATCTTGCCCTGCTTGAACCACTCCTCGACCTTGTCCTTGTCGCCCTTCGAGAGGCCCGCGTGGTGGAAGGCCACCCCGTCGAGGACCGACTTCCGGAGGGTGTCGTTCTGGAGGTCGTCCGCGGCGTTGTGGAAGTCGTAGTCGCCTCGGGCACCCATCGGGACGTCCCGTTCCGCGACCTCGTCGCGGGCCTTCTTGGCGGCCTGCACGCTGTCCTGCCGGGAGGAGACGAACACGAGCGCCTGCCCCTCGTCGCGGATGTGCGGCTCGGCGAGGTCCAGTGCCCGGTAGAGCCGCCGGTACTTGTCGGCGAAGGAGTTGTCGCCGTGGGTGTAGGTCTCGACGCCCGAGTGGAGGTCCACGGGCCGGTAGTCGTCTCCGACTTCGAGGACGCTCCCGCGCTTCTCGGAGTCGAGTAGGTGGACCTCGTCGATGACGCAGCAGTCCACCTCGCGGATGAAGGCGTACCGCCGGGAGTCGTGCTTGCGGGTCGCGGAGTCGGCCTTCTCGGGGGTCATCACGAGGATGTCCGCGCGCTCGGCCCGCCGGGGGTTGAGGTCGCGCTCGCCCGTGACGACGTAGACGGAGTAGCCCAACTCCTCGAATCGCTCCCACTCGCTCTCCTTCTCGTTGGTCAGCGCGCGCATCGGCGCGACGAAGAGGGCGGTGCCCCCGTCCTGCAACGTCCGACAGATGGCCAGCTCAGCCAGCGCGGTCTTGCCGCTGGCGGTCGGCGCGCTCGCCACCACGTTCTCGTCGGTCTCGACGAGCGCGCCGACGACCTCCTCCTGCATCTCGTTGAACTCCTCGAACGGGAACACCTCGACGAACTCGGGATCAGGAACGGCCTCGGCGACTTCCATCATTCACTTCACGGGGACGGGGTGGGAAAGGCGTTTCTCTATCGGCACGGACAGGTCGGCGGGAGAGCGACGGTCGGTCCGGAGTTTCGGTCGGCTACTCGAAGGTGTAACTTGCAGCACTTGGCCACCTCATTGCTAACTGATGAAATTACCCACGTAGATATATAAGGAGAGAGGATAGACATCCTCATGCATGTCTGAAACACCACAGGTAATGGACAAGTCAGCATTCAAGGAGGGATCGCTAGGGAAGCAGGTCCTCTTCACGGTTGTCACGCTCGGCCTGTACACGATATATTGGACGTACAAAACCGCGAAGATGCTCGATCGGGGAACGGACCAGAGCCTCAGCCCGATCTTGACCTTCATTCCATTCGTGAACATCATCGTGTACTGGCAGATTTCCAAAGCCGGGGAAGCCGTCACGGAGCAGGACGCGATGCCGGTTTTCCTGCTTTTCCTCTTCTTCCCCGTCATCTCCTGGTACTGGGTCCAGAGCGGAATTAACTCCGCCACGTCGCAGTAACGGCGGCCGATCGGGATTTTCCCGAATCGCCACTCAGACCGTCTGTAACCCAACTCCCTCTCGCAATGAGACGGTAGACCTCCGACTTCGTAGACGGGTCTACCCGCTCAGCAGTATCTCGCGCAACTCCTCGGGCGACTCCGCAACCGCGTCGGCCTCCGAGAGGTCCAGTTCCTCGCCGGACTGGTTCCGGTACCCCACCGCCTCCATCCCGGCGGCCTTGGCCGACTTCACCCCGTTCTCGGAGTCCTCGACGGCGATGGCCTCCTCGGGCTCCACGCCTACCTTCTCGGCGGCGTACTCGTACACGTCCGGCTCGGGTTTGCTCTGACCGTCGATCTCCTCGGCGCTGATGATCTCGTCGAACTCCTCGCGGAGGTCGAACCGGTCGAGCATCCGGTCGATCCAATTGTGGGGCGACGACGAGACCAGCGCGACCGTCCGGCCGTCGGCGCGGAGGTCCGCGAGGAGTTCCCGGAAGCCCTCCTGCAACTCGACCTTCTCGCCGTAGATGTCGCGGGCGGCCTCCTCGTAGCGCTCGACGAACTCGTCCTTGGTGGCGGTCGTCTCGTAGTTGTCGTCGAGGTAGTCGTATATCTCCCGGAAGTTCATCCCGGTCGTCTCGGAGAGATCGACCTCCTCGGCGACGACCGCGGGGTAAATCTCGTTCTCCTCGAATTCGACCCAGTAGCGTTCGGAGTCCACGATGACGCCATCCATGTCGAACAGCACGGCCTTCGATTGCACGGGCGGACGGACGGCCCGCGCGGTGAAAGACCTTCCCTCCGAGGGAGGCGGTCCGGCCACGCTAGAGTTTAAATCCGAGGACGGGACGAACCCTGCCCGTGACCGAAACCGTTCACGTCTACGCCGGAGATTGCACGGCCACCTACCACCGAGACGGCGACGCCACCCATCAGCGCGGTCGAGTCGTGGTCGTTCACAAGCCCGACGGCACCGTCCTCGTCCACGACGCCGAGGGGTACCAGCCCGTCCAGTGGCTCACCCGGGCGAACGCGGTCCACCGCGAGCAGGGCGAGGACGGCAGTTTTGCCCTCGTCGCGGTCAAAGAGGACGAGCGCCTGCGGGTCGAGAGCCACGACAGAGGCGACCACGCTCGTCACGACGCGACGCCCGCGGGCGTCCCTGTCGGAACCTGTCCCGACTGTACGGGCGCGAAGGACGTGGAAGCGACCACCTCGAAGTCTGCGGGGACGCTCGTCTGGGCCCGCGGAGCAGTCGCCTGTCTCCACTGCCCGACCGAGCACCGCCTGCCGGGCGACGCCACCGTCCTCGATTCGGCCTGCGACTGCGGCCTACCCCGGATGGCGGTCGAGCGCGGCGCACGATTCGAACTCTGCGTGGACCGCGGCTGCGAGGGGCTGGACGAGGTGGTCCGCGAGCGGTTCGACCGCGAGTGGTCGTGTCCGAACTGCGACGGCGACCTCCAGGTCCTCCGAGAACGCACCCTCTTTCTGGGCTGCGAGAACTATCCCGACTGCGAGTCGAGTTTCGCGCTTCCCGACGAGGAGGTCGTCGGGGAGTGTGACTGCGGCCTGCCACTGGTGGAGACCTCCGACGGGCCTCGGTGTCTCGACCGCGATTGCGACGAGTCGGAGGACGGCGAGTCGGAGGACAAGAGTGAGAACGGCAGTGAGAACGACGTCATCGAGACGGACGACGGCGAGAAGGGTGAGACGGAGAAGGACGACGAGGCGGAAGGGGAAGCGGATGACGAGATGGAAGATGGGGAGGCCGACGAATCGGAGACGGACTGAGAGGTCAACGCTCGGCCGGGTCGGCCCCGAACGCCTCGAATCGCTCCGTGGCGACCCAGACCGTCAGGCCCGCCGCGGCGGCCGAGAGCGCGAGTCCGGACCGCTGGTCGCCCGCCGTGGCGAACGCGAGTGCCCCGAGGACCGTCGAGAGCGCCAGCGCCGACGCGGGACGCCGACGGGTTACTCGAAGCGACCCGACCAGAAAGGCGGCTCCGACGACGACGCCCACCACCACGTCCACTGCGTAGTGGACGCCGAGCACGACTCGCGACGCCGCGACGGCGGCCGTCACCGTCCCGGCGACGACGAGTCGGCGGTTGCGGTCCCAGACGTTCAGGACGAGCGCCCCGCCGCCGTAGAACGCGGTCGTCTTCAGCGCGTGGCCGCTCGGGAAGCCGTACCCGCTGGCCGTTACCAGCGACTCGTACGCGGCGTGGCCCAGCGCGGGAAGCCACGCTGGCGGCGTCGCCGTCCCGGCCCCGGGTGGACGAGGGAGCGCGAAGGCGTGCTTGAGCACCGCGGTCATCGAGTACGCACCGACGGCGAGCGCGAACAGGAACGCGCAGTCCCTCGCAGGGTCGTCGGTGAGCGACCGGTCTCTGGTCCCGAACACGAAGAGCGCACCGACGGCGACGAGCACGAACCACGTGTCGCCGAGTTGCGTCACCACCCCGGCGACGGCGGTCGCGGTCTCGGGTAGCCGTGCGAGCAGCTCGGACGCGCCGATTCCGCGCGACATGTGTGGAGTGCCGTCACGACAGTCTCATAAACGTTCGGATAGGAGCCGTCGCGGAATCGGGGCCGCCGACTCTTGCCTGTGGAATGGAGTCGGAACACACCAGAGACCATTTGACGCCGCGAACCGGACAACCAGCCATGGACGGACGCCTCCGAGACGGCGAGGTGGTTGTCGGCGGCGACGCCCGACAGCGCTATTACGACTCCAGCGGGTACGGTCGCCCGCTCGGCGTTGACGAGCAACGCTCGTCTGCTCGTGAGACGAAGTCACACGGCGGTCAGGAGGTGGCGCTCTCGCGGGTCGAGGCCGCCTACCTGTTGTTCAAGGGTGACCTCGATTCGGTAGAGGGAATGGGATTCCGCGAGTTCCTCGCCACCGAGGGCGACGAGATCACCACCCGCTTTCTCGTCTACGCCGACCTGCGCGACCGGGGGTTCTACCTCTCGCCCGCCCGCGAGGACTGGATCGACGCCCCGCGGTCGAACACGGACTTCGTGGTCTACCCCCGCGGCAAGGGTCCGTGGGACGATGCAGTGCTGTATCGTATCCGGGTGGTCGGCGAGCGGGCGGACGTGCCCGCCGAGGAGCTGGGCGACGTGGTGCTGGCGGTCGTCGACGAGGAGAGCGAGATAACCTACCTCGAAACCGACAGCGCCGACCTCCGAGGGAGCTCTGGGGCGGACCTCCCGCGGGGCGTCTCGGCCGACCTGCTGGACGACCGCGTGCTGCGGGACCGGCCGAGCGCCCTCCAGCTGTCGCTGGTCGAAGCCGCCTACCTCGCCGCGGAGGGCGTCCTCTCGCTCAACGCTGACGGGGCTG
The DNA here is from genome assembly GCA_003023465.1 of Halobacteriales archaeon SW_6_65_15. Lineage (GTDB taxonomy): Archaea > Halobacteriota > Halobacteria > Halobacteriales > Haladaptataceae > Halorussus. The sequence continues at coordinate 2,372 of PXSM01000012.1, read as the reverse complement.
GCAGTGGCGAAGCCGACGATGGGGGTGGCGGCCCCGAGGCGGTCCGCGAGCGCGGCCGCGAGGTCGAGGGGCGGCGGTTCGACCGCCGGCTCCGGGTGTACCGGGCGCTTCGCGAGCGCGGCGTCGTCCCCAAGACGGGGTTCAAGTTCGGCGCGGACTTCCGGACCTACGCCGACGTGGAGTCGGTCTCGAATCTGGGCCACTCGGAGTGTCTGGTTCGGGTGCTTCCCGACGACCACACGTTCTCCCCGCGGGACCTCGCGCTCGACGTACGCCTCGCCCACGGGGTCCGCAAGCGGATGATCTTCGCACTGGTCGATGGAAGCAGCCTCTCTTGGGTGTCGGTCGGACGCTTGACGCCCTGAAGCGCGGTCAGTGCTCGTCGTCCGAAACGAGGTCGCCATCGCGGGTCGCCACCGCGATGTAGGTTACGCCTGCGAAGTGCGTCTCGACGACCTGGCACTCGCCGAACACCGACTCGGTGGCGGCCGGGACATCCGCGTCGGTGTTCCAGTTCGCGACGAGGTGAAGCGTCCGTTCGAGCAGCGGGTTCAGGACCCGGAGCACCCCAGACGGAAACGACCGGATGTCGAAGACGACGAACCGGCTTCCGGGCCGGAGCGCCTCGTGTACGCGTTCGACTGCCGCCTCGGGTGACGGCATCACGCTCAGCGAGAGCGTCGCGAGCGCCGCGAGCGCCGCGTCGAAGCTCTCGGGGTCGAGGTCCCCCCGCGTCGCGTCGGCACGGCGGAACGTCACGTTCTCCCAGCCGTGGTCGGCGACGCGAGCACGAGCGCGGTCGAGCATCTTCGGGCTGTAGTCGAGGGCGACGACCCGCCCGTCGGGACCGACCGCGTCCCGGAGCAACTCGAAGTTCACTCCCGGCCCGCAGCCGACATCCAGAACGGCGTCGCCCGGTTCGAGGTCGAGGCGTTCGACCGCCGCCTCGCGCATCGGCTCGAAGTCCGCTTCGCTCATCGCGTAGTTGTCGCTCCAGCGGTCCCACACCCGCCGACTCCGTTCGAGGTGGGCGCGCCGAGAATCGCGGCTTTCGCGTCCGGACCGTGGCGTCGTGTCGCTCACAATTAGTTCTAAGACGGCGAGGATTACGTACCTGTCCCCGATACGTTTCGAAGATTTAAGTGGAGACGTGTCGGTCCCGCCTTCGCGGTTCTTCGGTCGGGGTTGCGCCACCGGCCGCTCCCCTTTCCGTTCGATTTAACCGGTCGCGTCCGGAGACTCCAACTATGGCCACTGCAACCGCGGACAGACTCGAATCGCTCGGAATCGCGTTCGGCGCGCTACTCGTCCTCGTCGGGCTCGCCACCATCGTCGGGACGCCGTGGGCGCACAAGTCCGGTAGCGTACTCGTTACACTCGGGCAGGCACTCGGCGCGGTCGGAGCCATCGCCGTCGGCGCGGGACTGGCGTGGCTCGTCCGGAAGTAGGGCGACGACGAACACGAGAACCAGCGAAGGACGGCGAACGGAAAACAGCGAGTGAGAATGGGGGTCGTCTACTTGTTCGGCAGGAAGGCCAGACCGAACAGCAGGATGACCGTGACGACGCTCAGGATGGTGACGCCCCACAGACCCGAGATGCGCTCGTTGAAGTGGTTTATCTCGCCGACCTGTTGCTGGTAGGCGTTGGGGTCGGGCGAAAGCTGGAGAGTGCCCTCCTCGGGGAAGTGCGCGGCGAACGTCTGACTGTTATCGTTCGGGCCGAGAGTGACGTTCTCGCCCTCTGCGAACGAGGTTTCGAGGGTTCGCGGCGCGTTCCACGCCAGCGTGGCGTCGCTCGCCGTGACGTTGGTCACGGTGGTCTCGTTGCCCCGTAGCTGGAACGTGTCGCCCTCGGAGTGCTGCTGGGTGTCGGGTTCGCCGAACTGCTGGCGCTTGTACTGGTCGACCGGGACCAGCGACCGATTGCCGTCGCTCTCGTTGACGACGACGAATTCGGTCCCGTCCTGTTCGACCGTCGAGACGTTCTCTCCCAGTTCGAACTCCTGTTGGAGGGTGAACTGGTTGGGGTCGGACTCGTTCGGGATGAGGACCCGATAGGTGCTGTTGTCTTCCAGTTCGACCGTCGAGTCGTTCTGCCACGTCTCGGTGTAGCGGGCCGACTCGTTGACCCGGGTCAGCGTCCCCTCGCCCTCACTGACCGAGGCGACTTCGTACTCCAGTCCGTTGACCGTCACCGTCTCGTTCTCGGCGTACGTGTCCCCCTGGACGTCTATCTGGGGTTGCTGGGCCACTCCGATGAGCGAGTAGGCCCCAGCGGCGATTACGAGAAAAAGGACCCCGTACACCGTCGCGGCTCGTCGTTGCATATGAGAACCGATGGACGCGCGCCGTTTAATGATTACTTTTCGC
>PXSM01000011.1 GCA_003023465.1 Halobacteriales archaeon SW_6_65_15 | reverse complement strand
TACCCGAACGACTGGGTGCTGGCGACCCTCCCAGCGGACAGCCGGTGGTTCGGCGACGAGGGACGGGCGGCCGTGATGGTTCGAGCACTCCGCGAGGCCCTCGACGAGATCGAGGACGGCGCGACCTACGGCGACGACAACACCACCGAGTCCATCACCCATCCCTTCGACCAGTCGTTCCTCAACTACCCCGCGTACCCGACCGATGGGTCGGCGTACACCCTGAACAACTACCGCAAGGAGTCGGCCGTCGGGAGTAGCTGGCGGATGGTCTGTCCGATGGACGACGCCACCGAGTCGATGTGCGTCCTGCCGGGCGGCAACTCCGGGGAGTACTTCTCGGACCACTACGACGACCAGCTTCGGATGTGGGCCGACGGCGAGTACAAGCCGATGGACCGCGAAATCAGCGGCGAGACAGCAATCCGGTTCGAGTCCGAGGAGGGAGACGAATGAGCATCGCTCGGGCGTGGCTCCGGGAGTGGTACGCGCTGGTCGCCGCCGCCGTCTTCGGACTCGCCGCCGCGTGGGTCCACTGGTACGGGTTCGTCCTCGGCGGCGCGCTGGTCGGACTGGTCTCGAAGAATCTCAAGCGCGGCCTGCTCGCTGGCCTCGGGTTCGGCCTGCTCGCGTGGGTCGTCTTCGCGTCACTGCTGGCGTCCCACGGCGCACTGGTCGCGTACCTCGGGATGAGACAAGTGACCGTCCTCAGCGCGGCGATTCCGGTGGTCGGGAGCCTACTGGGGTCGCTCGTTCGAGGCGTGGTCTGACCTCGACTGGAAATCCCGTTCGTTACCAGTGCGGGACTCCCCGGCGTGCGACGAGGTAGAGAGGAATCCCGGCGACGAACGCGCCGAGGCCGAGGAGTACGAACACCACATGGGTGAATCCGGGAGCGGCCCCGCGGGCGAGCGAAGCTGCGAGTCCGAAAACCGGTCCAGCGGCGGCCGCGACGACGAGCAACGGGGTCTCCCGTCGCCACTTCCCAGCGCGTCCGAGCGCGCCGGCGAGGTAGCCGACCGTCACGGGGAGGAGGGCGAGCGCGAGTTGGGAGCGGTTGGCGATCACGTCCACTGGACTCGGAACCATGCCGTACTCTGGCGGCGCGTACACCAGATCGTAGTACATCAGCGCGCAGGCGAGGACGAAGAACGCGGCGTGCGCCCCGACCGCGACGAGCAGAGACCTGCGGTCGCTGGCCGAAACTGCTGCGACGCCGAGCACGACGTAGAGGAGTCCGGCGTGCAAGAGGAACGCCGACGGTCCCACGCCGTACCCGTGGAGAAGTTCGCCGTCCGCGAGACTGGCGGCGACCAGCGCGAGACCGAACGCGACGATTGCCCCACCGTCTCGGACGTTCATGCCGAACGCCTCGGAGTGGCACGTAAAGTGCTTTCTGCGAACCAGGAGGCGTGGGGGCTCCGGCCTCGGAAACAGAGAAATATAATTGATTTCTTAGATTTGTTTTTCCTTTCTTTAGGAAGTGTATTGTCAACTATCTCGCGCATAGCGTCGAACATTTAGGAATGCGATGGCTGGCCGGCCAGTCCACGCGGGTGGGATAAAGGGGCCACCCGGTCGCGGTCACGCGACCGCAGCGAGGGTGACCTCGGCAGACGCGGGTCGTCTTCCGACGTTCACTTCAGTCGCCTCAGCGACCTCTATCCGAGGCCGATGTGCGGCGGTGCGGTGAGGTCGAGGATACGTCGCTGAGCGACCGCGACCGGGCGGGGGCTTTCTAAAAAGACACTCCTGTATCAACTCGACGAAAGAGCAAAAAAGCTAGCTATTCCCGAAGCCTATGGAAGACCGCAACCGCACCGCGAGGGCCTCGACCCTCCTCAACCTCCTGCGTTACTCGCATCGGAGGACAAACCGCGTCCTCCGAGCCTTCGGTCGCTTCGCTCCCGAAGACTTCGCTGCGTTACTCGTCCCTCGCGCGCTGTGGGCTCGCCACGAGGGCTCGCCAGCGCGCGCCAAGTAGGAAAATCCAGACTACCGAGCAAAGGTTCAAGTACGAGAACGGGACGAACCCGGCCCGTGACCTGAGCGTGGCCGGAACGCCCCAGCGGTTGCGCGGCGCGCAGCGTTCCGGAAGTGGACCGCCGAGTGCGCCGCCTGTCAGCCCGCTCGCCGAAAACGGGATTCGTCGCTCGCGGTCGGTCGTCAGTCGTCGGCGGTCACGGCCGACCGCTCGACCTCGATCTCCCCGGCGTCCAGTTCCTGCTCGACCTCCCGCGCGGCGCGCACGAGGTTCGCCATCTTCTCGTAGGCCACCTCGCGCGGGAGCAGCTTCAGGCCGCAGTCCGGGCTGACGGTCAGTTGCTCGGGCGGGACGACTTCGAGCCCCTTCTGGATGTTCTCCTTGATCTCGGGAACGGACTCCACGTCGGCGTCGTGAGCGTCTACCACGCCGAGCGCGAGGTCCGCCGTGAACTCGGGGTCTTTGAACACGTCCAGTTGGTCGTAGTCCCCGTTGGCGAGTTCGAGGTCGAACTCGTCCACCGGGAAGTCCAGAATCTCGGGGTAGATGCGCGAGTAGTCGCCGTAGCAGACGTGGAGGCCGATGCGCACGTCCTCGGGGATGCCGTCGGCGATGCGTTCGAGGCAGTCGCCGACGATGGCGTGGTCGTCGGGCGTGGTCGCCAGCGCCGGCTCGTCGATCTGGACGTATCGAGCACCGGCTTCGACCAGCTTCTCGACCTCGGTGTTCACGAGGTATGGTGTACGGCCCCGTGATGGGCACCTTCACTGGCCGGTCGGAGACGCTCGCGGTGAACTCGTACTCGTCGACCAGCCACGTCTCGTCGTACTCCACGTCGGAGACGACCGAGGGCTTGTCGAAGTAGTTGTGACCCCACACCTTGACGGGCCCGTTGAACTCGTAGCCGTCGATGCGGTGGGCGAAGTACTCGACCATCTCGTTGCGGCGCATCTCCCCGTCCACCACGGCGTCGAGCCCGGCGCGCTCGTGTTCCTCGGTGATGAGGCGCGCGGCGTCGTCCTTCGCCTCCTGCCACGCGTCGTCGTCGAAGTCGGCGTCAGGATTCTCGTAGAGGTCCCGAGAGCGGTCCACCCACTTGGGCTTCGGATAGCTCCCCACGACGGTCGTCAGCAGGAAGTGGTCGTTCGGGTGGTCCTCGGGTCGGAACTGGTCTCGGTTCTGGCTCATGCTTTCACCTCTGCGATCTCGGTCGCTTCGCCCAGCGCGGCGAGCTTCTCCTCGAACGTCGAGTAAGGCAGGTAGAACAGCTCGGTGTTCGGCGTCAGGTAGATGGTCTCGAAGTCCGCGGCGGGCGTGTTCTCGACCAGCCAGTCGGCGCGCTCGGCGATCTGCTCGGCGTCCTCGACCAGCGTGTTCTGGCCGTCCACCACCCCGGCCGCGATGGAGTCCTTGGTGCCGTACTCGTTGATGTTGTAGAGGTTGTCCTCGTGGTTCGCCACGAAGTCGTACCCCAGCGCGTCGAAGTCGGCGTCCAGCAGGTGCGCGTGGACCTTCTCGTCGAGTGCGCCCCAGTAGGTCTGGACCACCACGTCGGTGTCCGAATCGGTCGCACTCGCCGCGGTATCGACGGCTTTGCTGGCGCGCTCGTCTTCACTTCCCTCGTCGCCCGGCGGATTCTCCACGAGCGACGGTTCGAGGAGGAACAGCGTCTCCACTTCGGGGAACGCCTCCACCTCTCGGGCGAGGAAGTTGGCGACGGCGTCGAGGAACTCGGCATCGTCGCCGTAGTACTCGTCGGTCGCGAGGTCCGCGAGCGAGTAGGGTCCGGGGACGACCGCCTGCAGGTCACCGTGATTGGTGAGTTCGCTCGCCGCTTCCAACTCGTCTGCGATGTCGCCGTCGAACGTCAACTCGCCCGTCACCACCGGGTCCCGGTAGAAGTTGTTGTTGTCGTAGTACCGGACGATGCCGCGAGTGTCCACCGCGTCGTGGACCGCGAGCGGGTGGGCCAGCATGTCGTCCCACCGGAGCTGTCCCTCGACTACCCGGTCGAGTCCAGCCGCCTGCTGGCGTTCGACGACCCCCTCGCGGGCGCGGTCGTAGACCGCAGTAATCTCCTCGCCCTCGTCGCCGTCGACGAGGTCGTGCTTCTGATGACCCTTTAGGTCGGCCAGGTCCTCCTTCGCCCAATCTGGAAGCGGGAATACTCCCGCCGTGGTTGCGACGCGCTCTGTCATGTACCACGTTCTACGAAATGCCGGTGCTTAATATTTTCCTCTTAGGAGATAACCGGCGGGCATAGTGGGGTGGTACCGATGAGCATAGATATCGCTTCCATAGTCGCGCTCGTCGTCAGCAAGTAGCGGTACGGAAAGCGACGAAGAGCTACCGAACGAGCTTCAACACCGTCAGCGTCTCGAAGGGGAACGACTCGTCCCGGAGCGCGACCGCCGAAAACCCCTCGGCGGCGGCCATCTCGACGACTTCGTCTACGCCCGTGAGACTGCTGACCAGCAGGTAGACCGCTCCGTCCGGGTCGAGGACGCGACCGACCGACGCGACGAAGGGTTCGACGACGGCGCGGCCGTCCTCGCCGCCCGAGAGTGCGACCTCCATCCAGTCGTCGCGCTCGTCCTCGGGGTCGGTCGGCAGATAGGGCGGGTTGAACAGGACGGCGTCGAAGACGTTCGGTCTGAACGGGTCCAGCAGGTCGGCCCGGACGGCCTCGACCCCGCGAGCGCGGGCCTGTCTGCAGGCGTGGGGGTTCAGGTCCGACCCGAGGACGCGCGCGCCGGTCCGGTCGGCGACCTGCTCGGCGACGTAGCCCGACCCGGTGCCGACCTCCAGCGCGAGGTTGGCGGGGGCGTCTCGGGGGTGGACGGAGTGTTCTTGCAGGTCGGCCACCACTGCCTCGGCGAGGAGGTGGGAGTCCTCCGCGGGCTGGTACACCTCGGTCTCGACGTCCCGGCGGTCGGCGAGGTCGGTCACTCGTCGCCCACCCCGCCGCGACCGTCGGTCGCCGGTTCGGGCGCGCTCCGTTCGCCAGCCAATTCGAAGCCGCCCGACTCCTCGCGGCCCGTGAGCTCGCGCTGCGGGAACGGAATCTTGATTCCCTCGCTGTCGAAGGCCGCCTTGACCGACTCGATGACCGCGGTGCGGGCGCGCCACTGCCGACGGGCGCTCGGCTTGTCGATCCAGAATCGCAACGAGAGGACGACCGCGGAATCGCCGAACTCCTTGAGGACGACCTGTGGCGTCGGCACCGAGAGGATCTCGTCGAGACCCTTCATCGCCTCCTTGGCGACGTCGGCGGCCCGTTCCACGTCGGCCTCGTAATCGACGCCCACCTCGACCTCGATCCGGAGACGACCTTTCCGGCTCTTGTTGACGATCTTCCGGCCGCTCACGATGTCGTTGGGGATCATCACGTACTCGCCCGCGAACGTCTGGATGCGGGTGTTGACGATGGAGATGTCGGTCACGATGCCCTTCTCGTCGTCGATCTCCACCCAGTCGCCGATCTCGAAGGGCCGAGAGAACATCAGCACGAACCCGGCCAGCAGCGCGCCGAGCGTCTGGCGGGCGGCCATGCCGACCACGATGCCGAGGAATCCGGCCCCGACCAGCAGACCGCTCAGGTCCACCTCCCACATCCCGAGGATGACCGCGATCGTACCGATCCAGACCGTGAGCTGTGAAACCCGGTAGACGATCTCGCTCTGGTGTTCGGTGATGGTCTCGTGGCCCTCCGCGAACCGATCGATGGCTCGCTTGGCGAACCCGTTAGCGATGTACGCACTCGCCACGACGACCAGCGCGAGCACGAACTTGAAACCCTTCCCGACGGTGCCGCCGATCTGGTCCCACGCTTCGGCGACCTCCGTGGCGACGCCCCAGAGGACGAGCACTGAGACGACCGCGACGAGCAGGAGGCCACCGACGACGCCCGTCAGCACCACGTCGGCGACGTAGTTCGGGAGCCGCTGTTCGACGCGCTGGCCGAGCCTGCGAACCCCGACGATTCCGGTGAGCACGGCGGCCACGATGAGCGCCGAGACGGCGAGTCGGAGTTCGTTGCCGGTGAACTGCGCCAACTGGTCGATGAAGGAGACGAGTCCGGTCACGTTCCACCACCTCCGTCGCCGTGCTCGGCCGCGACCGTCGCCAGCGCGGCGAACGTCTCGGGCGGGACCTTCCCGGCCCGCCTGCTCAGCACGTCCGGGCCGAGGTCGGTCCGGCCCTCCGCGATGGCGTCCACGACGGCGTCGGCGTCCGCGAGTCCCGAGATGTGGGCCGTGTTCCGGATGGCGTTCCTGAGGGTCTTGCGGCGCTGGGTGAACACCGCCTTCACGAAGTCGAGGAAGAACGCCTCGTCGTCGACCTCGTAGTCGGGGTCGCGGGGCGTGGTCCGGACGACCGCGCTCTCGACCTCCGGGGGCGGCGTGAACGCCTCCTTGGGTACGGGTTCGACCACCTCCACGTCGGCGTAGTGCTGTGCCGTGACCGAGAGGCGGCCGTAGTCGTCGGTCGCGGGGTCGGCGGCCATCCGCTCGGCGAACTCCTTCTGGAACGTGAGGACGAGGGGTCGCTCGCGCGGCAGCAGACGGAACGCGATCTCGCTGGAGACCCCGTACGGGAGGTTCGAGACCGAGGCGGTGAACTCGGGGAGGTCCACGTCGAGGGCGTCGCCCGACACGACGGTCAGGCGTCCGGCCGCGATCTCGTCGGCGAACTCCTCGCGCAGGAAGGCCGCGAGGTCGGGGTCGCGCTCGATTACCGTCACCCGGTCGGCGATTGCGAGGAGGCGGTCGGTCAGCGCGCCGGTTCCCGGACCGATTTCGAGGACGTGCGAGAGGTCCGCTTCGATTTCTTCCGCGTAGCCGGGGAGCCTGTCGAGGACGCGGTCGTCTATCAGAAAGTGCTGGTCGCGGTCGGGGTTCCCGCGAACGCCCGCCCGCCGGAGGAGCGCGTCGGGATCGCGGGGTCCGTCTCCGGAAGCGCGCGAATTGGTCATCTTACCTTCGGGTAATTACCGGAGGTGCCTAAAGCCACCGAGTCACTCGACGGCCAGTTCGGGCTCGACCTCGCAATCGAGCGACTCTGACAGTCTTTTTCCTAACTTTAACAAACACTTTTCAATTTTTAGAACGCCTACTCATTTTTCTGCGGTCGGCGCGCGCTGGCGCGGCCTCCGTGCCGCGCCCTCATGTGCGAGGGATGAGTAACGCAGCGGAGCGAGTAACGCAATCGGCTGGGGAGGCACGAGGCTCTCGCGGTGCTGTGCGGTTTTGATCGGCTCAAGCAGTAGCTAGCTCCGACGAATCTTGCAAGTCTGCGGTGCTGTGCGGTTGCGGTCCTCACTGGCTCAAGCAGTAGCTGAAATCCCGGAGCAGAGCCACCTTGAAATCGAAACGAGACTCCCAAAACCCGATTACTGCTGCTGTTCTTCGACGCGCACGAACGTCCGGTACTTCAGGTCCTCCTCCCGGAGTTCCTCCAGAATCCGTTCGACCAGCACTTCCTTCGGATTGTGGAGCCCGGACACCCGACTTCCGAGGTCCTCGAAGCTCTCGAAGGGGCCGCGCTTGCGCTCCTCGAGGATGTTGTTCCGGAGCTTCTTCCCGATGCCCGGGAGGAGATTGAGCTGGTGGAGCCGCAGGGTGATGGGCTGGGCGTCGTTGTAGAAGTCCACGAACCGCTGCTCGTCGGTCTCCACCACGTCCCGGATGGCGTGTTCGAGTTCCGACTGGGCGGCCCCCGAGAGGTCCTCGTACTCTATCTCGCGTCGGTCCGCGACCAGTTCGTTGCCCGGGGAGGCGTCGAACCTGTCGGTGATTGTGAGACTCACGTCCTCCTGAAGGGTGACCTCGAAGAGTCGGAACTCCTCGACGCCGAGGGCGTAGGCCAGCGCGGGTTTCTGGTACTGGGGCCTGTCGTCCTCGGCGCGACCGTGCGGAAGGTAGTCGAGCACGACCGCCGGGACCTGCTCGCCGTTCTGTTCGCTCATTGTCACTGGATACGGCGACGAGATACTTAAACAGTTGGTGGCTGTGGTGGTGATCGTGACAGGGATGCGGCGGTGAGAAGGATGTTACCGACCGACTACTCGTACTTGGCGACGACGTTCAGGATGTCGTCGAGTTCGTCGCCCGAGAGGGTGTACCGCTCCTGGGCGTACACGGCCCGAAGCTCGTCGCGGTCCTTCGGCAGGAGGTCGGCGATCTTGTACGCCGTCGGCTCGTCCACCTTGTCGAGTGCGAGCAGTTCCTCGACGAGTTCGCGGGACTCCTCGGGGTCGAGGGTGGCGAAGCGGTTGACGTGCTCGATGGCGCGGGCCAACTCGTAGCGCATCTCGCGGTCCTCGTCCAGTGCCCGCTCCTGTTCGAGGTCCGAGAGGAGCTCCTTGGCCTCCGCGGTGGTGAGGTACTCCTCCTCGACCTTCTCCTTGAATATCGTCATGCTATTCCTGGGCTCGCAGGTGCGCGGGGGTGACGATGAGGGTCTTGTCCTTGCCGCGGTCGTTGACGCGAACCTTGTAGGCCGCGCCCTGCTCGCCGACGATATCGCCGGTCTGGCCGCCGAAGCGCGGGTGGAAGCGGCCCTTCTCGACGCTCGGGTCGATCTTGAGGTGGACCTTCTGGCCCTCCTCGAACTGCTGGACGGCCTGCTGGGGCGGAGAGGTACCGCTCTCGCGGGGGTCGTTCGAGAGTTTGTCGCGAGTGCTGTGGTAGGGTCCGTTCGAACTCGGCATAGTCGTACGTCCCTCTTGTCCTGTCTCCGTTATAAAAGGCACGTTCCGCGTCTCTCGGGACTCGCTGGCGGTCCGTCCCGCCGGAGTACTTTCCTCCGACGGACGCTAGTGATACCCATGGTAGACGTGATCAGTCACTTCGGGATGGCGCTCGTCTGGCTCTCGCCGGCGTGGTACTTCGTGGACCGGCCGAAGACCGAGACGGTGTTCGTCGGCGGAGGGTGCTGGTTCGGGCTCGTGCCCGATGCAGACCTCCTGCTCTCGAACTGGTTCGCGGGCGTCCACCACCACGGCCTCTTCCACACGGTACTGGCCGTCACGTTGCTCGCCCCGGTTCTCGGCGCGATACTCGGTTGGGGGTTCGCCGAGGCGGCGAAGCGGACCGACGTCGCCCAGCGCATCGAGCCGTTCTGACCACTGTACGACGGGTCGGTCGTCTTCCTCGACGTTTTCTGGTACACCTCGTGGTGGGCGACGTGGGGGTTGCTCGTCCTTGGACTCGTCGTCAACGTCGCGGCGTGGTACTGGACGCGCGGACGCCGGGAGTCGGCCCGGTCGGCGGCACCCTCGACGTAACGCACCGGCCGCTTTCTCCCAGCGTCCCCGATTCCGGTCGAGCGGGATGAAAGGACAAGAGTAACCTGCCGCCCGTTCCTCGCTACGCACATGACCGACGGGACCGACGAGACCGACGAAACGAGTCGGACGAACGAGGCCGACCACGAGCAGTTCCGCTTCGAGACGCGGTCGATCCACGCCGGACAGGAACCCGACGAGGAGACCGGCGCGCTGATGACCCCGATTCACGCCAACTCGACGTACGAGCAGGACGCGCCCGGCGAACACCGCGGTTACGAGTACTCCCGGACGGGCAACCCGACGCGGACGGACCTCGGTCGCCAGCGAGGACGTGTACGGCGGCACCCACCGCATCTTCACGCAGGTGTACGAGCAGTACGACCTCGAGTTCGACTTCGTGGACATGACCGACCTCGGGGAGACCGAGGCCGCCATCCGCGAGACCACGGAACTCGTCTGGGTCGAGACGCCCACCAACCCCCTGCTCAACATCGTGGACGTCGCTGGCACCGCCGACATCGCCCACGAGTACGACGCTCTCTGCGCGGTGGACAACACCTTCGCCACGCCGTACCTCCAGCGACCCCTCGACCTCGGTGCCGATATCGTCGCCCACTCGCTGACCAAGTACATGGGCGGCCACTCCGACGTGGTCGGCGGCGCGCTCGTAATGAACGACGCCGACCTCGACGACCGGTTCGGCTTCTACCAGAACAGCGTGGGCGCGACGCCCGGCCCGCACGAGTGCTTCCTCGTCCTCCGCGGGACGAAGACGCTCCCGGTCCGGATGGACCGCCACTGCGACAACGCCCGCGAGCTGGCGACGTGGCTCCAGAACCACGAGAACGTGAACCGCGTCTACTACCCCGGTCTCGAATCCCACCCGGGCCACGACCTCGCCGCCGAGCAGATGGACGACTTCGGCGGGATGATCAGTTTCGAGTTGGACGCCTCCTTGGAGGAGACCGCCGAAGTGGTGTCCGAGACGGAGGTCTTCACGCTCGCGGAGAGTCTGGGCGGCGTCGAGAGCCTCATCGAACAGCCCGCGACGATGACCCACGCCGCGATTCCCAAGGAGGAGCGGATTGCGGCGGGGCTTCGTGATGGGCTGATTCGGGCCAGTATCGGTATCGAGCACGTGGACGATCTGAAGGCGGATCTGGAGCAGGCGTTCGAGGCTGGGCTGAACTGAGGAAATTGGAGTATCGATAACCTCCCGTCTATAACTGGAACCGTCGCCACCACAGTTATTTAGGTCAATACGCGCAATAGACGGGTAAGATGAACGGTATCGTGAAAACAGACGGCGTGATGGGCGGTCAGCCCAGAATCGACGGTCGGCGGATTTCGGTGCTACAGATCTACGAGTGGGTGAACGAGGAGGGGATGAGTCCGGAAACCGTCTCCACAGAGTTCGACGTCGAACTCGCAGACGTTCACCTCGCGCTCTCGTACTACTACGACAACGTTGACGAGATGGAAGACTGGCGGGAACGTCGAAACGCCAGAATCGACGAGAGCGAAGAGGAACAGCCGTCGCCCAAGTACGCATGAACCTCGCCGTCGACGAGAACGTCAAAGCCTCGGTCACCAACCTTCTCGCACAAGAGGGTCACGACGTCGTTCGAGTGCAGGACGTCGAACTGGGAATCGACGACCGGGACGTGATAGGATACTGTCGAGAAGAGCGACGCGTCCTCCTCACGAACGACGACGACTTCTTCGATTTCGATTCCCATCCGGGGATTCTATTCCTGACTCACCAAACGACGCCCGCGAGAGAAGTTGCGAACGCAGTTCGGCACGTAGAACAACAGTTCTCGGCCGATCAACTCTGCGACACCGTACTCCATGTCCCCAACAGTTGGGTCTGATTGTAGACACCTCCAACAGACATCAGAGACGAGCCTCCAGTAGAACTACCACGCGGGGTTCCGTACTCGGACGCATGACCGAAACTACCGCAGTCCACGAACTCCCACTCTCGTTCGACCGCGGCGAGGGCGAGATGGTGATCAACTCCGTCGCGGTCGAGACTTCTCGCGGACTGATTCTCGTTGACGTTGGACTGCCCGGCGCAGTCGAACAGCTGTCGGTTCATCTCGACGACCTCGGGTTCGACTGGAACGACGTGTGGGCCGTCCTCCTCACGCACCACGACGGCGACCACGTCGGGGCGCTCCCCGAAGTCATCGACCGGACCGACGCGGTGGTGGTCGCCCACCGCGACGAGGTCCCCTACCTCGACGGCCGGAAAGAACCCATCAAGGGCGGCGAGTCGGTAGGCGTCCCCGTGGACGTGGAGCTCGCAGATCGCGTCACCTTCAGGACCGAGGCCGGACCGATGGAGGTCGTCGAAACGTCCGGCCACTCACCGGGTCACGTCTCGCTGTTCTTCCCGGAGACGGGCCTGCTGGTCGCCGGCGACGCCCTGACCGCGCCCGAGGGAGACCTCTCAGGGCCGAACGAGGAGTTCACCCCCGAAATGGACAAGGCGGTCGAGTCGGTTGGGGAACTCGCCGAGTACGACGTCGACCGAACCGTCTGTTATCACGGCGGAGCCGTCGAAGAGGGTTCGGACGCGATCGCCCGCATTCGGGACGACCTCGCGGGATGAATGCCGCGGGATGACCGTCGCGGAATGACCCAAGAGGCGTACCGAGGGGTCAGGTGACGCGAGTGTTACCTGAAGTCTATAGTGGTCGCCCGACTACTATCACTCATGTCCAACCAGCGACGACCCGTCGAGGACTTCGAGATCACCGCCGACCTGCCGGACAATCCGATGCACACGACGGGAACCGACCACGTAACGCTCATCGGGAGCAACGCCGAGGACACCATCGCGTTCTACCGCGACATTCTGGGGATGCCCCTCGTACTGCGCCAGCCGAACCTCGACGACCCCTCCCAGACCCACCTGTTCTTCGACACGGGCGACGGGCGCATCATCACGTTCTTCGTGAACGACGAGCGCGATTCGGACCCGCGACCCAAGCGCACGGGCATCGGCGCGGTCCACCACCTCTCCTTCAGCATCGACCCCGACGAGTTCGTGGAGATCCGCGAGACCCTCGACGAGGAGTGGAACGGCTACAACGAGTTCGACCGCGGCATCTTCCACTCGCTGTACACGCAGGACAACAACGGGCTGGTCATCGAACTCTCCACGGACAAGTGGGCCATTCCCGACGACAAGCGCGGCGAGGTGCTGGCCGAGGCCCAGCGCATCCGCGAGGAGGACGGCGCGGACTTCGCCGAGGAGCGCCACATCGAGCAGGCGCTGGACGAACTCGCCATTAACCCCGAGCGGTTCGACCTCCCGGACGCACCCACTGGTTCGGGCGTCTAAGAGGAAACCGGCGTTTCTCGGGCTCGAACTCACGTCACGGCCCGCGTTGGCGCGACCACTCGTCCGCTGGCGCGACACGGTGGTCGCGCCAGCAACGCGGGAGGGATGAGGACCGCAGGAAGGAGTGAAACGACGACCGAGGACCGCAATCGGCCGGGGCGGTTTGTGAGTGCGGTTTCACGGGTACCGGCGATAGCTAGCACCGACGCTGTTCATCGCCCGTGATGCACGCTTGCTCGGCTAATCCCGTTGTAAAGATACAATACTAATTGCTTGAAGCCAGTAATTGATGTTTAGAGAAACAAATTTATTTCCGTCGGGGTCTCGCGGGTCGAAAGCCGACGCTGACGAACTACGGGAAACGCCACCAGAACGTGAACTGCGAAAACAGCCGAGTTATATCCGACCGACGTTCTCGACTTCGACGCTCTCGACGCCCTCGACGTTCGAGAAGCCCTCTTCGACGGCCTCGGTGCCGCCGGTGTCGTCGGGGACGATGACCGTCGGCAGCAGGGCAACCAGGCCGAACGCGACGTCGTCGCGCTCGAAGCCGTTGATCTTCGCGCCCTCGGGGAGCGAATCTTCGAGCCGGTCCTGAAGCTCGTCGAGGTCGATTTCGGGGCTCTGCGGCATGACCTTGATCTTGGCGGCTACCTTTCCCATAGTTACGGTCCCATGAACCCGCAGTCGGGGCACTCGTAGAGGTTGCTCTGCTTGCGGCACTTGGCGCAGCGGTAAATCTGTTGTCCGCAGTCCGGGCACTTGAACGACGCCGCGTTCGTCCCGGAGATGTTGATTCCACAGGAGACGCATCGACGCGCCTGCCTCTGCTCGGATTGGCTCATACCCCTACTTCCCGTGCGCGACTTTAAACCGTTTCGATAGCCCGTAGGCCGGTTCGGCGGGCCGCAGTCCGGCGTCTTCCGGGGTTTCGGACCGAGCCTTTTTGGGTCGATTACCGCTCTGGACGGGCGTCTTCGTCGGAGACGCGAATCGTGTTTCTTAAGGGGCGAACGAGCGACGTTTCGGGTATGAGTGAAGAACCAGAGGCCGACGTGGCCGACGACGAGGAGACACAGGACGTAGAAGAGACGGCCGATGAAGCCGAGCAGGAATCCGAGGACGCCCAGGCGGAGTCCGAGGACGAGACCAAAGAAACGACCGAAGGCGGGCTTCAGGCGGGCGACTTCATCCGCCTCGACTACACCGCGCGCACCGTCGAGGACGGCGACATCGTGGACACGACCGACCCCGAGGTCGCCGAGGAGGAGGGCCTCGACGAGGAGGAGCGCGAGTTCGAGCCGCGAACCATCGTCCTCGGTGAGGGCCACATCTTCGAGGGCGTCGAGGACGACGTCATCGGTTCGGAGGTCGGCCACTCCGGGAGCACGTCCATCCCCGCCGAGGAGGCGTTCGGCGAGTACGACCCCAACGACGTCAAGACCGTCAGCGTGGACAAGATTCCCGAGGACGAGCGCTACCCGGGCGCGCACGTGAACGTGGACGGCGAGCACGGCCACCTCGAAACCGTCATCGGCGGTCGCGCCCGCGTCGACTTCAACCACCCGCTCGCGGGCGAGGACATCGAGTACGACTACGAGATCGTCGGCGAGGTCGAGGACCGCGTCGAGCAGGCCCAGGGCCTCCTCTCGATGTACATCGACGCCGACCTCGACATGTGGATCGAGACCGACGAGGTCGAAGAGGAGACCGTCGTCCAACCCGACGAGGACGACGAAGACGCCGAACCCGAGACCGAGACGGAGACGGTCGAGAAGGAGACCCTCTACATCGAGAGCACGCCCCAGCTGGCGATGAACCAGCAGTGGATGTTCCAGAAGCAGCAGATCGCCCAGAACGTGATGGACCAGCTCGGCCTCGACCGGGTCATCATCCAGGAGACCATCGAGGGCGGCGGCATGGGTCCGATGGGCGGCATGATGGGCGGTATGGGCGGCGGCATGGGTGACGCCGACCTCGAAGAAGCCCTCGAAGACGCCGACGTCGACGAGGACGAGATACTCGAAGAACTCGAAGGCGAGGGCGAGGACGCCGAGCAGACCGAGGAGTAACGCCGTTTCTCGATCTATTTCTTCGACCCAATAACCCACGAGAGTCCCCGAGACTCGACTCACTCCTGCCCCGACAAAGTTCCAGAGCGACGGAGAGCGCGCCGGCGGGGACCG
>PXSM01000010.1:2489-13317 GCA_003023465.1 Halobacteriales archaeon SW_6_65_15 | reverse complement strand
CGACGACGCGGTCGAGCGCAAGTACGGCGACTCCCTGAGCGACGACGAGCAGGAGGCCATCGAAGACCTCGTGGAGACGCTGAAGATATTCGCCACCGGCCGGGAGTACTTCAAGTCGCTGTACTACAAGCGGGAGTTCGCCAACCTGTCGCGCAACCTCCTGTACGTCTCCCTGCCGACCATCATCATCACGTCCTACGTCCTGTTCGCTATCGACGCCAACCTCTTCCCGGAGGTGTCGCTGTTCACGCTGACGCCCCTGCTCGTGTTCGTCAGCGCCGCCTACACCGTCGCACTGACGCCGTACCTCACCCTCACCTCGTACGTCGTCCGGGCGATGACCGTGACGCTTCGGACCCTGGCTTCGGGACCGTTCATCCTCGAACACGGAAGCAAGATCGAGGACCTCGACTGGGAGGACGCGGTGGACGACTCGGAACTCAGCGTGTCCGGCGTCGAGGAGAGTCGGACCGACGACTGACCGCGTCCGTCTCGCGCTTCGTCACTCCTCGGCGGTCAGGTCCGCCGACAGCACGAAGTCGGGTTCGTCGGAGACCTCGACCCGACAGGCGGCCGCGTCGCTGACCGCGCGGACGGTCTCGGGGATCAGCACCCGGGTGCGGTCGGCCCCGCGGTCGGCCGCGTCGCGCGCGACGGCGGCGAGGAGGGCGTTTGCGCTCGATAAGTCCTCCCACGCGCTGACGCCGTACTCGACCCACGTCTCGGTCTCGCCGTCGGTCGTTTCCTCGTCGTCGCTCTCGCGTTCGTACTCCCGGACTCGATGGGCGAACCCCTTCGTGCCGTCGTCCTGCACCACGAGCAGGCCGTCGTCGTCGGCCGCGGCCCGGAGGTCCTCGCGGGTGAGCTGGGAGAGCGCCCACGATTCGTCGTCGTCCAGCGCGAGCCCCCGGAGGTGGTCGCGGGCGTCGCTCGCGGTCCAGAACCGCCACGCTGCGTCCGGGTCGGTGGTGATCTCTGCGTCCGAACTGCCCTTCGACCGGGATTCGGCGTCCGGGTCGGGATGCGCCCACCGGAACTCCGTCGCGGGTTCGTAGCCGCAGGCCCGCGACTGGCCGAGTCCGGCCTCGTTCCACGAGAACACCATGACGCTGGCGGTCATCGCGCCTCGCTCGCGGGCCCACTCGAAGAGGTCCTCGGTGACGGCGACGCTGACGCCCCGCCCGCGGTAGTCGGGGTGGACGCGCAGGCCCTGATTCCACGCCTCCCACTCCGAGAGCAGGACCGACTGGGCCAGCCCCGCGACCTCGCCATCGACTTCGGCGACCACGGTGCGCTTGCGCCGGTCGTCGCCGTCGATCCAGTCGTGGTAGATTCGCGGGATGTAGTCGCCGCCGTCGCGCTCGGGCCACGTGTTCGTCGTGAACGCTTCGACCGCCTCGTAGTCGTCGTGGCGAGCCTCGCGGACGGTTATCTGTGCGCCGGACATCTCACTCCCACGGGACCGACCGCTCCTGTATCTCGCCCGCGAGGGGTTCGCGCATCTCCTCGGCGGGGTCGGCGGCGTTGGCCAGCACCCACATCAGCTTCACCTTCGCGGTGCCGGGGAGCATGTCCTCGCCCTCCACGACGCCCGCGTCGAGGAGGCCCCAGATGCACTGGCTGGTCATGACCACGGTGGTCCCCGAGTCCACGAGTTCCGCGATGCGGTCGGTCCACCCGGAGTGGACGTGCCCGAGACCGGTGCCTTCGAGCACGAGGCCCGCCTTGCCCTCCGCCACGTCGAGCGCCGACTCGTCCATCCCGGGCGTGAACTTCAGCAGTTCCACCTCGGACTCGAGTTCGGGCTGGATGTCGAGGTCCTTCTCTCCGCGCTCGTCGTGCGCGCGCCGGAAGGAGACTTCGGTCTCGCCACCGCCGTAGTTCACCTCGCCGAGGGGCTTCGCGCCCACCGTCTCGAAGGCGTCCCGGCGCGAGGTGTGGTTCTTCCGGACGCGGGTCCCCCGGTGGAGCGCGCAGACGTCGTCGCTCTCGGTCGCGTGCATGCAGACCAGCACCTCGGCGGCGTCGGACTTGGCGGCCTCCACCGCGCAGACCGCGTTCATCACGTTGTCCGACGAGGGCCGGTCGGCCGACCGCTGGCTCCCGGTGAACACGATGGGGACCGGCGCGTCGAGCATGAAGGAGAGGGCGGAGGCCGTGAACTGCATCGTGTCCGTGCCGTGCATCACGACCACGCCGTCCGCGCCCGCCTCGATCTCCTCGTAGACGGCCGCCGCGAGGTCCTGCCACACGTCCGGGGTCATGTTCTCGCTGAGGATGTTGGCCACCACGCGGCCCCGGTAGTTGGCTCGGCCCGCGAGGTCCGGGACGGCCCGGAGCACGTCCTCGGCGTCGAACTGCGCGGTCACCGCGCCGGTCCGGTAGTCCACCGTCGAGGCGATGGTACCTCCGGTCGAGATGAGCGAGATGGTCGGCAGGTCGGTGTCGAACTCGACCTCGGAGGAGTCGCTGGTCTCGCCGTCCCCCACGTCGTACACGTCGCGTTCGAGTACGTCCACGTCCGCGTCGGCTCTCTCGACGCCGATGTTGTATCCGCCCTCCAGCTTGACGACAAGGTTGTCGCTCGTCGTGGACGGGAGCAGTACGCCCTCGTAGCTCTGGTCGGCCCGCTCGACGCGGACGCGGTCGCCGGGATTCATACCTCGGGGTACCGGCCCTGCGGACTTGAAACCATCTTTTCGCAGGTCGGGGTCTCCCGTCGCGGTCACGAAAAGACCCATAACCTCCCCGGTCCCAATTCCTTCCATGCCCCAGCGCTCCGACCAGCGCACCTCAGACTCGGTCGCCGACGACTTCACCGACGTTCTCGGTGACGATTCCGCAGCATCCGAGTCCCAGTCGCCCACCTCGTCGTCCCCCTCCGTCGTCCAACGCCTCCAGCACCGCGCCTTCAGCATCTTCTCGCCCCGAATCTTCCTCTACGCGCTGTTGCTCCTCGGGACCGGGATGCTCGTCGGGAACTTCTTCGTTCCCCTGCCCATCTTCGACAAGATCGTCCGGGCGGACGAGTCCACGCACGCGGTCGCCTCGCGGCTCCGGGACCTCGACCGCGGGGCGTTCGCGGCCGGACTTACGGCGGTGCTCGGTCACTTCGCACTGACCGCGTTCGGCGACGGGGGCACCCAGTTGGCCATGTTCGGCATGGGGACCGGCCTGCTGGCCGGCGCGCTCGGAGCCTACTTCGGCGGCGACCTCCGGAACGGATTGACGGCGGACGTCTAACCGTCCGCCCCAGCCGACCGCTGGCCGAGGACAGCCGATCTCCGTCTGGGAGACGTTCGACGTTAGCCAGCCAGTGCCCACTCTTCTGTTTCGCCGTCGCGCTCCAGAAAGCCGCGGTCGGCAAGTTCGGAGAGACACTCCTCGACGACGGGTTTCGGGGCCTCCACGGTCCGGCTGACCTCCGTGGGGGTGGCGGCACCGCCGGCGACCGCCGCCAGCACCTCGGCGTGGAGGCGGTCCTCGCTGTCGGCGTCGAGGGCGTCGCTCAGGCGGGCCTGCACGTCGGCGATGCGGCCGTGGACCCACCGCTGGGCCAGCGAGAGCTCGCGCTGGAGCTGCTGGAGTTCGTCCAGTTCGTCCGCGAGGTCGGTCGCCGCCGCGACTGCTGCGCCGTTGGTCTCGTCGGTGTCGTCCGCGCTTCCGGAGTCGTCAACTTTTGCGCCCTCGTCGTCGCCTTCGTTGACTCCTCTCGATTCGGCGCTCTCGGGACCGAACTGGAGGTCGAGCGAGACGTATCGACACCGGCTCACGTCGAGGTTGGCGCTGGCGGGGTAGGCACTCTTCATGCCGAACTCGTAGGGCGAGACGCTGACCTCCAGCCGGAGGTTGCGCGAGATGCTGAAGTACTTCCGGCGCTGGTCGTCGGTGCGACTCTCGACGAGCCCGGCGTCCTCCAGCCGTCGGAGGTGGTCGATGACCGCCTTCGGGCTGACGCCGAGATACTCGCTGATCTCGGTGACGTAACAGGGCTTGCGCGAGAGCAGGCGGAGGATGCGCCTGCGGTTCTCGTTCCCGAGGATGTCGAGTAGCTCGGCGGAGTCCATTCGTCGCCAGCTAGGCAACGCGCGCCCAAAAGCGTGTCTTTCGGCTGTGCGCCGGTCTGGGGTCGCTCGGGTAGGTACTACGACTGAAAACCCCTTGGACTATGCCGAGAAGCCGACTGCGAGAAGCTCGGTCGTCGGGAGCCTGACGGTGGAGATGATCGACGCGTCGGTTGCACTGGGTGCCTGCGCAATCGAGGCGTCGAACGCGTCGGTCGGCGACAGGATGGCCTTCGGACCCTGTCCGCCCACCCGGTCGTGGCCGGGGGCATCGTCGCGCCCGGGCGTCTCGTTCCGTTCCGGCGTTTCGCTCTGTCCCGAAGCGCCGTTTTGGCCCGGGGCATCGCTCTGCCCCGGGGCGTCGCCATCGCCTTGCTGGCCGGGTGCTCCGTTTCCGGCTCGCTCGCCGGGCGTCTCGTCTCCGGTCTCGCCGTCCGCGAGCGGCGCGTTCCCCGCGTCTTCCGGCGGACCGTGCTGCCCGGCTTCGGTCGAGTTGTTGCTCTGTCCGTTCGGCGGGCCCGCGGTTCCGTTCCCGGCGTCGCTCGGGCCGTTTCCGTTGCCCACGTCGTCCGGCGGTCCCTGTCCGCCGTCGCCGTTTCCGACGCCGGCACCGTTGCCGTTTCCGACCCCGGTGACGTTGCGGGCGACGGCCGAGACTTCGGGTCCGCTCAGGTTCTTCGTCTCCGTCCGGAGGTTCGAAAGCTCCTCGACGCCGGTCCCGGCCTCTCGGGCTTTCGACGAGGTGGCGTTTATGGACGACTCCAGGGCGTTGATGCGTCCGGCGAGGCGGCTGACTCTCGCCTTGTAGGCGGTCTCACTGACGTTCCCCGTCTCTCGCTCGGCCATCAGTTCCTCCTTCTCCTCGCGGAGTTCGGCTAGCTCCGCACGGAGTTCGTTGGTCCGGCGTTCGACCAGTCGCTCCCGTACCGACTGGTTCTCGGTACCGTTGAACGCCGCCGACCACATGCCGTTCTCGACCGCACCGTCGGTCTCGGCGAGGCTCGACTGCATGAACGAGGAGATGTCCGCGCCGAGCGCCGAGTCGTTCGCGCTGTCGTTCGCGTTCGTTTGGGCGTCACCGACGTTCGCGCGTTCTTCGGCGTCTACCACCGCGTCGTCCGCATCTGCTGTCGCGTCGGCCTGCGCTCCGATATCTCCGAGGGCGTCGTGCGTCCCGCCGAGAGCGTCGCGGGTCACGTCGACGCCGCTCGTCGCACCGGCCGGAGCGGCGGCCGCGAGCGTGCCGCCGACGACGACCAGCGCCAACAGGGCGGCTCGGTAGGGGCTCATCGGTTCTTCCTTTACCCCCTCTGCTTAAAAAGGCAGACATTCGTTCGTTCCGTTCACGAGTCAGTTCCTGGCGGCCAGATCGGGTCTTAGAGTTTAAAATCGGATTAGAGGGCGTCTAAGGAGTACCGCTGGAGAGAAATGGTGGTCTTACGCGCGCTTCGACGAGTCCGCGAGACGGTCGAACGCCCGACTCGCCGCGGCTACCGACAGTATCGAGAGCCCGACCGTCGCTGCGGATAACAGCAGGCCGGGTTCGTACCGCAGTGGGGGGTGGAGGCCGAGCAGGTAGTCGAGGGCGTCGTTGGCGAGCAGGGCGATCAGGGTGGCCGCCAATGCGCCTCGTGTCGTTGCGCCGTAGCGGGGCAGGAGGTAGGCCTCGACCACGAATCCGAGGTGCGTGAGGACGATGAACCAGTAGGCCCAGAACGCGTCCGGCTCCCACGGCGGCCCGAAGTACTCGGGGAACCCGAGATTCAGGGCCACGAACGTCCAGAGGCCGTACTTGACCAGCCACGCGAACGCGAGGGTGTGGAGATAGGCGAGCGCTCGGTTCCGGGGCGCGTCCTCGGCCCGATTCCCGAGGTTGGGCAGCAGGGTCGTCAGCGAGAGCGTCACCAGAAATAGCGCGGCGGGCGAGTCGGCGTACAGCGGCCAGAGGACCGTCTGGACCTCCGGCAGGGTCTCGACGTAGAAGCGCACCCCGACCAGCATCGCCAGCACGTTCACGACGAGGAGCCACGCGAGGTTGGGTCCGTCTTCGAGGAACCGCCGCGCGTACCGCTCGGGAATCGCCATGTCG
Source organism: Halobacteriales archaeon SW_6_65_15 (assembly GCA_003023465.1). Classification (GTDB taxonomy): domain Archaea; phylum Halobacteriota; class Halobacteria; order Halobacteriales; family Haladaptataceae; genus Halorussus. The sequence goes on along the minus strand of PXSM01000010.1, from coordinate 7,164 downwards.
GTCCGCGGGGCGGCCAGCGACATAGGCGTTCCGTCCTCGGGTCGGCATCGGAATCACGCCGATATCGGACGACAGACAATAAAAGGTTATATTAGATACATATTTAAATTTCTTAAACACGCCTCTGCGATGCTATAGCGTGACCTCTCTCTTTCCACGTTTCACCCCTGAATTGCTTGCCCGTCGGATTCCGAGCGAAGACTTCGTTCTCGTTTGCGCAAGCAATCGTCAGGGACACTGCACCGATTATCTTCTGTAACCAACGAGAACGTTACGCTGCCGAGAGTCAGACAACGGCTACTAACGTTGGCCCTTCGACCGCAGTACCGAACGAGAACGACAAAAGGTCACGTATTCTTAAATAGTGGGTTTGCGCTACTATATAAATATTTACGAAACGTTTATGTCTCGACAGTGCTATACGTTAGCTCGTCACATGTTCGAGGAGTTTTCGAGCGGCTACTACCTCGGACGGCTATACGTCGAGCCGTACGACGGTGAACGAGCGGTGATGCGCCGCGACCAGCACGAGCAGATCAACGAACAGTTGTACGCCTCCGGCGAGGGCGTCGAGCGACTCGACAGCCCGCTCGTGATGAAGGTAGACCAGCATCACGTCGCGGTGCGCGGCGAAGACGGCATCCCCGAGGGAACGCTGGCGCTCCCCGAGGACCTCCTCGACGACACCCGGATTCGGAACCCGCCGACGCTCAAGGAGGTCCTGCTGGCGAAGGCCGACCGGGCGGCCCAGCTCCTTCGGTATCAGGAGGAGACGCCCGGCGTCGGGACCTGACGCCTCGACGCTCACGTCCACCATAATTTTACTACGGCGAAAACAAATTTAAGCGGAGCAGTGCGTAGCTCCTCCCATGGGAGCCCCCGTCCTCGGAACGGAGAACCGCGTTACGTACACGGAACTTCACGCCCTCGTCCTCGGTGCCGTGGTCGGCGTCCTCGCGGGCTACGCTCACGGCATCGGTCGCACCACGGTGGCGACCGCGTTCACGTCCCTGTTCGTGGCGATTTCGCTGGGCGTCCGCGCCAATGGGAAACTCCCGATGGCACAGCGAACGGTTCGCCGCGAGCCGTGGTACGCGCTTGCGGCCCTGCTGGTGGGTGGCGTCGTCGGCGTCGTGGTCGTCTGAAAACGGAATCGCTCGACAGGAGTTCGACCGTTCTTCGCTACTTGCCCCACTCGCGGGACGTCTTCGGTCGGGCGTCGATGGGGTTCACGTCGAGCGGTTCGTCGCCAGCGTCGAGGGCTTCGAGTGCGGCCCGGGCGCTCGCCTCGGTCGAGTAGTAGGGAACCTCCTCCTCGACGGCGGTCTCGAGGGCCTCGCGGTCTCGGGTCACGAGGAGGTCCACCTCGCCGGTCTGGAGCGCGGCCGTGAGGTCGTCGAACTCTCGCACGTCGTAGTACTCGTCGAACCCTTCGACCGGCAGGTCCACTACGGCGGTGCCGTCTTCGGGAAGGGCCGACCCGGCCGCGCTCTGGGCCTTCTCGTAGGCCTTGCCGAAGGTGTCGGCGGTGCCCATCACCTCGCCCGTGGACTTCATCTCCGGGCCGAGTCGGGGGTCGCTCCCCGGCAGGCGGTCGAACGGCAGGACGACCTCCTTGACGCTGACCCGCTCGGGGACCTGCTCCTCGGCGTCCAACTCGGCCAGCGTCTCGCCCGCCATCACCTTCGCGGCGAGCTTGGCGATGGGGACGCCCGTGGCCTTCGAGACGAACGGGACGGTCCGCGACGAGCGCGGGTTGGCTTCGAGGACGTACACTTCGCCGTCCTGAACAGCAAGCTGGACGTTCAGCAGCCCCACCGTGTCCAGCGCCACCGCGATGTCCTCCACGACCTCGCGGACTCGTCCGAGGGTCTCCTCGTCCAGCGCCCGGGTCGGGATCATGCACGCCGAGTCCCCGGAGTGGACTCCAGCACTCTCGACGTGTTCCATGATGCCGCCTATCAGCACGTCTTCCCCGTCGGCCACGGCGTCCACGTCCAGTTCCACTGCATCGGCCAAGAACTCGTCCACCAGAATCGGCTTGTCGGGCGAGACCCGGACGGCCTCCTCGATGTACTCTTTCAGTTCTTCGTCGTTCCGGACCACGTCCATCGCGCGGCCGCCGAGGACGTAGGAGGGCCGGACGAGGACGGGGTAGCCGATGTCGTGGGCGAGTTCGAGCGCTTGCTCCTCACTCGTCGCGGAGCCACCCTCTGGCTGAGCGATTCCGAGGTCGTCCATCAGGCGGTTGAACCGGTCGCGGTCCTCCGCGAGGTCCATCGCCTCGACCGCGGTGCCCAGCACCTCGCAGTCCAGCCCCCGGCGGGCGATCTCGTCTTCGAGGGGTTCGCCGATGTCCACCGAGGTCTGGCCGCCGAACTGGACCATCACGCCGTCGGCGTTCGTGGTCTCGATCACGTCGGCGACCTCCTCGGCCGTGATGGGCTCGAAGAACAGGCCGTCGCTCGTGTCGTAGTCCGTCGAGACCGTCTCGGGGTTGTTGTTGACGACGTGGGCGTCGATGCCCTGCTCGCGGAGCGCCCGGACCGCGTGGACCGAACAGTAATCGAACTCGACGCCCTGTCCGATGCGGATGGGACCGCCGCCGACCACGACCACGCTTTCCACGTCCCTATCGACCTGCACCTCGTCGCGGCCGAGCCCCGCGCCGGGTCGCCGCGAGGAGTAGTAGTACGGCGTCGAGGCCGCGAACTCGCCAGCGCAGGTGTCCACCTGCTTGAAGTCCCTGTCGGGTGCGGCGGCCTCCACGTCGTCGATGGTTCCGGCTCCGGCCCCGCTACTGCCGGGGTTCCGGGGTGCGGCGTCGGCCGTGCGCTCGGCCTCGCCCCCGGCGACCGCGGCGACCTGCTGGTTCGTGAAGCCGGTCTCGGTCGCCTGCTCGAAGTCGCCGTCCTGCGCGGCCACCGCGGCCTCGGCGACGTTCTCGTAGCGCTCGACGTACCACTCCTCGATGCCCGTCAGTTCGACGACGTCCTCGACGGTGTAGCCGCGCTCGAACGCCTCGAACATCGCGTACGGGCGGTCGGGAGTCGGGGCTTCGAGGTAGTCGGCTTCGAGGGTCTCGTCGTCGATTTCCGCCCAGTCCACGTCGGGTTCGTACTCCGAGGAGCGCAGCGCCTTGAGGAGGCTCTCCTCGAAGGTCCGGCCGCACGTCCGGGAACTTGTCCTTGGGCCAGCGGGGCACCTTGGTGACCACGTAGTCGATGGCCGGCTCGAACGCGGCGGTGGTCTGGCCGGTGATCTCGTTTTCGATCTCGTGGAGGCGCTTGCCCAGCGCGACCTTCGCGGTGACGCGAGCGATGGGGTAGCCGGTCGCCTTCGAGGCGAGCGCCGACGAGCGCGAGACGCGGGGGTTGACCTCCACCACGCGGTACTCACCGCCGGGGGTGCCGTCGTCGCGCCACGCGAACTGGATGTTGCAGCCACCCTGAATGCCGAGGTCCCGGATCACTTCGAGGGCGGCGTCGCGCATCTCCTGATGGCCGTCGTCTGGGATGACCTGCGAGGGCGTGACGACCGTGGACTCGCCGGTGTGGATGCCCATCGGGTCGATGTTCTCCATGTTGCAGATGATGATGGTCGAGTCCCCGGCGTCGCGCATCACCTCGTACTCTAGCTCGACCCCCCCGGCGATGGACTCCGTGATCAGGACCTCGCTTCCGGACGCGCTCGACGAGTTCGTCCATGTCGTCCACGACGCCCGATCCCGACCCGCCGAGAGTGTAGGTGGTGCGGGCGATGACCGGTAGGCCGCCGACCTCCTCGACCGCGGCCTCGACTCGCTCTTCGAGGTCCTCCTCGCCGATCTGTGCGACTTCCTCACCCTCGTCCAGCGAGATGGTGGTCGAGCTCGCGACGGGTTGGCCCAGTTCGTGCATGCGCTGGCGGAACAGGTCCCGGTCCTCGGTGGCGTAGATGGTTTCGAGGGGCGTGCCCATGATCTCGACGTCGTACTCGTCGAGGACGCCCTCCTCGGAGAGCTCGGCGGTGACGTTCAGGCCGGTCTGGCCGCCCAGCCCTGCGATGACGCCGTCGGGGTTCTCCTTGCGGATGATCTCGGCGATAGCCTCGGTCGTGATTGGCTCGATGTACACCTCGTCGGCCATCTCCGGGTCGGTCATGATGGTCGCGGGGTTCGAGTTGACCAGCACGACTCGCGCGCCTTCCTCCTGGAGGGCGCGGCAGGCCTGCGCGCCGGAGTAGTCGAACTCCGCGGCCTGTCCGATCTGGATGGGTCCACTGCCGATGAGCAGGATGGTGCGTCCGTCGCCTGCGGTGTCGTCGGTCATTCGTTGGTAGTGGGAAGTTCGCTCATCGTAATAAATCCGACGATAGATTACGACTTCCGAAACCCAATTTCGAATTTCGTATTGTTGTGCGGTGACATGGAGTCGCCGATGCGTCCCAATGAATTATCGAAGAGAGTTTTACCTGTCACCTGCAAGAACCGGCCAATGAGCACGGACGACACGGCGGCAGACGCCAACACGCCCACCCCAGAGGAGCGCCACGAGAACGCACGCCAGCACGTCGTCGCGGTGGATGCCGACGACAACGAGCAGGGCACCGTCAACCGACTCGACGCCCACACCGGCGAGGGCACCCGCCATCGCGCGTTCACGTCGCTCGTGTTCGACGGCGAGGGCAACATCCT
>PXSM01000010.1:0-2473 GCA_003023465.1 Halobacteriales archaeon SW_6_65_15 | reverse complement strand
ACGTGGTGGGACGGCACCGTGGCCTCCCACCCGGTGCAGGGTCAGAGTCAGGAGGAGGCCACCCGCCAGCGCCTCGAAGAGGAACTCGGCATCAGCCCGGACCAGTACGACGATCTCAGGGTGACCGACCGATTCGAGTACAGGCGCTACTTCGAGAACGCGGGCCTCGAACACGAGGTCTGTGCGGTCCTCAAGCTCACCCTGAACGACACCAGCCTCGACCCCAACGAGGAGGAAGTCGCCGGGCTGATGTGGGTGCCCTACGAGCGCCTCCACGAGCACCCCGAGTGGTACCGCCAGTTGCGGCTCTGCCCGTGGTTCGAGATCGCGATGCGGCGGGACTTCGAATAGCGAAGCGAGTTCGAGCGGGACCGCGAGTTCGAGTGGGATCGCGCGCCCGAGGTGGAGTGCGACTTCGAGTAGGAGCTATTCTCCGCGACTCGCCAGTCCGGCGAGGTGCCCGGCCTCCTCGACGATTATCTGCTCGACGCCGAGTCGGGCGGCGTTCTCGCTCCCCGGCAGGCAGAACACGACTACGCCGTCCACCACGCCGGCGGTCGCGCGCGTGCCGACTACCTTCGTCCCGATCTCGTCGTGGGAGAGCAGTCGAAACAGTTCGCCGAACCCTGGTAGCTCCTTGTCGAACATCGCCCGCGCGGCCTCGATGGTCACGTCGTCGGGGGTGACGCCGGTCCCGCCGGTCGTGATCACCACGTCCACGTCGTCGCGCCGGACGAGCGCGTTGAGCGAACTCTGCACTCCGTCGTAGCTGTCGTCGATGAGGTCCCGGCTGACGACCTTGTTGTCCGCGTTCTCCAGTCCGGCGACGATGGCGTCGCCCGAGGGGTCGTCCGACAGGCTCCGCGACGACGAGACGGTGACGACCGCCGCGCCGAGGGTGTCCACGTCGTGGCCGTGGTGGTGGTCCGCGTGGTCGTGTTGCTCGTCGTGACCGCGTCGTTCGCCGTGGTCGTGCTGGTCGTCGTGACCGTGGCTATCCTCGTGGCCGCCCTGTTCGCCGCGATTGTTCTCGGGGGACTGTTCGGCTTCCGGCTCGTCGGACTCGTCCTCGTCGTCGCGTCCGCGCCGGGTGTCACGGGACTGGAAATCGACCATGTCGCTATATTTGGGAGACACCACCTTAAATCAACGCCGCGAGGAACCCTTCGTGTTGAAATGGTTACCTTTCTAAGGTGGCTTCCCGGACCAGCCGAGATTACGCGATGACGGCCTCGAAAGCCCCCGGACGCTGAACCATCGCGACGTGTGCAGTCTAATCGCCTGCCCCTCTCGCCCGAGCGATTCTGTTGAGATACAGTTTTACCGCACGAACCCGACCGTTCGACCATGAAAGCCGTCCAGTTCCGTGACCACGGGGACCGGAGCGTCATCGAGTACGGCGACTTCCCGGACCCGACGCCGGACCGCGACGAGGTACTGGTGGACGTGAAAGCCGGGGCGCTGAACTACCTCGACGTGTGGACTCGCGACGGGATACCCGGAGTCGATCCCGAGATGCCCCACGTCCCCGGATGCGACGGCGCGGGCGTCGTCGTGGAGGTCGGCGAGGACGTGACCCAGTTCGAACCGGGCGACCGGGTGGCACTCTCGGCTGGCGTCTCCTGCGGCAAGTGCGAGTTCTGCCGCAAGGGGGAGTACACGATGTGCATCCGATACCACCTCATCGGCGAGCACGTCCGGGGCGTCCATAGCGAGCGGGCCGCCATCCCGGAGTACAACCTCGTAGAGATTCCCTCCGGCGTCGAGTGGGAGATCGCGGCCGCGGCACCCCTCGTGTTCCAGACCGCGTGGCGGATGCTCCGCAACCGGGGCGACCTGAAGGCCGGCGAGTCGGTGCTGGTCCTTGGAGCCTCCGGGGGCGTCGGTCACGCCGCGGTCCAGATTGCCGACCACGCCGGGGCCGAGGTGTTCGCCACCGCCTCGACCGACGAGAAGCTCGAATACGCCGAGGAGATCGGAGCCGATCACGTCATCAACTACGAGGAGGAGAACTTCGCCTCTCGCATCCGTGAGCTAACCGGCAAGCGCGGCGTCGACATGGTCGTGGACCACGTCGGGGAGGCGACCTACCCCGACTCGCTCCGGAGCCTCGCCAAGGGCGGCCGTCTCGTCACCTGCGGGGCGACCACCGGCTGGAACCCCGGCGCGGGTCTGAACCGCATCTTCTGGAACCAACTGGAGGTCATCGGCTCCACGATGGCCAACCCCGGCGCGGTGGACGACGTGCTGGAACTCGTCTGGGACGGCACCTTCGAGCCTCGAATCCGGGAGGTGCTGCCGATGAGCGAGACCGCGCGCGGCCACGAGATGCTCGAAGAGCGCGAGGGATTCGGCAAGGTCGTCGTCGTGCCAGACAGCGAGTACGAGAGCCAGTGAGATGACCGAGGAGACTGTCACGCCATGAACACGGAGACCGATGCACCATGACCGAAGACACGTACACCCACCGACC
>PXSM01000009.1 GCA_003023465.1 Halobacteriales archaeon SW_6_65_15 | reverse complement strand
GTTCGTGGTAGTGGGTGGCGAAGAGGGTCTTCGACTCGATCCGGTTCGCGAGGTACTCGGTCGCGGCCCACGCGATGGAGATGCCGTCGTAGGTTGCGGTGCCCCGGCCCACCTCGTCGAGAACGACAAGCGAGTCCTCGGTCGCTGAGTGGAGGATGTTGCTCAGCTCCTGCATCTCGACCATGAACGTCGAGCGCCCCTGCGCGAGTTCGTCCAGCGCGCCGACCCTGGTGTAGATGCCGTCCACGACCCCGACTTCGGCGGCGTCGGCGGGCACGAAGCTCCCGATCTGGGCGAGGAGGGTCAGAAGTGCGGCCTGCCGCATGTAGGTCGATTTCCCGGACATGTTGGGGCCTGTCACGACGAGGAACTTCCTATCCCCGTCCGCGTGCCCGTCGGCACGCTCCCGATCTGGCGGCGAAGCCGCCCCGTCCATCCGGAGGTCGTTGGGTACGAACTCGGTCGTCTGCTCGACCACGGGGTGTCGGCCCGCCTCGACGTCGAGGTCGCCCGACTCGCGTAACTCGGGCCGGACCCAGTCGTTCTCGACCGCGTGGACGGCGAGCGAGGCGAGGGCGTCGATCTCGGCGAGGGCGCGGCCCACGGCCTGCAGGAGGTCGGCCTGTCGGGCGACTCGCTCGCGGAGTTGCGAGAACAACTCGTATTCGAGGTCCCCGCGGCGCTCTTCGAGTTGCAGAATCTCGCGCTCGCGCTCGTCCAACTCGTCGGTGGTGTACCGCTCGGAGTTCTTCAGGCTCTTGATCTGGCTGTAGTGGTCGGGTACCCTCCCCGTCTCGGACTGGCCGACCTGGATGTAGTAGCCGTCGGTCCGGTTGCGGTCCACCTGCAGGTGGGTGATGCCGGTTTCTCGCTTCTCGCGGTCGTCCAGCGTGGCGATCCACTCCTTGGCCTCCTCGTGACGGTCGATCACCTCGTCCAGTTCGTCGTCGTATCCGCGCCGGAAGAGGCCGCCCTCGGTGACGGTCCCCGGCGGGTCCTCGACCAGCGCCCCCAACTCGTCGCGGAGGGCGGCGGCCTGCTCGCGGTCGGGTCGAGCGACGATCTCCGAGAGGGGCGAACTCGACAGCGTGGGGTCCGAGGCGACGGCGTCGGCGACCTCCGGGAGCAGTGCGAGGGTCCCGTGGGCCGCCCTGCTCGCCAGCCGTTCGAGGTCGTAGGCCCCGTCGAGGGTCTCCCGGACGGTCTCGCGGGCGAGCGCGGAGTCGGCGAACGCCGCGACCGAATCCCCCCGTTCTCGGAGGGTCGGCAGGTCTTGGCGGGGGCGCTGGAGCCACTCCTTCAGCAGGCGCTTGCCCGGACTCGTCACGGTGTGGTCGATGGTCGCAAACAGGGAGCCGTCGCGGTCGCCCTGCATGGTCTCGGTCAGTTCGAGGTTTCGCTGGGTCGTCGCGTCCAGCTCGACGTGGTCGTCGCCGGCGTACGTCTGCAGGCGGGTCATCGAGGCCTTGACGCCGGTTCCGGTCTCCTCGACGTACGAGAGGAGCGCGCCCGCGGCCTGTACTGCGGGGTTCTCGTGTCGGCTGCTTCCGCCGGTCCCTCCGCCCCCATCCAATCCGACGCTGGCGAGGGCCTCCTCGCCGAACTGCTCGCTCGTGACGTGGGTCGCCCGGCCGGGCGCGAAGGCGTCGGCGCGGTGGACCGAGAGGGTCGCGTCGGTGCGCTCGCGGACCCGGTCGAGGAAGGCGTCGTCGTTGCGAATCTCCGGACCGGGGAGGACCTCCGCGGGGTCGAACCGGTAGAGTTCGGTGAAGACGCGGTCCCGTGCCTCGCTGGGGTCGCCGTCGCCTCCGCCGACCTCCGTCACGAGGAATCGCCCGGTGGTCACGTCCGCGAGCGCGAGGCCGTACCGGTCCGCGGTCTCGTGCTGGTCGGCGATGGCGACGCGATACCCGCGCTCGACCAACTGCTTGAGATGGGGCGTTAGCTTGTCCACCGGGACGCCCGCCATGGGGTAGCTGGAGCCGTGCGAGGACTTCTGGGAGACCTTCAGGTCGAGCAGGTCGGCGACCTCCTCGGCGTCCTCGCCGAAGAACTCGTAGAAGTCGCCCACCTGCATCACGAGGTAGTCGGCGTCGGTCTCGGCCTTCAGCGAGCGGAACTCGCCGACGATGCCGCCGACCTCCGATTGGGGTTCAGATCGGGTCACGGCGGCCACCTCCCGGACGGGTCGGGCGAGCGAGCAGAGTCATGGTCGGGAGACAGGGGCGACGGTGACTAAAACGGTGTGGGTTTGCCTGAGAGTAGTAGCCAACTCGGAGTTTTCTGAAGGAGTCGCGGACAAAAACACCGTGGAGAACGTTTCAAAAGCCCCCGCCCGGTCGCGGTCGCTCAGCGACATCTCCGACGGACGGAGTTGCGTCGGAGAGGGGCCGCTGAGGCGACCACAGGCCTGCGGCCCGCGACCGGGCGGCCCCTTTATCCCACCCGGTGGTTGGTTCACATACCATCGCACGTCTGAAAGCCACTTTTTCGTGAGCAGGTCGGCTTTCGGCTTTCTCAGTGAACCTCCAGAGGCCAGTCTCACTTCGTTCGACGAGACGCCGCGAGGGCCTCGTGCCCGAGTACGCGGGGAGGCACGGGGCGCGGTGCGGTTGCGGTGCTGTGCGGTTGCGGTCTCTCATAGGCTTCGGGAGTAGCTAGCTTCCCTCGTCAAGGAAATACAGAGGAGTCTAAAAGAAATAAATAATCTAGCTAAACAAACAAAAACAATTCTCTAAACCGTACCCGCTAGACCTTCGGCGTGTAGCCGGCGTCCTCGACCGCGGCCGCGATGTCCTCCTCGGAGGCGTCGCCCTCGACGGTCACGGTGTCGGACTCGTTGTCGGCCTCGACGCTCGTTACGCCCGGCAGGTCGCCGAGGGTGGTCTCGACGTTCTGCTCGCAGCCGCCACAGCTCATGCCTTCGACGGTGATATGTTTCGCCATGTGGGTTTCTACGTACTCGCCCCTTTTCCGGGTTTCCCCTTTGGAACCCCAAATCGAGCGCGTCCGAAGGTTCGAAACTAACGTCGTGGCACTCTTCTCCCGAAAGAACGTCTCCGCCGACCGAATTCGGCCTCAAGCGTAATGGGCCTCTCCATCGTGGCTCCCACGTCATGGCACTGCAACAGCTCGACGTGAGCGACCAGATGCGCGAGTGCATCGACAACTGCTTCGAGGCGACGCAGGCCTGCGAGTGGTGCGCCGACGCCTGCCTCGACGAGGACATGGACATGAGCCGGTGCATCCGGTTCTGTCGGGACGTGGCCGATGTGGCCAGCACGCACGCCCGGTTCATGGTGCGCAACTCCGAGTTCAGCGAGGACCTCGCCGCGACCTGCGCCGACGCCTGCGAGGAGTGCGCCGACGAGTGCGAACAGCACGACCACGAGCACTGTCAGGTCTGTGCAGACGTACTCGAAGCGTGCGCCGAGTCCTGCCGCCGCATGGCGGGGTCGTAGCGCGAGATGGCAGGCTTCGAGACCGGGATTGCGTCTTAGAGCCGGTCCTCGATTTCGTCCACGAGTTCGCGCGCCGCCGCGACGTGGTCGTCCGCCGTCTCGTTGCCGGTCCCCGCGACGTTCGAGAGAAGCATCCGGACCTGCCCGACGCGTTTCTCGACTACCGCTTCGGGCACGTCGGGACCGACTGCGTCCGCGACCACTGCCTCGGCCTCGCCGAGCCACTGGCTCGCTCGCGTCTCGACCGGCAACTCCGCGGTGGCTTCGAGGTGGGCGTGGAGGTCCGACACGAGGTCCAAAACATCTGTGGCGTCGTCCGAGTCGGTCATACCCGCTCTTCGCCCCG
>PXSM01000008.1 GCA_003023465.1 Halobacteriales archaeon SW_6_65_15 | reverse complement strand
CGTCTCGACCCCCTCGGGGGTGGTGTGACCGAACAGCGCTACCTTCCCGACGCCGACGACGTGACCGAGTTCGAGGCGACGGTGACCGAAGCGACCGACGACTACGTGGTACTCGACGGGACCTACTTCTACCCCGAGGGCGGCGGCCAACCGGCCGACCGCGGCCGGCTCGCGTGGGACGGTGGGTCGGCGACGGTGACGAAGGTCCGCAAGAACCACGGCGACGTGCGCCACTACGTCGAGGACGTCGAAGGCGACCTGCCGGAGTCGGGCGAGACGGTTCGCGGGAAGATCGACGAGGAGCGCCGCGAAGCCCACCGCCGGATGCACACCGCCCAGCACGTGGTCTCGCGGGTGGTGCTCGACGAGTACGGCGCGGAGACCGCCGGGAACCAGATCCACGCCGACCGGTCGCGCATCGACTTCGAGCCCGCGGACTTCTCCGAAGAAGACGTCGAGAAAATCGAACGCCTGTCGAACGAGGCCATCGGAGCGGACTTCGACGTGACGAAGGCCGAGCGCCCCCGAGAGGAGGTCGAAGAGCGCACCGAGGCGGGTCGCGCCCTGCTGGACCTCATCCCCGACCACGTGGACCCGCTCCGGGTGGTCGAGATCGAGGAGTTCGACTACTGTCCCTGCGGCGGAACCCACGTCGACAGCCTCGGCGAGGTCGGCCGCGTCCGGATCACGAACCGCGAGTCGAAGGGTGAGGACGCCGAGCGCATCGAGTTCAAACTGACGGCCCCCTGACCCGCGACGGGCCGTTTTCGATTCGTACCGCGTCGCTCGTAAGAAACCCGCAATGGGAGCTAATCGACGGAAGGGCCGCCGATTGGCCGCGAGAGAAGGTAGAGGTCAATTCGAAGTACTGGCGTCGTAAGCCTAAAGAGTCAATCATTCGTTTATACGAGTAACAATGAGTACGGACAGCGGCAAATCGAGGTGGTTCCGTGGGCGTCGAAATTAAGGAGTCGCCCGTCACGGAATCCGAGTTCGAGGAGATGAAAGACTTCGTCTACGAGTATCTGGCGGCCAGCGTCGAGAACGAGGACGGCGGCGGCCGGATGCGGTGGTACCCGTGGCACTCCGCGGAGTACCGGTTCAACCACATCCTCAACGTGGTGGACCTCGCGGGGACCATCGCCGAGGCGGAGGGCGCGAACGTGGACGTGGCCCAGGTGGCCGCGCTGTTCCACGACATCGCCAAGCTCGACGCGGACCAGGAGGTCCACGCCGAGGAGGGCGCGCGCATCGCCCGGAAGTACCTCGAAACGCACGGCGACTTCCCGGAATCGTTCGTCGAAGAGGTGACGAAGGCGGTCGAGAACCACTCGTATCAGGGCGACCTCACCGACCTGCCGAAGGAGACCCAGTGCCTCATCGAGGCCGACCTGCTCGACAAGGTGGGCGCGAACGGCACGGCCCTCATGCTCCTCCGGATGGGCTACGAGGCCCGCACCCACATGGACGCCGCCGAGATGGTGGATCGCGTGATGGAGCGGGGCAAGGACGCCACCAAGCGCGTCCAGAGCGACACCGCCGAGGGCATCGCCCACGAGCGGCTCAAGCGCGTCAAGTGGTTCCGCGAGTGGCTCGAAGAGGAGGTGCCGGAGATGGACTCCGAGGAGACCTCGGACCGCCGGACTCAGCGACGACCGTAGCGGGAACCGGACGGTCGCCGACCGGTCGAGGGCCTCGCGGACCATCGGTCCTCGGCCAGCCGAGGCCCCGATAGTCACTTCTCCAACAAAAATCGGCGTCCGGAAAGGGTCTTACGTCGGCCGCTCGACGACTGAACCGATGACCGACGCGCTCCCCGACATCGGTATCGGAACCTACGAGAACACAGATCGCGACCAGTGCGCCGCGAGCGTCGAGACCGCGCTGAACTGCGGCTACCGCCACGTCGACACCGCCGAGATGTACGGGAACGAGGCCGCGGTCGGCGAGGGCATCGCCGCCGCCGACGTCGACCGCGAGGACGTGTTCGTCGCCACCAAGATACACTCGCAGAACCTAGCGTACGACGACGTGCTCGAACACGCCCGCGGCTGTCGCGACCGACTCGGCGTCGAGACCATCGATCTGCTGTACGTCCACTGGCCCATCCGGACCTACGACCCGGACGAGACGCTCGCGGCGTTCGACCGGCTTCGCGAGGAGGACGTGATTCGACGCGTCGGACTCTCGAACTTCACGCCGGCCCTGCTCGAAGACGCGCTCGACCGCCTCGACGCGCCGTTGTTCGCCCATCAGGTCGAGTGCCATCCACTGCTCCAGCAGGACGAACTCCGAGCGCTCGCCCGCGAACGCGACCACGCGCTGGTCGCGTACTCCCCGCTGGCGAAGGGGATCGTCACCGAAGTGCCCGAACTCGTCGCCGTCGCCGACGAGACGGGCGCGACCCCCGCGCAGGTCAGCCTCGCGTGGCTCCTGTCGAAGGAGAACGTCGCCGCCATCCCGAAGGCCACCTCGGAGGCGCACATCCGGGAGAACCTCGCGGCGCGGCGGCTCGACCTCACCGACGAACAGGTCGAGCGAATCGACGGCATCGACCGGGAGCGCCGGCAGGTCGACTTCGAGGGCGCGCCGTGGAACTGACTCACCCGAGGACGCCGACCGACTGCCAGAGGAACGAGACCCCCGCGAGCGCCAGCACCGCGGCGCTGAGGTAGGCGACGGCGGGCGCGAAGGCGTCCACCCGTCGCCCCGCGGTGACCAGCGCGGCCGGGAAGCCCGAGATCCAGACGAGGATGCCCGCGAAGAACCCGACCACGATGACGGGGCCGCCGGTCGAGACCGAGAGGCCGCCGAAGGCGTCGAGCGTGACGGTCCCGGGGTCGAGCAGGCCGACGCCCGCCGTGAGCCACCAGAGAATCTGGTAGGGGTTGGTGAGCGCCAGCGCGAACGCCTTCCGGAAGCCCTTGCTGTCCCCGCCGTCCCGATCTCCGGACGACCCCGCGCGGTCGGTCGCGGCCGCACCTGCGTCGTCGGTCGCCGCCCCGCCGCCGAACGTGGCTCTCGCGTCGGTTGCCGCGCCGTAGGCGAAGTACAGCATCAGGAGGCCGCCGAGACCGAAGAGGAGCCCGCGGACGGTCGGCGCGTCCTGCACGACCGCGACGACGCCGAGCAGAGCCAGCCCGAGAAAGGCGGCGTCGGCGGTCATCGCCCCGAGGCCGGCGCGGAAGCCCGAGCCCCAGCCCCGGAGGACGCTCTCCTCGGCGATGATGGCGTTCATCGGACCCGGCGGAGCCGCCAGCGACAGGCCGAGCGCGACCCCCGCCAGCGCCGACGCGACTGCGTCGAACATCGGCTCCGACTACTCGAACCGCCTGTAAAAACGCTACGTCTCCAGTAGAACCGGGGGAGTTCCGTCTCGACCCGGCGGCTCCCGCGGCGCGTTCGCGTCGGTTTCGAACGTGCTCACGAAACGTTTGGACCGATATACTTTTACTTTAGATGCCTCTAAAACCTCGTATGTTGGACGAGCCACTCGTGAAGGTGGTCTTGGTCGCGATGGTCGCGGGCGGTGCAACCGGTATCGGTGCTTTCCCCATCTTCTTCACCGACAGGATCAGCCACAGGGTCTACGACGGGGCGCTGGGGCTGGCCGCGGGCATCATGTTCGGCGCGTCGATGTTCTCGCTAATCTTGCCCGGCATGGAGCTGGGCGACATGTGGGAAGTGATGGTCGGCATCTTGCTGGGCGGGCTCTTCCTGCTCGGCACCAACCAGCTCATCCCGCACCTCCACCTCGACTTCGGTAACCCAGAGGGTGCGGAGTTCAAGAAGAAGGCACTGCTCATCGGGAGCGCCATCACCATCCACAACTTCCCGGAGGGGCTCGCGGTCGGCATCGCGTTCGGCTCCGGGTTCGAGGGCGTGGCGCTCGCGCTCGCGGTCGCCATCGGCATCCAGAACGTCCCCGACGGCTTCGCGATGTCCATCCCCGCCAGCAAGACCGAGCTTTCGAAGTCGAAGAACCTGCTCTACACCACGCTCTCGGGCGGCATCCCCGAGCCGGTGGCGGCCGTCCTCGGCTTCTCGCTGGTGACGGTCTTCACCCAGATCTTCCCGCTGGCGGCGGGGTTCGCCGCGGGCGCGATGATGGCCGTCATCTTCCGGGAGATGATCCCGTCGAGCCACAGCCACGGCTACGCGAACTTCGCCACGATGACCTTCGTGGCCGGGTTCGTGCTGATGATGTTCATCGACAACGTATTCGCGGTCTGAGGAAGGAATCGACGATCTACGCCACTTCTTCGACGGCACTCCGCACCCGGATGGACCGCGCCACGTCCTCCGGGAGACTCTGCTCGGCTTCCCCGCGGCCCTTCTGCTCGTCGTCCCCGGACGCCTCCCCGCCGACGCCGACCGTCACCATCCCGAACGGGGCGACGTCCCGGACGACCAGTTCCGTGCCCGGCGTGATGCCGGCGTCCGAGAGGTACTGTAGCTCGGCCTCGTCGCGGTCGCTGACCCGGGCCACCACGACCGCCTCGCCCTCGTCGCGGTCGCTCAGTGGCGTCGTGTCGTCGTCCTCGATGGGCGCGAGGTCGGCGCTCGGGATGGGGTCGCCGTGGGGGTCCACCTCGGGGTCGTCGAGCAGTTCCGCTACCCGGCGTTCGAACTCCTCGCTGATGTGGTGTTCGAGGGTGTCGGCCTCCTCGTGGACCTCGCTCCACGAGTAGTCGAGGTGTTCGGTCAGGTACGCTTCCAGCAGTCGGTGGTGGCGGAGCACTTCGAGAGCGACCGTCTCGCCCTCGTCGGTGAGTTCGACGCCCTTGTACTTCTCGCGCTCGACCAGTTCCCGCTCTTCGAGCTTCTCGACCATGCTCGTGACCGTCGGCGGGGTCACGTCGAGGTACTCGGCGATGGCGGAGGTGGCGACGGGGTCGTCGCTCTCCTGCTGGAGGGCGTAGATGGCTTTCAGATAGTCCTCCATCACGTCGCTCAACATGTCCGTGTCCGCGTTTAGACCCGTCTAAAACTTATAGTTGTTCCACCCCTCCCGCCGAACCGGATTTCCGTCCGAGTTTATCCGGCGACCACCAGCGATTAACCACGCCGATACGCCGACGGCGAGCGTCGTAGACGGCCTATAACTAACGGTGAAGCCACCGTCTTGTAGGTGCATGTCGCGTGCAGAGATGAGCATCGGGTGTCCGAACTGCGACGACAGCGTCGTCGCCGTGGCGACCGACGGCGGCGATCCGGACTCGACCTTCCGCGACCCGAATCGACTCACGGGAACCACGGTCGATTGTAGCAACTGCGGCGACGAGTTCGAAGTGTACTTCTACTGACTCCCGATCATCCTCCCGATTTTTTCGGTCCGACGGTAGAGTAGCTGGCCGATACCCACCGAGCAGTCAGTCCGTACCGGAACGCAGAACGAATTACCCGGTTCGTACTTCGACGCCGAGCGAGTAAATCGACGCGTACTGTGGCGAAAAGCGAGTAGACGACCTGTACCGTTCCCGTAGACGGTCAATAGTAATGGACGGCGTTCTCGTACCACCGTCCAGCATGACAGCGTCCGAGACGTCCACTCGCATCACCGCCCACTTTCACGACGGCCGCCTCGAACTCCGGTCGGAGGAGTCGCCCGACGCGTGGATCATCTCCGAAGACCCGGTGAGCGTCGAACGGTAGCCAAGCAGGGCACGGTAGGTGGGAGAGTCCGGGCCGGAGCAGGGCGAGTCCGAAGTATACCGGGTCGGAGGAGTCCGGGTCAGAGTGAGGCAAGTCGGAGGAGAGCCCTGATCAGATTCCCTTGCCCATCAGGTGGCTGCGGAGCACGTCGTCGTCCTTGTTGCCCGCGCCGGTATTGAGCAGGACCACGGTGTCGTCCTCGTCGAAATCCCCGCGGCGGGCGAGTTCCCACGCGCCGCTGGCGGCGGCCGCGCAGGTCGCGCCCATCTCCAGCCCCTCGTGCTGGGCGACGGTGACGGCGCTGTCGAGGATGTCCTCGTCGCTGGTGGCGACCGCCCCGCCGTCGCTCTCGCGCAGGGCGTCGAGGATGAGGGGACTCGCGCCCGGGTCGGGAATCTCGATGCCGCCACAGATGGTGTCGGGCACGTCCCAGACCTCGTGGATCTCCTTGCCCTCCTCCCACGCCTCCACGACGGGCGCACACCCCGACGACTGGGCGGCGTACATCGACGGGAGTTCGTCGGTCAGGCCCAGATCGCGGAGTTCCTTCGCACCCTTGTGCATCCCGACGAGGCCGACGCCGCCACCCGTGGGGTAGACGACGTGGTCGGGCACCTCCCAGTCGTTCTGCTCGATCACCTCGTACAGCATCGTCTTCTTGCCCTCGTGGCGGTAGGGCGTGACGAACGTCTTGACCGAGTACCAGTCGTCGTGCTCGTCCATCGCGTCGGCGTAGGCGGCCCCGGCGTCGCCGATGCGCCCCTCCACGACGGTCAGGTCGCCCCCGGAGGGGAGGAAGACGTGGGCGTCGAGGCCCGCACGGGCGGCGTAGGCCGCGGCGGCCTGTCCGGCGTTGCCCGCGGAGTTGAGCGCCACGTCGGTCGCGCCGTGCTGGACCGCCGCCGTGACGGCCGCGGTCTGGCCGCGGTCCTTGAAGGTGCCCGTGGGGTTGCGCCCCTCGTCCTTGAGGAGCACCCGAGCGACGCCCAACTCGTCGGCGAGCTTCGGGCACTCCACGAGCTGGGTCGCGCCCTCGTCCATCGTGACCGCCGAGTCGCGGGTGAACGGCAGCAGCTCCTCGTAGCGCCACATCGACTCGAAGGGCCGCGATTCGAGCGCCTCGCGGGTGAGGTCGATGGCGTCGTAGTCGTACTCGGGGTCCAGAATGCCGCCGCAGTCGGGACAGCGATGAGTCGCCGTCTCGGGGTCGAACGTCTCCCCGCAGTCCACGCACGTCAGCCCCACGAACGCCTCGGTAGTCTCCATGCGCGGGGGTTGGAAGTCGAGGGACTAATCCCTGCCCCTTCGCGGTAAGGGGTTCCGGTTTCGGGCGTCCGCTCGGTCGGAGTGTCATCGATTAGCACGCCCCCGGAAGGAATATCTGACCGCGCCCGGCATCCGCGTCTATGGTGCGCGACGAGCGATTGTCGGAACCGGACGCCGAACGTGCCGCGCAGGCCGCCCGGGAGGCTTGCAGTCGGCCGGTCGCGGACGTGGAGCCTATCTCGAAGGGCATCAACGCCATCTACCGGATCGAGTTCGCCGACGGGGAACGGGCGGTTCTCAAGGCGGCGACGTTCAACACCGCGGCTGAACTCCGGGCCGAACCTCGGATTCTGTCGCGGCTGGACCGCGAGACGGAGCTTCCAGTTCCAGAAGTACTGGCCGTCGCCGAGGACGGCGGGTCGCTCGGCGTCTTCCACTTCCTGCTCGACTACTGCGAGGGCCGCCAGATTCGGGACCTCGACCGGCTCTCGCCCGACGAGCAGGAGCGACTCGTCCGGGACGCGGGGCGCAACCTCGCGCGGCTCCACGAGTATCAGCTGGACGAGGTGGAGGGCTGTGGACCCCTCCGAATGACCGACCCCGAGGAAGACGGAAACGGACGCGAGTTCACGACCGGACCCGACCGCGACTCGTGGGGCGACGTGTTCGCGTCGCTGGCCGACCACCCGATTCAGCTGGTCGAACAGGTGCAGTGCGGCGACGACTCGGGTCGGTTCTCGGACCTCGTGCCGGACGTGGTCGCCGCCTTCGAGGAAGTCGAGGAAGCCGTCGCGGAAGCGGAGACGCCGGTCGTGCTCCACCTGGACTTCCGGCCCGACAACTTCGTGCTCACGCCACCTGACCAGAAGTGCCGCGACGATTCCGCCGACGAGCGACCCATTCGGTACGTGCTCGACTTCGGCGACCCCGCCGTCGGTGACTACCGCCTCGACCTCGCGTTCGCGGAGGACGCCACGATTCGGGTCGCGATGCCCGGGACCGAGCGCGCCGACTACCTCGCCGAACTGCTCCGGACCGCCTACGCCCGCGAGCGAGGCATCGACCACGGCGAGATCCGGAACGACAGCTA
>PXSM01000007.1:3094-9635 GCA_003023465.1 Halobacteriales archaeon SW_6_65_15 | reverse complement strand
GGTTCTTTCCTCCGAAACTGGTCGATGATACAGCCGAAAAAATGGGGAACGAACGCGTGAGTACTCTTCTCAACAGAAGCTCTCGACGTCGAACGGCTCTTCGACAATTTTGTACGCGAGTTCTTCCCAGTGGTCGACACTGCTGACCGTGACGGAGATGTTGCCACCACTGGAGAAACCTACGCCAGTAATCTCTGCTTCTTGCCAGGTGTGGTTGTGCTCGGCCTGAATCGCACGCTCCTGATCCGTAGGAAGAAGTTCAGCGTGACAACCAAGGGCGAAGCTAGTGTCACAGCTGTAATAACAGGCATTACCGTCAGCCCAATCCCAGGACACACCGTTGAGTTCTCGGTCCCTGAGACTACAGTTATCACAGCTGTCAATGTACGCGGTACCGTCTTCGTACCGATAATGGTCATCGTTCCAGGCGAGCGCGAAATTGTCTTTGTCAGGTTTACCATCTCCTCCTTGATCTGTTGTGATGTCGGCGTGAAGATCAATCTGGGCATAGTCTTCACCGCCACAATCCTCCCTGAGATAGTACCCGACAGTAATCTCGACGTCTGACTCGCCACTGTAGAGGCGCTCGTTAGATGGCCCATCGGAATCATCCTTGTCCGACCCGTGGTGAGGGAGTTTCTTCTTCCACCGGTTGTGCGACACGTGATCGGCGTGCTGTCGATGGTATTCGACGAACCGTTCCTGGGATTCGGTCTTTTCACGAATCTTGCGCGCTTGGGCGGCGTGCTCTTCGAACGACCGGCCGTGCTTTGTGCCTTCGCGAGCACTGGCGACGCCGAAGAGCGAAGCATTCGTGACCGTTGCGCCCGTTGCCTTCAAGAGCTTTCGGCGATTCATGCGTTTTCTCCTGGCTACGAGTTCTCCGTGCGGATTCTGCAACTCACTCATCAAATCGTAGCCAATTCGACCATCGAGCCAATGCAGTATAATATTTTATTTTAAAATATAAAAATTAAAGAAAAATTATACAATGGTGGATAGTACGCTCTCTGGTTTATTGAGTGCTTGCTATCAGTTAGGGAATATCAATCAGAAAATACTTAACGTTGTGTCGCGTTCATGTAAGACAGAAATATGGTGTCCTCGTTCACCCGCCGCCAGTATCTCTTTGGTGCTGGCGGAGCCGTCGCATCGGGTGCCCTCCTCACGAACAAAGTCAGAGAAATACTCGATGAGGACCGCCAAAACGTACCGTATCGGAGTCGGCGTAACGCGAGTTTCCAAACCGCCGAACCGGTCGTCACGGATACGGACATTTCTATCGATTCACCGTATCCCGATTCGTATGCTGCGCTCGTACGAACTCAGGAGGAAGCCGACGAGCGGTATCGAGTCGACTATCTTCAAGAAGAGTACGATACTGACGTCTCCGACCTCTACACTGTCGATTACGAGACGGAATTCGTCGCTATCGTCGGATACGTCCTCCCCAGAAGTCGCCTCCTCAGTCTGTTCGAGATCGAATACGAGGACGGCACACTCTACACTACCCACGAGATCACCGATTCGCGTACCGAACTGGACGATCTCAAGGTCCACCACAACCTCGTCATCTTCCGCCAGGAGGGCCACGAACCGCCGGAGGCCATCGACGCCGACGTCTGTATAAAGTGACGCTCCAACCCGAATGTTGCGCTGTTTAACTGACCGACGGCGCTCGATTACAACCGACCGGCCACGTCCTCCGCGAAGTACGTCAGAATCAGGTCCGCGCCCGCCCGCTTGATCGACACCAGCGACTCCAGCGCGACCTCCTCCAGATCGAGCCATCCCTTCTCGCTGGCGGCGTGGAGCATCGCGTACTCGCCGGAGACGTTGTAGGCCGCGACGGGGTGGTCGAACTCCTCGCGGATGCTCCGCACGACGTCGAGGTAGGGGAGCGCGGGCTTGACCATCAGCACGTCCGCACTCTGCTCGACGTCTAGGTGGACCTCCCGCAGGGCCTCCCGTCGGTTCGCGGGGTCCATCTGGTAGTGTCGCCGGTCGCCGAAGGCGGGTGCGCCGTCGGCCGCGTCCCGGAAGGGGCCGTAGAACGCCGACTCGTACTTGGCGGCGTAGCTCATGATCGGCACGTCCGAGAACCCCGCCGAATCGAGCGACTCACGGATGGCCGCGACCATCCCGTCCATCATGCCCGAGGGTGCGACCATGTCCGCGCCCGCCTCGGCGTGCGAGGTGGCTATCTTTCCGAGCAGGTCGAGCGTCTCGTCGTTCTTCACGGTGAGTCGGGCGTCGTCCCCATCGGTCGCGTCGTCCTCCCCTGCGTGCGCTCCGCCGACACCTTCCTCCAAGACTCCGCAGTGGCCGTGGTCGGTGTACTCGCAGAGGCACACGTCCGTAATCACGTAGGCGTCGGTCTCGGAAGTAATCCGGCGAGTGGCCTCCTGGATCACGCCGTCCTCGGCCCCCGTGCGGGTGCCGCGGTCGTCCTTCGACTTCGGAATCCCGAAGAGCATGACGGCCTCGACGCCCGTCTCCAGCACCTCCTCGACGCGCGCCACGCTCTCCTCGACCGGCACGCGCTCGTGGCCGGGCATCGACTCGATGGGCACTCGTTCGTCGGTCGTCGCGTCCACGAAGACGGGCGCGATGAGGTCCGAGGCGTCCAGTACCGTCTCGCTGACCATCTCGCGCACGCCGTCGCGCCGGAGCCGACGGGGACGGTCGGTGAGGTTCATACCGGTGCTTGGGAGTGCGGTCCCAAAACCGCGTCGCTCCCTCCATCGACTGCTAGCAACCGGACAGTACCTCCAAAGCATCTCCCTCTAACTGTGAGACTCATCCAACAGCGTTTCGGTCGGGGTCACAACGCATTTAGCGTCGCCTGTCGATACCCTGTCCATAGATGCTGTCCCCGTTCGCCGTCGTCGCAGATGCGTCGCTCGCTGACGAAACCGTAACGCTGGCCGCCGGAGCCGCCCTCTTCGTCGCAGGGGTCCTGCTGTCGAACGCGACGGCCACCGGCAGGGTCCGGGAGTTCTTCGCCGAGAACGGGCTCCTCCTGCTCACGGTCGGCATCGTTCTCGCGGCGGTGGTCGGCGTGGGGCTGTTCTTCGTGGGCAACGAGGAGCTGGCCAGACAGTGGCTCGACCAGTACGGACTGGTCGCGCTCTTCTTCATCCTCATCCTCGAAGGCGCGATGCTCCTCTACTTCGCGCCGAGCGAGAGCCTCGTGCCGCTCGGGGTGACCCTGCTCGCGGGCGGGCCGGAAGACTACGGCACCATCGCGGCGGTCATCCTCGTCGCGGTCGTCGGCGCAACCATCGGCCAGTACGCCCTGTTCTCGCTCGCCAAGCGCGGCGGCCGGGAGTACCTGCTCCAGAAGCGCTGGTTCCGAATCGACGAGGACCAGCTCGACCGCTTCGACGGCTGGTTCCAGCGCTGGGGCCGGGTCGTCGTCCCCGTGAGCAACGCCCTGCTGTTCACCCGCGGGATGCTGACGGTCCCGGCTGGCTTCGCGGAGATGGACGATCTGGAGTTCATCCTCCTCTCGGCGCTGGGCACCCTCATCTTTCAGACGTGGCTCGCGGCCGCCGCGCTGTACGCCATCGAGCTGGGGTTCTTCGACTTCTTCTGACTCCAGAAACCGCTTTACGTCGCCCGCGGCGCTTCGTCCGAACTCGCAGGCGACAAACCTAAACGCGTCCGACCCCGTAGTAGTAGGTGCGCTCGCGTGCTGACCTCATCGCGTGCCATGCCATGAACTTCACGCGAGCGCACTTTCCGCCGCGCCGGGAGCGGCGGTCGGTTTTCGATATACGTCTATCTCGTTAGTTGGAGTTCTACGTCGGTCACTCTTCGGTCTCTCGGAAGTTTACGTAATCGAGGTCGTCGATGTGTTCGAAGTGACCATCAGCAGCAACTAGGGTCTCACCGCGCTGTCGAGCCGTTGCTGCAATCATCAGGTCGGGTATCGTTATCCTGTGACCTTTCGTTTCGAGTTCGACTTCGAGACGCGCAGCTTCGGCGGCATCTTCCATCGAAAAGTCCACGAAGTCCACCCAGTCGAGGTCCCGTCGTAACTCGTCTACAGCGTCACTCTGTCCTTGGTCGATCAATCCGCCGAAGAGTTCGAAGCCGACGATAGTCGAGGTGCTGAACGCTTCGAATTGGTTCCGTTCGTAGAACCGTACTGCTTCGTCACTTCCTCGTCCGAGACCGATCAGAAAACTGCTATCGACGAACATCCTCGCGCTCCTCACGGAAGTCCTGATCCATTCGGTCTTTCACGTTTTCGACGCCTGCTTTTAGATCGACGTCGTCGTACTTCCCGATGAATCGGCGTACGTCTGCATCTCGGTCGGTCAAACGAATGATAACGTCGGTGAAGCTCTCCCCTTCACGTTTTCGCGCTTCGAGGCGTTCTTTCGCTTCGTCGGATATTCGGATGTGATCGGTCGCCATGTTCACGTATACGTTAACGTTCACTGGACTTATGGCTTGTGCCACCGATAGCTGGTGACACCAACAAGATGTGGACTTCTGCGGAATTATCGTCAATCAGTCCGCCGCGACCCCGACTCGTTCCTTCTGCCCGATGGCATCCACCAGCAACTCCGATACGTCCACGATTTCGATGTCGTCCTCGTAGCCGCCGGTCTTCCGGCCGTCCTCGTACATCGTCATGCACATCGGGCAGGCGACCACGAACTTCTCGACGAGATCGCCCGCCTCGGTGTCTTCGAGGGCCTCGCGGAGGCGCTCCTCGCTCGGCTTGGGGTCCTCGTCGAAGTCCATCCAGAGGCCGCCACCGCCGCCGCCACAGCAGAACGAGTCCTCGCGGTTGCGGGGCATCTCGGCGAGTTCACAGCCCGTCCCTTTCACGATCTCGCGCGGGGCCTCGAACTCGCCGTTGTACCGGCCGAGGTGGCAGGGGTCGTGGTAGGTGACGGTGTAGTCGAGCTCGGTTCCGGAGAGGCCGAGTTTCCCGTCGCGGAACACTTCTTCGACGACCTGCGTGTAGTGGAACACGTCCTCGGCGCTCCACTCGCAGGCCTCGAACTCCGGATACTCGTTCATGAACGTGTTGTAGCTGTGGGGGTCGGTGCAGACGATCTTGTCGTACTCGCAGTTCTGGATGGCCTCGGCGTTGTCCTCGACCAGCATCTCGTAGAGGCCCTCCTCGCCGACCCGGCGCACGTCGTTGCCGTCGGCCTGCTCGTCCTCGTAGAGGATGCCGTAATCGACCCCGGATTCCTCGAGGAGGGTCGCCAGCGACCGGGCGACCTTCCGGTTGCGGTCGTCGTAGCTCGGGTAGTCGCCGACGTACCAGAGGTATTCGACCGGCTCGTCGCGGGCGTCGGGAATGTCGAAGTCCAACTCCGCTGCCCAGTCGGGGCGCTTGCGCTGGGGTTCGCCAAACGTGTTGCCGTTCTGGAATACGTTCATCATGGTGTCCTGGACGTTCGGATCCATCTGGCCCGACTCGGTGAGGCGGCGCTGCATCTCGGTGAACTGCGGGACGTGCTCGATGTCGACCGGGCAGGCGTCCATGCACGCCATGCAGGCCATGCAGGACTCCATCGTCTCGCTGGCGATGACCGAGTCGGGGCTCGCGGCCCCCCCGTCGGTCGCGGCTCCGCCATCAGTCACCGCTTCCGTCACGCCCGAGGGCGAGTACGTCTCATCGACCGTGGTGTCCGTGATGATGGGAACGTCCTCGACGCGCCCGGCGTCGCGGTCCTTGCGGTACTGACGCAGGTCGAGGATGACGTCGCGGGGGTCGAGCGGTCGGTCGGAGTCCTTCGCGGGGCAGACCGACGAACACCGGCCGCACTTGGTGCAGGCGTCGTGGTCGAGGAGTTCCTTCCACGAGAAGTCCTCGATGGAGCCGTGACCGATCTCTTCGGGGCTGGCGTCGTCCGGGACGCCGGGCAGGCGCTTGCCCGCCTTCTCGTCTCGGGTGACCACGTTGGCGAACGAGGAGATCATGTGGAAGGGCTTGGCGTAGGGAATCGCGGCGATAAAGGCCAGCGCGAGCAGGGCGTGGGACCACCACGCGACGGGATAGACGGCGGCCGCCGTCTCGGGGGTGACGCCTGCGACCTGCAACACGTCGTAGACGAACCAGCCGACGAAGCTCACCGTCTCGAAGGAGACGTCGCGGGTCGCGCTGGTGCCGAGGATGCGGATTCCCTCGGTGACGTAGCCGCCGACCCCCAGCAGGAACAGCGTCCAGATGAACAGGTCGTCCTCGGCGGAGGTGTGGCGGCCCCAGAGCCGCCGGTCTTGCACCCAGTAGCGACGGTAGATGGCCATCCCCACGCCGACCACGAAGAGGAGGCCCATCGCGTCCATCACCAGCGAGTACGAGAGGTAGAAGGCTCCGACGAAGAAGGAGTCCTGCCCGAGGCCCTTGGTCCAGATGTCCATGTCGATCATCAGGATGGTCGTTCCGATGAGCAGCGTCAGGAAGCCCCAGAGGATGAATGCGTGCATCACGCCCGCGTAGAGGTCGCGGTCGAACTGCTTCTCGTTCGAGAAGACGATCTTCGCGGCTGAGCCCACCCGGTTCGGCAGG
>PXSM01000007.1:0-3054 GCA_003023465.1 Halobacteriales archaeon SW_6_65_15 | reverse complement strand
CGGCCGAGACCACCCGCTCCGGCAGGTCGTCGAGGCGGTCGAACCACGACTCGGTGCCCCGCGCGTAGGCCGCGAACCGGTCGTAGACGCCGAACAGGAAGATGGCTATCGCCACCGCCGAGAGGTAGTAGAAGATGGCCTCGCCGAGGTGGCCGATCTTCCAGAACGTCGGACGGGTGACCTCGCTCCCCGCCTGCGCCAACGCGAAACTTGCCATGTCTTACAAGGAGGACACGATTCGCATAAGTTTTACCGACTGGTGCGCCTCCATCTTCCGAAAACGGAACACTGGTTTACAGTTGACCCGCCCATTTACCGTTCAGACGAACGCCCACCCCAGCAGGGCGAGGCTCGCTGCGAGCACCGGCAAGTCGCCCCGAGAGAACGAGAGGCGGGGAAGCGTCGGGTTCCACGCGAAACACCGCGCCCGGAGCCCGAGCGCGAACCGGTCGGCCCGCGAGAGCGCCCGCGAGAGCCCCGCGATGCCCACGAGGCGCATCCGGGCGACCAGTCCGCGTTCGTCACCGAGCCGAGCCGCGGATGCCTCCCTGATTCGCCGCAAATCGGCCTGCAGGACCGGCAGGAACCGGAAGACGAAGCCGACGCCGGTTCCGAGGAGTCGTCCGACTTTCCCCGGCACGAGGTGCTGGATGGCGGCCCGCGAGTCCCGCACGGGCGTCGTCCGGAGGTACGCCGCGCTCACGAGCAGGACGAGGACGACGCGATAGCTCGCCATGGCGGTCTCGACGCCTGCGTCCACCCGAACCCACGGCGGGCCGAGCGTCACTGCCGCGACCACCGGGCCAGCCATCAGGAAGGGGAAGACGAATCGGTATTCCCGGAGCGACTTGCGGACCGACACCCCCGACGCGCGGAGGGCTCCCAGCGGGACCAGACTCAGCGCGAGCAGGCCCCGCGGATTCGTGTGTGCGAACGCCGCGACCGCGAACGCGACCTGAAAGGCCAGCTTCGTCCGGGGGTCGAGCCGGTGGGCGAGTGAGTCGCCGGGTCGGTAGCTGAGGGTCACGGATTCTGCTCCGGCGGTCCCTCCCCGAGCGAAACTGGCGGCACTCGAATCCCGAACCCCGCGAGTCGCTCGCGCACCTCGGCGGGGGGGCCATCTACTGCTATCCGACCCTCGCCGAGCGCGACGACCCGGTCCGCGAGGTCGAAGGCGTCCCGGAGGTCGTGGGTGACGAGGACGACGCCCGTCCCTGCCGCCTTCAGGTTCCTGAGATGCTCGACCACGGACTCGCGCGCCGGGGCGTCGAGCCCGGTGAAAGGTTCGTCCAGTACGAGGTGGTCGGGCTCCATCGCCAGTGCGCCAGCGATGGCCACGCGCTCGCGTTCGCCCCCGGAGAGTTCGTCGATTCGGTCCTCGCGGCGGTCTTCCATGTTCACGGCCGAGAGCGCTTCTTCGACCCGGCGGTCGATCTCCTCGCGTGCGAGTCCCAGATTCTCCGGTCCGAAGGCCACGTCCGCGCCGACCGTGGCGGCGACGAAGCCGTCGCGGGGTTGCTGGAACACCATCCCGACGCGGGTTCGGGCGGCAACGAGGTCCTCGGAGACTGGCGTCCCGTCCACCAGCACCTCGCCCTCGTCGGGTTGGAGCAGGCCGTTGAAGTGGCGGACCAGCGTGGTCTTGCCGGAGCCGTTCGGTCCCGCCAGCAGGACGAACTCGCCGTCGGGAATCGACAGGGAGACGCCGTCTATCGCGGTCGCTCTGCCCTCGTCGTTCTCCATCTCGTCACCGTATCGGTGAACCAGATCGCGGGTTTCGATCATCTGGATGGTGCGCTATCTCCGACTACTGCGCGGCGATTTGGTCGCTCCGGACGATGCCGACCGCGGCCGCGATCTTGAACGCCTCTGCCGGAATGAACGCCACTGCTCCGGCAAAGAAGGCTTCCTCCAGCGTCATGTCGAGGACGAGCGACATGCCGACGACGCCGAAGGCGTAGATGACGCCCGTACCGACGACCATCGCACCGACGAGGCGGACGAGGCTTCGCTCGGCCGGATTACGAATCCGGAGGCCGCCGTGGACGACGGCCCCCCCCGCCGACCCGCCGGAGAAGACGGGTGCGCCGACGGCTCCTGTCAGCAGATACAGCCCCATCGAGAGGCCGCCCCAGACGGGGCCGAGCAGAATCCCGGCGAGGAAGACGCCCAGAACTTGCAGACTGACTGGCGCGGGCGAGAGCGGGTTCGGGAACGACACGTACGCGAACGCGCCCGTGAGCGCGGCGAACAGGGCCGCACGCGCGACGTTCTCCACGGTCTCCTCGCCGACCAACTCGACTGACGCAGTGTCCGTGCTCATGGTATCTCGTGGCTCGTCAACCGGGATGAAAACTTCGGTTGACGGCGGTGCCGAGGGAACCCGTCTCGTTCCCGACAGATTTTTATACCGGGGTCACGTCGCGCCAACATCATAGGACATGGACGAGAAGACAGAGGAACTGCGTGACATCTTCATGGACGTCACCGACGAATCCACCGTCACCGAACGACAGGAGGAGACCCACGGCTCCCTGAGTTCGGAGACGGAGGTGGACGAGCGTCTCGAAGACGTCGTGGCGCGGATGCGCGACCGCTACGACTTCGGGACGACGCTCTCGGACGAGGAACTCGTGACCGTGGTCCGGGGCTACTACGCGGGCAACTCCGACGCCGAGATCGCCCGCGAACTCGGCGACGCCTCCCTCGGGAAGACGGTCTCGCGCGCTCGCATCGACCTCCACCTCATCCGCGACAGCGACACCGACGCGCCGTTCGATCTTGACGACCTCCGGGACCTCCTCGATGACGGCGCAGCCACCGCCGACTGCGCCGACGAACTCGACGTGAGCGAATCGACGGTCCGGCGCTATCGGCGGGTCATCGAAACTCGACAGGAGAAGCGAACCGTCAACGACCGCTTCACCGACGAGTTCGAGAATATCCTCCGGGACCGCGAACTCTCCGACCGGATGACCGAGGAGGTCCAGAAGGACGGACTGGACGACGCGACCGAGGGCATGGAGACAAACGTCTCCTTCTAAACGAACTTTT
>PXSM01000006.1 GCA_003023465.1 Halobacteriales archaeon SW_6_65_15 | reverse complement strand
GCGACGAGGACATGAGCCTCGACGTGAAGGGCCAGACCATGCCCGCCTACGATCCGCGGGGCATGAAGGGCATGGCCATCGGCTACGCCACCAGCAACCGCGGAGCCTGCCACCTCCGGGGGTACACCCCGGCGGCCGAGATTCTGGGCATCCCGGAGAAGGTGGACCCCCACGACCCCGAGGGGAAGGGCGAACTCTGCGCCACCTTCCAGGACATGCACGCCATCAGCGACTCGTTCGACATCTGCAAGTTCAACGCCTTCGCGGAGGGCGTCGAGGAGTACGTCAAGCAGTACAACGGCATGACCGGTCGCGACGTGAGCGAGGACGACCTGATGAAGGCGGGCGAGCGCATCTACAACCTCGAACGCTACTACAACAACCTCGTGGGCTTCGACGGGAGCGACGACGACCTCCCGGTCCGGTTCGTCGAGGGCGAACCCAAGGCCATCCCCGGACAGGGCGGCTCCGAGGGCGAACTCGTGGAACTCGACGAACTCAAGGCGGACTACTACGACGTCCGTGACTGGGAGGACGGCGTGGTCCCCGACGAGAAACTGACCGAACTCGACATCGACGTCGGTCCCGGTACGGGCGTGAGCCGCGGCGGCGCGGCGGCCTCTGGCGACGACTAACAACCAGCCACCCGCAGGGTGGCTCGCTTGCAAAACGTTGATGAAAAGGACAACGCGCGTCCCTCCGGCGGCTAAAGCCGCCTCCGGTCCTTTCTCTTTCCGCACCGCGGTTGGTTAGTCGGTCCGTCTCCGGACGGCAGGACTCGTCATCGCTCAGTCAGGTCGTCGGCTGAAACCGGACGCCAACGCTATCTATGCTGTGAGCGAATAACTACCATGGACATCCGCAACGCCACCGGGGAAGACATCTCGACTATTCGGTCGCTCGCCCGCGAGGCGTGGACCGAGGCGTACTCCGACGCGGTTCCCGAGTCCGTCATCGAGGACGCCGTTTCGGAGTGGTACGCCGAGGAGACGATGACCCGGATCATCGGCGACGACGAACAGGTGTGTCTGGTCGCAACTGACGACGATGGGCAGATCGTCGGATTCTCGCACGGGGCAACCGACAACGGCGTGGGCGACGTACTCCGACTCTACGTTGCCCCCGACCGCTGGCACGAGGGCATCGGCACGGACCTGCTGGAGGCGATGGAGGAACGATTGCGAGAGATGGGTGCCGAGACGGTGCAGGCGATGGTGCTGGCCGACAACGAGATGGGCAACGCCTTCTACGAGGAGCGAGGCTTCGAGAAGACCGGCGAGGCCGAGACCCAACTCGACGGAGACACTCGCACGGAGAACGTGTACGTCAAGGCCCATTGAGTGCGGCTCGAACCCTCGCACGCGTCACGAGGGGGCTCCGCCGCGACCGAGCGCGCGCGAGCCGAATTGAGTGCGTTTTCGGTTCGATCCGACATCGGACAGCGATGAAATTTCCTTCGAGATGCCGGCAATTTCTGACGATATTCGCTTCGGTAATCTCTCCGGAAAATGCATTCTTTCGGCGCATTAGACGGTCGGAGGAATGAAATGGTCCTCCGTTGGACACCCGATAGTTGGCATGCCCTCCGAAACACCGACCGGACCTCACGGCGAGCGCTTCGAAACTCTCTCGGTGACTCACGGCGAGGAGCCGGACCTCTCGAACGGGGTGGGCGACGTGACCTCGCCCATCCACCTCGCCTCGACCTACGCCGTCGATGGCATCGACATGGACACCGGCCTCGAAGACCTCGACCCCGACGCCGACGAGTTCCTCTACACCCGGCTGTCGAATCCGACCCGACACGCGGTCGAGAAGCGCATCGCGGCACTCGAAGGCGGCGACCACGCCATGGCGTTCGCCTCGGGGACCAGCGCCATCGTGGCGGCCGTGATGGCCGCGGTCGAACCCGGCGACCACGTGGTCGCGTTCGAGGACCTCTACGGCGGAACCAACACGATGCTCAAGGAGCTGTTCCGCGACAAGCTGAACGTCGCGGTGGAGTTCGTGGACGCGACCGACCCCGAGGCGGTCCGGGCGGCGACGACCGACGACACCGCGCTCCTCTGGATGGAGACGCCGACGAACCCCCTCCTGCGGCTCTGCGACGTCGAGGAGATGGCCGCCATCGCGGACGAGCACGACGCCCTCCTCGGCGTGGACAACACCTTCATGGGGCCGTACTTCCAGCGACCCCTCGAACTCGGCGCGGATGTGGTGGTCCACAGTACCACGAAGTACATCAACGGCCACAGCGACTCGCTCGGCGGGGTGGCGGTCACGTCGGACGACGAGTTCGCCCAAGAGGTCGGCTTCCTCCAGCAGGTCGGCATGGGCAACGTGATGGCCCCGTTCGACGCCTACATGGTCCTCCGCGGGCTGAAGACCCTGCCCCTTCGGATGCGCCAGCACGAGACCAACGCCGCGGAGGTCGCGGCCTACCTCGAAGCTCACGAGCAGGTGTCGGCCGTCCACTACCCCGGCCTCGAATCGCACCCCCAGCACGACCTCGCCGACGAGCAGATGGACGGCCACGGCGGCGTGCTCTCCTTCGAACTCGACGGCGACCTCGGGGACGTGGAGCGATTCGTCGCGGCCCTCGACCAGTTCACCCTCGCCGTGAGCCTCGGCGGCGTCG
Organism: Halobacteriales archaeon SW_6_65_15; assembly: GCA_003023465.1. Taxonomy (GTDB): domain Archaea; phylum Halobacteriota; class Halobacteria; order Halobacteriales; family Haladaptataceae; genus Halorussus. The sequence continues at coordinate 6,702 of PXSM01000006.1, read as the reverse complement.
AGAGCCTCGTCGAACACCCGGGGAGCATGACCCACTCGCCGCTTCCGGCCGAGGAGCGCGCGGAACTCGGGATTACGGACAGCCTACTGCGGGTCTCGGTGGGCGTCGAACACCCCAAGGACCTGCTCGCGGACCTCGAACGGGGCTTCGAGGCGATGGAGGCGGGGTCGGGCGAGTCCGTCCAGCCGAGCGAGTCCGACGCCGAGGACGAAGCCGATGCGACGGGCGAAACCCCGACTAGTTCCGAGACGGCGGAAGCCCACCTCGACGACGATTAGCTTCGCTGATACCGATTGGCTGGCCTGACGACGATCAGGCTCCGATAACCACCGCTTCGCGAACCTCGAGGGCGGTCTCGAACTCCTCCTTCCGTCCCTCCCGGTCGCCGACCCGGAGCAGTTGCTCGGCGTGGGCGCGGGCCACGGCCTCGTACTCTCGGCGCGACAGGCCCAGTTCGTCGCCCACGTCCTCCCAGAACCCCTCGGGCGCGAGGAAGACGACCCGCACGTCGTCCTCGTGGACGCACTCGTACCGCCTGCGGAGGTCCTCGGTCCGCGGTTCGAGTTCCCGGCGGGCCTCGGCCACGAGGTCGGGGACGCGCTGGCCACCTACGCTGGCTTTCGCCGCGGTGAGGACCAGCACCTGCCCTTCGATAGGGTTGTCTTCGGTCACGTCTATTCCTCCTGAGTAGTGGTCATCCGCCCGCCCGGAGCGCCTTCTGCGAGAAGTCCGCCACCAGCGAGTCGAGGGTCTCCTCGTCGCCCTCGAAGACCACCGTCACCTCGGTCAGTTGTACCGACGGGCCGATGCTGACCTTCTCCGAGGAGATGGAGGCCCGCCAGTCGTCGGCCACCACGTCGGCGTCGCAGGCTTTGGCGTTCCCGTCGGCGTCGCCACCTTCGACAGTTCCGTCCGCCTCGTCTACGACTTCCCCGCCGAGATTGGAGAGGTAGTGTCGGGCGAGTCGTTCGGAGATGCCCCGGTAGGACTTCTCGACTCTCATTCAGTATCCCATGTCCGCTGAACCGCCCCGGCGACCGGCTCGTCGGTCCCGCCCGCAACGGGCGGGAAGACGCTCAGGGTGTCGCCGTCGCCGAGACGGGTGTCCAGCCCGTCGAGGTGGACCACGTCCTTGCCGTTCTTCATGATGGATAGCTGGGGTCGGAGATCGCCGTCCTCGAAGAGGTCCATGTCGTACTCGTCGGTCAGATCGGTCAGCACGTCGCCGACGGTGGCGTCCTCCGGGTACTCGCGTTCGAGGGTCTTCTGCCCGACCGCCTCGCGGAACGTGGCGAAAAAGCGGAGTTCGAGCGTCATGCTATCGCCCCGGCCGGATGCCGTCGCTGACCAGTCGCGCGTGGCGCTCACGGTCGATGCGGTCGGCGAACGCCTCGTGGTCGTACAACTGCTGCATCAGGGCGGCCATCAGGTCGCGCCACGCCATCGCGTAGATGGGCGACTGACCCCACGCGCGCAACTCCGCCACGAAGTCGTCGTACTGCTCCCAGCGGTCCTCGAACCGTTCGAGGGCGTCCACTACTGCGCCTGCGGCGTCGTCCTCGCTGTCGGCCTCCTCGACGGCGCGGTTGAGCCGGGTCTGCCCCCCCTCGACCGCCCGTTGCATGTCGCGGGCGGCGTCCTCGCCGTCGGCCGGAAGCGACTCGACGATGGGTTCGGGGACACTGAGACTGATTTCGTCCATGCTCGGGGTTTGGCCTTCGTCGCTCAAATACCTACGGCCATCGGCACGACCAAGGATTCACGTGGGCGGTCGTCTCTTCGGAGGCTGTCGCACCTCGTGAGTACGTTGGGCAAACGAGACTGCTGGGGTGCTGGAAACCCGTAGAAGCTAGCTACTCCCGGAGCCGATGAGAAACCGCATCCGACCGCATAGCGAGGACCTCGGACCTCCCCAGCCTCCTGCGTTACTCGCTCCGCTTCGTTTCGCTCCGTTACTCGTCCACCGTCGAAGGCAAGCACCGATGAGCCTGCACTCACTTCGCTCGCGCAGACCTCGCGCGCGTCAGTCGCGCGCGCCGATTGGGAAATGAAAGTAGGTCTTTAGAAATTGTGTACCTATCTTAGAACAACGTATAGTTGTTAACAAGCTCCTCCTACGAATTCTCCCACCTCGACCCGAACACGTTCGCACCGGTCTATTCCCCGGCGGATAACCAACGGTCGCGCATGGAGACGGACGCACGGACTGGCGAGCGAGGCTCCGAGGACGCGCTGGAACGCCCGGCGGACGCCGAAACCACCGAGACCACCGTGGAGGTCCGATGCACCGGCCACGTCCGGACCGCGGTCGGGGAACCGAAACTGGAGTTCACCTTCGAGGGGACCACGCTCCGGGCGTTCCTCGACGCCTTCTTCGCCCAGTACGACGTGCGGGACCTCCTCATCGCCGAGACCGAGGACGAGGCGACCGCCAGCGGATGGGCCGACGCGCCCGCGGACCAGCCGGGCAAGTGGGAGAAGAACCCCGAGGGCGAGCAGACCCGGACCTACGCCCGCGTTGCCGTCAACGGCCAGTTCAACGAACACCTCGACGGTCTCGACACCGAACTGTCCGACGGCGACCGCGTTGCCCTTATGTACCCGTTCATCTTCTGTTGCTGATATGAGTGCGGTCGTCGTCACGCGCTGGGCGCGTCGGTTTCTGGCGGCGAGCGCCCTGTTTCTCGTCGCGTGGCAGGCCACCGCGCTGGTCGCTGTCCTTCCAGCGGCTGGGGCCGCAGTGGAGGCGATTCCCCGACGCGCGCAGGTCGCGCTCGCCGTCCACGGCTTCGTCCTCCACGCGGTCTTCGGGAAGGCCTACTCGCTGGTCCCCTCGTACTTCGACAGGTCGCTCGCAGTCCCGTGCGCGCCTGCGGTTCACCTCCCGCTGACGGCCGCGGGGGCGGTCGGACTGGTCGCCGCGCCCCTTCGACCGATTCCCGAAATCGCCGGCTCACTCGGCGCGCTCCTCTGGGCCGCCGGGGTCGTCGTCTTCGTCGCCGCGCTGGGGTGGACCGTCCGCGACAACCCGACCGGCCGCGAGACCGGCACGAGCGAGGCAAACGCCCACCGCCGACGGGTGGACCGCTTCGCCAACGCCTTCGTGCCGGTCGTCCTCGGCTACCTGCTCGCGGGAGCCTACGGGACGGTCGCGAGGTACGTGGTACTGCCCGACCTGTTCCCGGAACCCACTTTCGCCCAGACCACCCACCTGTTGGCCGCGGGGACCGCCGCGCTCCTGATCTTCGCGGTCGGCTTCCGGCTCTTCCCCCGGTTTCTGGTCGCCTCACCGCCGCAGTCGCTCGTGGCCGTCGTCCTCCCGGCGGGGGCCGTCGCCCCGGCGATTCTCGCGTGGGGCCTCTATCGGAATCCGTGGTTTCAGGCGGGAGCCGCCCTGCAGGCGGTCGCGGTGGTCGGCTTCGCAGCAGCGTACGCCGCCCTCTTCGCTCGTTCCGACCGCCGCAGGGTCGGCTTCTACGCCGTCCTGTTCGGTGTCGCATCGGGCGTCCTCGGGGTACTGGTCGGCCTGAACTTCGCTTTCACCGGCTCCGGATTCGAACTGGTGGACGCCCACTTCCGCCTCAACGTCCTCGGTTTCCTCGGCCTGACCATCGTGGGCGCGACCTACCAGTTCTATCCGCCCACGGTGGGGTCTTTCCCGGGCGCGTCCGACCGGACCGGGCTGGCGGCCGCGGCATTGATCGGACTCGGACTGCTCGGAGAGTTGAGCGGTACGATTGCCGAATCAGGAACTGCGGTTACCGCCGGACGTGCGAGCGCGCTCGCCGGAGCCGTAGTCTTCGCGGGGCTGTTGCTCGGGGTGTTCTACGAACGGTAGTCGGCCACCGCGGTGAGCCTCACCTGTCCAGTCGCTTCGCCAGTTGCACCTCGTCCACGAGGTCACCATCGACCCGATAGTGGTCGGCCCGCGTCGCCTCGCGCTCCCAGCCGTGCTCGTCGAGTAGTTCGAGGGCCTCCTCGTTGGTCGCTGGGAGGCTCTGGTAGACTTTGATGCAACCCTCCTCTTCGGCCCACGCCATCCCACGCTGGAGCAGGGTACCGCCGACGCCCTGCTCGCGGTACTCCCGCGCGACCCCTACGGTGAGTTCGGCGGTGTGACTCCGGGCCGGGAGGTCGAAGCCCTGGACGTGGACCCAGCCGATGGTCTCCCGCTCGTCGATTTCGCCGTCCGACTCCTCGCCGTCCTCCGTTTCTCCGTCGCCTGCCTCGGCCCGCTTCTCCGCGACGAAGAACATCCGCGACTCGCGCTCGTTGAGCCGGATCAGCGCACCGTCCTGCTCTATCGCGTCGGCCACGCGCTCGTCCACGACGATGGCTCCCTCGGCGGCCACCTCGCGGATGAGGTCCGCGACCGCCGCGCGGTCGTCCTGGACTCGAGGAGTTCGTCGATGTACTCGTTGAACTCCGCGACCGAGAGCCGGGCCGCCGGTTCGGTGCCCGACCGGGGCGGTTTGGCTCCGGCGGTCTCCTCGACTCGCACCGCGTCGCGAACCTCCTCGCGGGTGGCCGACCCGTGGCGCTCGACGTATCGGTAGATCTCGCCCTCCACGTCGCTCTCGAACTCCAGTTGCGGTGTCCCCATGTCGGAGACGAGTACGTCGTGGACCACCATAGGCAGTTCGGCAGTTCAGCAGTTCGGCAGTTCCGCCTCGCGGTCACCTTCGTCGGCGATGTCCCGTCTTTCGCTCCCTGTTCGGTACACTCGGCAAATGAGGTCGTCGTCTATCGGATCACCGCCCGGAATCGTCGCGCAGGGGCGTCGAGTACGGGAGGACGGGTACGTCGAAGGTGTCCGCCAGCGTGGCGAGCGTCCCGTCGAAGGTGAACAGGTAGACGGGAACTGTTCGATTTCGGTTCTCTCTCGTGAGGGCGAGAACGAGTGCCGCTTCGGGGAAACTGAACTGGATACAGGGCCGGTTCTCGAACGTTTCGGTAGCGCTTTCAAACACTTCTTTCGGTGTTTCCATCTGATGAGGGCTGTCCCACTCGTCAGTTCCGTGGAATATGCGAATCCTCGAATCCGCTACTTTCTCAGCGAGTCGCGTGGTTTCTTCTGCGGATTTCTCGTATCGAACCTTCGTAAAGACTTCTACGAGCTGGTAGATGCTGGTGGTGAACACTGCCCGCGACTGGCCAAGGTGATGCAACCGGTCGATTACCTCTTCACGCTCGTTCGAGCGGACGCTGGTGAACCACGAAAGCAATGCCTCTTTGCCGAGAAACACGACGATGGTTCCCCGTTCGGCGGGGAAAAGAGCGTCATCAGGATGGTGAGCCAGAGGCTCCACCTCGCGCGACTTGTTGTCGGACGACACCCGGAGTTACTCCTCGCCGTCTTCCGCGCCGATTCGTCCACCGCGGATGAAGGGGTCCCACTCGTCTTCCGGAGGATCGGGAAGTTCAGGCAACTGGCCGGGATTCCTGTAGATGTACTCCTTCAACTCCGGAGAGAGATCCTCGTCGGCCGGATGGGGGTCATCTAACGTGTACCGGCGTTCGTCCTCTTCAGTCGCCACGATAACATCTCCTCGAATCAAAATTGTCGTAGCTACTACTAAAATCTGGCGAGTGGACCGGCGTGAGTGAGCGTTCGTTCAGGGGCTCGCTCCGAATTCGTCCCGCTCTCCGATTTAAATTCTAGGCTACTTCTCCTCGACGTGCCGGACCGAGGTGGCAATGCCGCGGAGACTCTCGGTCATCTCGGGACCGGACATCTCCGCGCGGCCCACCGCGAACGCCTTCGGTCCCTCGATGACCACCTCGTCGCCGACCCGGATGTCGTCGTCGGCGTCCACGACGCCCGGCGCGAGGACGCTCCCGTGGGGTGCGAAGTCGTCGATCTCGACCCGCTTGGTCGGGGCGTCGGATTCGACCCACCGGTGCGCGCCTGTGAGGGTGAACGCGAGGACGCCGTATTGGGGGACCATCACGGCCAGTTGTTCGTCGTCACTATCGCGGACTCTGATCTTGGGATAGCGAGCCTCGGTCTGGATGTCCTCGAAGATGGCGTCCCCGGCTCCCCGGCCGAACTGGTAGTCGGCGATGGCCCTGACGGTGTTGTGCTGGCGCTCGCGCTTGCCGTACTTCAACTCGCCGTCGAGGGTCCGCATGAGATTGCCGAGCGATTCGGTCGTCGTCGGGTGGTCCTCGACGGTGTACTCGAACTCCATCCCCAACTCGGCCTCGACGCGTTCGCACACGTCGCGATAGTCCTCGGGCGGGACGTGGGCGATCACGCGGGGGTAGTCGTTGCGTTCGAGGTAGCGCCGGAGGACCTCGGCGACGAACTGCTTCTCGTCTTCGGACCACCGCCCCGTCACCACGGAGTCGTAGTGCTGGGCCGGGTAGGTGAGTTCTAGCTCTTGGGGCACCACGCCGATGGGCGAGGTCATCGAGACGGTGTGGCCTCGGAACTGGATCGCGTCGTGGAACTGGCCGTGGCTTTGGGACTCGCTGTAGGGCTTCTTGGCCGAGCAGGGGACCAGCACGAGGGGGTTGTCGAACCGACTCCTGTAGCGGGTCGTGACCCGGTTTGCGAATCGCTGAATCTCGACCCGCCGGATGGTGTCCTCGGTCGCGGCCGCGAGTTCGGTGTCCCGGATGACCGGGGTTCGCTGTTCCACGTAGCTCCACTGCTGGTCGAACTCCCGGAACGCGGCGGTCAGCCACTGCTCGTGGCGG
>PXSM01000005.1 GCA_003023465.1 Halobacteriales archaeon SW_6_65_15 | reverse complement strand
TTCTGCCAGTGCTCGAGCGCGCGCAGACGGCGTTCGAGCATCCAGTCGGGTTCGTCCTTGTCCTCGCTGATGAGTCGGACGACCTCTTCGGTCAGGCCCTTTCCGGATCGGACGGCGGAGCTCTCCTCTTTCTTGAAGGAGAAGCGCTCCTCCGTGTTGGTCTCTTTTAGATGGTCTTGTTCTGAACTCATGATATCACCTTACGCGGCCTCGTACACTTCTTCGCGGACCCAGTCGTACCCCTTGTCCTCCAGCTCCTCGGCGAGCTCCGCACCGCCGCTCTTGGCGATCTCGCCGTCGAGCATGACGTGGACGTGGTCGGGCTCGACGTAGTCGAGGATGCGCTGGTAGTGGGTGATCTGGAGGACGCCGGTGCCCTGCTCGTCGCGCAGGGCGTTGATACCGTTCGAGACGTCCTGCAGGCGGTCGATGTCGAGCCCGGAGTCGATCTCGTCCAGCACCGCGATGGCGGGTTCGAGGATCGCGGCCTGCAGCACCTCGTTCTGCTTCTTCTCGCCGCCCGAGAAGCCGGCGTTCAGGTAGCGCTGGGCGAACTTCTCGTCCATGTCGAGCAGTTCCATCTTCTCGCTGAGGAGCTGCTGGAACTCGGCGACGCCCACGTCGCCCTCGTCGGCGGGACCTTCCATCGGGCTGGTGTCGTAGCCCGCGTCCTCTTCCGCTTCTTCTTCCTCGCCCTCCTCGTCTTCGAAGAGCTCCTCGCGCTCGTCGAGCTTGGCGTTCAGGGCCTGTCGGAGGAAGTTGACCATCGTGACGCCCTCGATCTCGGCGGGATACTGGAAGCCGAGGAAGACGCCCAGCGCCGCGCGCTCGTTGGGCTCCAGTTCGAGCAGGTTCCACGTGCGCTTGTCCTCGGGGATCTCGTAGGCGGGATGGCCGGCGATGACCTTCGCCGTGGTGGACTTCCCGCTCCCGTTGGGGCCCATCAGGGCGTGGATTTCGCCGGATTCGACTTCGAGATCGACGCCGTTGAGGATCTTCTCGTCGGCCTCAACGACCTCTGCGTGTAGATTTTTGAGTTGTAGCGTTGCCATTGGTAGGCTCACCTAAGTCGTTCGGAGAAAGGAGTGTCCGACCCATAATGCTTTCGCATTCCAGCGTAAATGGTTTCCCACAGCGGAAAATAAATTTCCGGAATGGGAAAAGCTATCACGCCGGACGAGGGGTACGGGACCCGGAACCGACGGGCCGACGCAGGCGCGATCGACGCGCCAACTCAGACGAAACTGCCCAGACCGGTCTGCTCCTGCCCGGACTTCACCTCGTCCCACGAGACGTCCAGCGCTTCGAGGATGCGCTCGATGGGACCCTTGAGGGTCTTGTCGAGCATCTTGTCCCAGTCGATCTCGAACTCGTCGGGAACCTGGTCGGCGAACTCGAAGCAGATGACGTCGGGTTCCTGCTTGAACTCCCGGTAGAGCCGGTCCTCCTTGGAGGTACCGCTGGGGTCGAACCCCTTCTCGTTCTCCATCCGTTGCCAGAAGTCGGGGTGGACCCCTTCGAGGTAGAGGCGCTTGGGCTTGCTCCCGCGCTGGAAGTTGGTGTCGAGCAGGAGGTTGGCGTACTTCGCTCCCCGGACCTGCGCAGTGTCGGTGTCGTAGTCGTCGAGGCGCTTGCCGATGCCGCCGGGGATGCCCACGTCGTCGAGGTTCACGTTCCCGTCCTGATAGTCCGCGATGACCTCGTGCACGTAGTCTTTCACCTCCTCGATGTCCTTGCCGTGGACGATCATGTCGATGACGTTCTTCTGGACCTCCTTCGTGATGGGCGCGATGTCCGAGCGCTTGTACTCGAACCCCGTGATGTCGATGTCGTCTACGTCCTTGCCCTCCTTCCAGACGATGTGTCCCGCGTACCGCTTCTTCGTGCCCGCCTGGAAGAACCGGCGGTAGAGCTTCTCGAACTCGATCTGGAAGCGGTGTTCCTCGGCGTTGAGTTCCTCGAGTGCGAAGTCGTCGTAGGCCTCGTTGATGCGTTCCTCGATCTCGAAGGACTGTTCGATGGCGTCTTCCTTGGAAACGCCGCCGCCAAGCTCTAACATGACGGAATCGGTGTCCCCGTATGCCACCTCGTACCCCAACTCGGTCGCGGTCTCGTCGGTGTACTCGATGACGTCCCGGCCAGTGGCGGTAATCGCGGCGGCCGCTTCCTTGTCGTAGAGGCGGAACCGATCCCATCCAGAGACTCCGTAGAGCGAATTCATAATACCTTCTTCTCCTCGCGCTCGTCGAGCGTCTCGTCGATGATCTCCCGGATGATGCCGTCGGGGTCCTTCCGGAAGTGGGTGCCCGTCGGGGCGCGGTAGATGTCGCCGTCGTACTCCTCGGGGTCCACCTTGGTCTCCGGAGACGCGTTGATGGTGGTCATCGACATGGGGTACAGGCTCTTGAGGTCCAGCACCGTCACGTTCTCCTTGACCCCGGTGATGGGCTCGAAGACCGCGCCGCCCTCGAAGTCCTCGCTCTCCTGCTTGCCCTTCGAGGGGAGCGCGAACCGGCCGTGGGCCTTGTGGAGGACGTACACGTCCACCGCGTCGCCCGGCGTGGTCGCGTCCTCCAGTTTGCAGCCGACGAAGGAGGCGACCTCCTCCCAGAAGGAGACGATGTCCTGCTTGCGGTCCAACTCGACGCACAGTTCCACGTCCCGGAGGTTGTACTCCAGCAGGCGCTCGGGGTCGTCCTCCCAGAGGTCGCCGATGTCGCCCGGATAGCGCTCCTTGCCGACGCCCAACTCGACCTCGCCGACCGCGTCCAGCCGGTAGGACTCCAGTTCGGTGCGCTGGGTGCGCTTGTAGGCGTAGAGCAGGTCGAAGACGACCCGACCCTTGATTGTCGGGCCGCCCCAGTCCGACCGCCAGACCTCGTTCACGCGCGAGAGTCGATTGATGTCGAGGTCGTACTCGTGGGGGCCTGCGAGTTCGTCCAGTCGGTCGAGGAGGTAGGGCGCGTCGAAGTCGTCGGCGTTCCAGCCCGTGAGGATGTCGGGGTCCGTCTCCTCGACGTAGTCTAGATACGCCGCCAGCATCCCGCGCTCGCTGTCGAACGACTCGACGCGAACGTCGAAGTCCGCGTCCTCGATGGGGTCGTAGCCGGGGAGGTCGCCGGGAATCTCGCCGTCGCCGTCGGGGGCCTCGTAGAGCCAGACGACGTACTCGTCGGTGTAGGAGTCGAACGTCGTCAGGCAGATGATCGGCTCCTCGCCGTCTTCGGGGAAGCCCGACCGGTCGTCCACCTCGATGTCGAAGTAGTGGACGCGCGGGGCGGCCTGCGCCTCGACGGGTTCGAGGACGTCCGCGTCGTCGTGGAAGTGGAGGTCACCCTCGTCGTCGCGGCGCTCGGGAATCTTGATGCCGCTCTTGATGCCCTTGTCGATGAGGAACCGGTTGGGGAACAGGATGTCGGCCTCGTAGTGGTCGAACTCCTCGCGGACGTTCCCCACGTCGCGGGGCGTCTGGCCGATGATCTTGGTGAGCTTCTCGCCGCGGATGCTCTCGTAGGGTTCGCCGTTCTCGTCGGCCGTCCGACCCGTGGACGTGGACGTGTTCGAGTTCGTCGTCGCCGTCGTCGTTCGGTCGCCTGCCGAAGACGTGGACGACGGGTTTCTCGTCGTCGCCCGAGCCCTCGATGGTGTAATCGACCTGCACCACGGACAACTCGACCTCGCCGTTCCGGTCGGGTAGCCAGTCGGCATCCTCGACCACCGCGTCGGCGCGCTGGGCGTCGCCCCCGGCGACCGCGCGGGCCTCCGCCTCGACGTCCCGGCCGCCGTCGGCACCGCCGCCTCCGTCGTCGGAGAACTCGGAAAGCGTCGTCGTAGACCCCGAATTGCTCATGTATCTCGGGTTTGGTGCGTTTGGGATAAAACCCCTTGCTTTCCCCGGGTCCGTCGGAGCCGCCGAGTTCGCGCTCGTCCTGCAATTGCGCTCAGACGGATAGAGACGCCGATTTTCTCGGATTGTGGAGGGCGACACCTCGAAGCCCACTTCCGGTTCCGGAAAGGTTTGCCCGATAGAAAGACATATAATGTGTTAACACTTACCACGGAATGAGGTGACGCCTATGTCCGACCACGCCAACCACGGCGACGAGCTGGATCGCGCGGAAGCGGCGCTTCCCGATACCGACGAGACAGAAGCGACTATCGAGTCGTACGAGACCGAGGACGGCGTCGTATTCTATGACGCACAGAACCCATTGGCGTGGTTGAAGGCGGGCGAACCGCTCACGCTCGAAGAGCAAGCGTAACCACTCCGAATCCTTTTCCACGCTGGTTCCCCAACCTCCGATAGTGCCGACCGACGACTCGCTGGAGGACTCACTGGAAGATCCGCTGAACGACGCCGACGAGGCGGAACTCGACCTGCGTCCGGACGACCCCTCGGACGGCCTCGGTCCCGGCATCCCGTCGGTCTCCGACCCGAGCGAGAACCTGACGCAGTTCTCGGACGAGAACGTGGACGCGCGATGTTCGCCGTGGGCGCGTTCGCCTTCCTCCGCGGGTGGTACGGCTACAAGTCGGTCCGGAAGGACTAACCGCGGCCCCGATTTACGTTCTCTCGATGCGAACGGTCCGAGATTCGTCGGGAGAGACCTACCTGCTCGTCAAAGAGTCGAGCGACTCCTGCAAGGTCCGGGACCCCGAGACCGGCGAGGAGTCCTACCGTGACCGCGACGACCTCGAACCGGTGGAGGGCGACTCCCCCTTGACGACCGCGGCGCGAGCGATACCCGAATCCGCCCGACGAGTCCTCACGGCGACCCCCGACGAACGCGCGCTCGGCCTGCTGGTCGAACTCCGCGAGCGCGGCCCACTGTCGGTCCGCTACCTGCTCGACGCCACCGACCTCTGCGAGAGCGACCTCCTCGGCCTCCTCACGGAGTTCCGCGCCGCCGGACTCGTCGAGGAGCGCGAGGTGGCGGGCGAGCGAGGCTACGCGACGACCGAGTCGGCGGACGAAGGGTTGGCGATACTGGCCGACGAATAGGATACACTTCCCTTTCTTCTCTTAAACAATATTATTATATTCTAAAGAAACAATTTCAATTCCCTAGGGCGCTCGGTGACACAGCCACCGGCGAACGCTCGGTGACGCATTCCACGGTCTGGGTGGACTGAAAGGGGCCGCCCGCTCACCGTGCCCGGACGACGGTCCACGAGCGAAGCGATGTGGGCCTCGGCAGTCGCAGCCCGCACAGGAGCGCAGCGACGAGCAGGACCGTCTTCCGGTGTAAGCACCGCAGGCAGTGCGCTCTGCGCACTGCCGAGGAGCGCAGCGAGTCCCGGCCGTCGAGCGGGCGGGGGCTTTCTAAACACTCACGTCACCTTCTGGATTCACACGTCCGGACACTGCTGTTCGACCGAAAATTGCAAAGCGAAATCTCAGTCGGCCGCTTCCAGAATATTTCGACGCCGTTCGACGGTCGAACGGTTCGACACCGAGTCCTTCTCGACCCACACCACGTCGTCGGCCGCCGCGACGAGTTCGTCGTCGTGGCTGACGACCACGATCTGCTCGACGCCGAGTTCGCGCATCGAATCGACGAGTTCCGCGAGCTGGGAGACGTGGCCCGAATCGAGGAAGACGGTCGGCTCGTCGAGGATGAGCGGCGGCATCGGCGCGGCCCCCTCGATGCCCTCCGAGAGGAGCCGGTAGATGGCACACCGGAGGCTGAGGTTGAACAGCGCGCGCTCGCCGCCCGAGAGCTGCTCGGGGTCGAGCGGCTCGCCGTCCTTCTGGTAGACCGTCAACTCGTACTCGCCGTCGAGTTCGATGCGGGCGTAGGAGTCGTTCTGGTAGACGAGTTCGAACACGTCGTTGAGCATCGCTTCGAGGTGCTCGACGTTGCGCTGGCGGAGTTCCGCACGGAGGTCGCCGTACATCTCCTGCAGGTCGGCGGCCTCGTCGCGCAGCGACTCCAGCGATTCGACCGTCTCGGCCAACCCGTCCCGGCGCTCGCGGAGGTGTTCGAGTTCCTCGATCTCGCTCTTCACGCCGCCGATGGCGCTCTGGAGGTCGTCGCGCTTCTCCCGAAGCTCGTCCAGCTTCACCTCGACCTTCTTCAGGTACTCCTCGGCCTCGCGCTTGTCCTCGCGGGCGGTCTCGACTTTCTCCTCGTCGTAGGTCTCCCGGAGTTCGCTCCGCCTGTCGCGCTTGTCGGCGAGTTGGTCGCGCCGGAGGTCGTTCTTCTCTTCGAGGTCGGCGCGCTTCTCGCGGCGGCGCTCGACGGCGTCCTCGGCGTCCTCGATCTCCTCGCGGAGCGACTGGATTTTCTCCAGACGCTCCCGTTCGGCTTCGATCTCCTCGCGCTCGGCTTCGAGTTCCTCGACTCGGGCTTCGCGCTCGTCGGCCTTCTCCCGGAGGCCGTCGGCGTCCTCGCGCTTGTCCTCGGCCTCGGCTTCCAGTTCGTCGGCCTCCTCGCGGAGCGCCTCGGCGTCCTCGCGCTTCTCGGTGACGGTCTCCTCCCTGTCGGCGACCGACTGCTCGGCCAGCTCTCGATTCTCGCGCAGGCTGGCGACCTCGCGCTCGGCCTCGACGAGCGACTCGGCCGCCTCGACCGCCTCGGCGGCGGTCTCGTACTCCTCTCGGAGGTCCTCCAGCTCGGACTCCAGTTCGGTCACTCGCTCGCGATCCTCATCCAAGGTATCGACGTGCGGGGAGTCCTCGACCGGCTGACCGCACTCGGGGCACTTGCCCTCCTCCAGCAGTTCCTCGGCTTCGGCCACGCTGTCGCGGGCGCTCTTGAGGTCGGCCTTCGCGTCCTCGATGCGGCTCTGGAGGTCGTCGCGCTCCTCGCGACGGTCTTCGAGGTGTGCCCGCGCCTCGCCGAACTCGACGGGGGCGTCCTCGAATTTGGCTCTCTCGGCCTCGATCTGCTCCTGCAGGTCGTCGAGTTTCTCGCGGCGGTCTTCGAGGTCCGATTCGGCCTCGTCGGCCTCGGCTTCGAGGTCGTCGGCGCGGTCGCGCTTCTCCTCGGCCCGCGATTCGAGGTCGTCGGCTCGCTCGGCGAGGTTGTCGGCCTGATTCGAGAACATCTGGGCCTGCTTCTCGGCGTCGCCGAGTTCCTCTCGGAGCTTCTCGTTCGCGGCGTCGAGTTCGTCCAGTCGGTCCTCGATTGCCTCTCCGTCTGTCGAATCGACGTCGGTCTCGACCAGCAAGTCCTCGATCTCGCCTTCGAGGTTCTCGACGCGCTCGCGGAGTTCGCGGATTCGCTCGCGGTGCTCGGTGCGAACCTGTTCGGTTTCGCTGATCTCGGTCTCCAGTTCCTCGATCTCGTCGGCCAGCGACTCCAGTTCCTCGCGCTTCTCCTCGTAGGTCTCCAGCACTTCGACGGCCTGCTCGCGGGTCTCCTCGGCCGTCTCCTGATTCCCCTCGAAGCGTTCGATCTCGCCTTCCGTCTCCTTGAGATCGGACTTGAGGTCGTTCAGGCGCGCGTGGAGATCCTTGTCCTCCTTCTCATCGATCTGGGCCTCCAACTCCGAGAGGCTCCCGCGCTTGTCGTCGAGCACCGACTTCACCCCGAGGCGGGCGTCGCTAGCGCGCTCGCGGTACTCCTCCAGTTTGCCGAGCTGGAGGAGGTCGTCGATCATGTCCTGTCGCTGGCTCGGCGAGGCGTTGATGAGCTTGTTGACCTCGCCCTGCCGGACGTACGCGCAGTTGACGAACGCCTCCGAGTCCATCCGGAACAGCTCGATCACCGCCTCGCGCACGTCGCGCGCGCCGCCGATGGTGTCCTCGGGCGTTTCGAGGACGCACTCGGCGGTCTGGGCGCGCTCGCCTGTCGCTCGGATGCGCCTGCGGACGTGGTAGTCGCCGCCCTCGTGGGTGAACCAGAGTTCGATCTCGGCCTCCTCCTCGCCGATGGTCACCACGTCGTCCAGCGTCCGTTCGAGCGCCTTCGCGCCGTAGAGGGCGAAGAAGCAGGCTTCCAGCAGCGAGGACTTCCCGCTCCCGTTGAGCCCGTGGATGACGGTCACCCCGGGGTCGAGGCGGAGGTCGGCGTCCGCGTAGCACTTGAAGTTCCGGAGGCGAACGCGGTCGAACTTCATAGGTACTCCTCCAGCGTTCCCTCGGCGGTGTCGGTCTGGCCGTCGTTCTCGGACTACTTCCATGGCCTCCGGGTCGTCGGGGTCGGGTGCTCTCTCCTGGCTCGCTTCGGAGGCCGATTCGTCGCTATCGCTCCGTGCTGCTTCCTCGTCGTCGCCCTCGTCCGCGTCCGCATCGTGGCCGTCTACGGCTTCGTCTCCTGCTACGGCTTCGTCCGGGGCGGGTTCGAACGCCGAGAGGTCTCCCTCCCCGACGAGGCCGCTGACCCGCTTCTGGACCGACTCCCGGACGTTCGAGTCGGCGATCTTGCTCGCGCGGACCGTCTCGTCGATGCCGCGGGCGGCCTCGCTCAGGCCGAGTTCGCGCACGCGCCTGCGGACGGCGTCGTCGGGGTCGGCGAACGACACTTCGACCTCGCCCTCCTCCTCGTCGATCTCCCGGCGGTCCTTGACGCGGGCGACCAGCGCGCCCTCCTCTAAGGCGAACTCCTCGACGCGAGCGGGGGTTATCTGCTCGCCCTCGCCGTCGATCTCGACGATGGTGACGGCGTCTTCGAGGTCGCGCTCCCGGAGCTTCTCGCGCACGAGGTCGATCCCTTCGCCTTGGCCGAGGTCCGCCTCCACGAACGCGAAGTCGCGGGTGGCGTCGAGGCCCCGGCGGGTGATGGTCACCTCGCCGTCGAACTCCACGATGTTGTAGCCGCGGTCCTCGCGCTCGTCGGAGCTACAGCGCTCGGTCGAACCGCAGTAGGTGACCCACGCGTCGGCCACCTCCTTCGTGGCGGGCTTGTGGTTGTCGCCCAGCAGCATCGCGTCGAAATCGACGTTGGCCTCGGTCAGCACCCCCTCGGCGTCCCAGTCGCCGAGGTCGAAGGGCTGGAACAGACCGTGGCTCACGAGTGCCGCGTGGGACTGGTCGTGGCCCTCGAACTGGTAGTCCAACTCCTCGCGCTTCGACTTGGGGACGTGGTCGAGACCGTAGAAGGCCGTCTCGCCGACCACGTGGGGTTCGTCGCCGAGTCGGGTGGCCAACCCCAGCATCTCGAAGAGGTCGAGCCACTGGCGACCGCGGGTGCCCTCGTGGTTGCCGACGATGGCCAGAAACGGCACGTCGGCGTCCCGGAGTTTCCGGAGGATGGAGATGGTTCCGTGGAGGGCCTGCAGGTCGGGGCGGCGGTCGTGAAACAGGTCCCCGGCGTGGATCACGGCGTCCACGTTCTCGGCGATTGCGTCCTCGACTACCTGCTCGAATGCCCGGAGGAAGTCTTCCCGTCGCTCCGGGGAGTGGTACTGCTGGTACCCGAGGTGGGTGTCCCCCGTGTGAATCACCCGTGTCATCGGTTCGTCGTTTGCGTCCGGGGCCTAAAGGCATTCCGCGACGCGTCCGTCTCTTCAGGGTCGGTTCGCTCCCCGTTCGTCATACCCCGGAGTCGCTCGTAATCTGTGATAAACTTGTGGTCTCTCGAACGTAGTCGGACGTTTACGTCGGGGGCGACGAACCACCGGAATGCGCTCGGTGCAACTAACCACGGGACGCGCCGATAAGCCAGACCACCGGACGCGCTCGGTGCCACTCGAGACGGTCTGGGTGGACTGAAAGGGGCCGCCCGGTCGCGGTCACGCGAGCGAACGTAGTGAGCGAGGGTGACCTCGGGAGACGCAGTCTCCCGGCGGGCCGGAGGCCGGTGGTCGTCTCAGCGACCCCTATCGCGGGCCGGGGCTGTGGGGGGCGGGGAGGCCTGCGATATGTCGCTGAGCGACCGCGACCGGGCGGGGGCTTTCTGAAATCACATTTCTTCCGGCCCGGCTGTTCACCCTTCCGGTCCCAGCGATCAGTAGCAATCCCGATTGCTACAAACGGAGAAAGAGTGACTATACATTTCTTAAGAAACCAATTTCACATCTCAAAGAAACACGAAAAAACCTCTAACAATCAAAGCAGGGATTCCCGATGAAAATCCCCCATTCAAAAAGCCGAAAACGCGATTACTCCCGAACCGACTTTCCCCTATTCGAGGTCGAGCGTGTAGAGTCGCTTGCGGGCGTCCGAGAACGAGAACCGCGAGTCCACGAGGCCCTCGTCGTCCAGTCGATTCAGGGCGTACCGGACGGTCCGGTCCGGAAGCAGTGACTCCTCGGCGATCTGGCTCTGAGTTAAGGTGTCGTTGTACTCCAGCACCTTGGCGACGAGCTTGGCGCTCGGAGGCAACTCTCTGATGGCCTCGGTCGCGTTCTCCCCCGTGAGACGACTCTTCTCTGCTCGCGCAGTTTCTGACGCGCTCATGTTACTCCCCTGTTTTGGATACAGGGTAATAATATTTCCCCTTCGAATATATTACTAATGGGAATTTATCTCCTCGTCGCCTCGGTGCTGACGGAAACGTAACGTGGTATTATCTAGAATAGTCTTCTGCCCAACACGTATCGCCCCCACCCGAAGCCTCTTATGAGGCTGGCACCTAGGGCGTCGTGATGACCGATACTGTGGATGACGTTGACCTCCCCTATGACGAGGAGGCTGCGTCTCAACAGGAAAAGATCGAGGCCTTGCAGGAGCGGCTGGAGGTCCTCGAATCTCAGAACGAAGAGATGCGCGACAAACTGCTGGACGCCAACGCCGAAAATAACAAGTACCAGCAGAAACTCGAACGGCTGACCCACGAGAACAAGAAGCTCAAGCAGTCCCCGCTGTTCGTGGCCACCGTCCAGGAGATGACCGACGACGGCGTCATAATCAAACAGCACGGGAACAACCAGGAGGCCGTCACCGAGGTCACCGACGAGATGCGCGAGGAGCTCGAACCCGACGCCCGCGTCGCCGTCAACAACTCCCTCTCTATCGTGAAGACGCTGGAGAACGAGACCGACGTGCGTGCCCGGGTCATGCAGGTGGACCAGAGCCCCGAGGTGACCTACGAGGACATCGGCGGCCTCGAAGAACAGATGAACGAGGTCCGAGAGACGGTCGAGATGCCCCTCGAGAACCCCGACATGTTCGGCGAGGTCGGCATCGAGCCGCCGAGCGGCGTCCTCCTCTACGGCCCGCCCGGCACCGGGAAGACGATGCTGGCGAAGGCCGTCGCCAACCAGACCGACGCGACGTTCATCAAGATGGCCGGCTCGGAGCTGGTCCACAAGTTCATCGGCGAGGGCGCGAAACTCGTCCGCGACCTGTTCGAGGTCGCCCGCCAGCACGAACCCGCCGTGCTGTTCATCGACGAGATCGACGCCATCGCGGCCAAGCGGACGGACTCGAAGACCTCCGGGGACGCCGAGGTCCAGCGCACGATGATGCAACTCCTCTCGGAGATGGACGGCTTCGAGGACCGCGGCGAGATCCGCATCATCGCCGCGACCAACCGCTTCGACATGCTCGACCGCGCCATACTGCGGCCCGGTCGCTTCGACCGCCTCATCGAGGTGCCCAAGCCGAACGTCGAGGGTCGCGAGAAGATCTTCCGCATCCACACCCGCGACATGAACGTCGCCGCCGACGTGGACTTCGAGAAGCTCGCCCGCGAGGCCGAGGACGCCTCCGGCGCGGACATCAAGGCCGTCTGCACCGAGGCCGGGATGTTCGCCATCCGCGACGACCGGACCGAGATCACGATGGCCGACTTCGAGGACGCCAAGGCGAAGATCGACGCCGAGGACGAGGACGAAGAGATCTCGAAGACCTTCGCGTAGAAAGCCCTCGCCCGGGGTGCCCTTCGGCCTCCCCTTCGCTCGCCCTTTTCATGTCCTCCAAGGACCCACGTCTTGCCGAGCGAAGCGAGGCAAGACGGCTACGCGAATTTTCTGTCTAATCGAGCGCTACTGGTGGTTTGGTCAAGTTAGCGCTACTTGTGGCCCGGTCGATTGAGCGTTACGGATAGTCCGGCCAGTGGAGCGCTACTGGTGGTTTAGCTGGTAGAGCACCGTTGGTAGTTTGGTCGATACAGCGTCAGAAGTAGTCTGCGAGCTTCGTCACCAGAAGGTGACGTAGATTCCGTACGGAACGAGGAACAGCAGGACGGTCATCGCCAGCAGAATGAGGCCGTATCCGGCGAGGGTCCCGAGCGCGGTCAACCACGAGGGGTGGTCGAAGTCGGCGGGCAGGTTCATGTTCGACGTGAGGAGCCAGTGGTCCTTAATCCTACCTGATGCCGGCGTCGAGAGCTACCCGACGATGTCGCCGACTCGTCGGGGTTCGCCGGCGAGGTCGGGCTCCTTCTCGACGATCTTGAGAACCTCGTGGTCGGTCACGTCGAAGTAGGACTTGCCCGTCGCGCCCTCGATGAGGTCCTTCGAGAGCCGGAACTCCGTCCCCTCGTAGACTACGTCGACGCCGTCCTCGTCGAACGCGAGTGTCGTCATACCGCCTTCGTTCGGCCGCCCCGTTTAAAAACCCTGCAGAACCTTCCGGTGAGAGCCCGCCCGGTTTCGACCGAGATGGGCGGGCGTCGGCGATTTGTCTGACGGAAGTTTATTAGGAGTGAGTGTAGAGAACCGGGTGTGCCGCTAGGCTCGGACCCGCTCGACGAACTCGCGATCCCCGACGGAACCACCGTCGAAGAGCACGACCTCGTGACCGACGGCGACGTCATCGTCGGCGGTCAGAGCACCGTGGAGTTCGGCGTCCGCGGCCACAACGTCATCGCCGGCGAGCGCGTGCAGTTCGGCGGCCACATCGAGGCCGAAGCCGACTGCCGCCTCGACATGTGGTCGGACGTGCAGGACAACGTGCTCGTCGGCAGGGACGCCTACCTCGGCGAGCGCGTCCACATCGGCGGTCGTCTGATGGTCTCGGGCGACCTCGACATCGGCGACGACGCAGCAGCCCCTCCGCATCGGCGAGGAGGAGGCCGCCGAGGAGGTGTTCTCCGAACTCCTCGAAAACGAGGAGATCGCGGCCGACCCCGTGGTGATCCCCCGAAACGGTCACGTCTCCGACGACTCGTGGCGGGTCTCCACGCCCGCGACCATCGGCGACGACTGTCGCCTCCACGGCAACATCCGCGCCGAGTCCATCGAGGTCGGCGAGCGCAACGACGTGTTCGGGAGCTTGCGCGCCCGCGGGGACATCTCGGTCGGCGGCGGAACCGTCATCCACGGCGACGTGACCACCCGGAACGGGACGGTCGAACTCGCCGACGACGTGGAGATACGCGGCGACGTCTCCTGCGAAGACCTCCACTTCCACGAGGGCGCAGTCGTGGACGGGACCATGCGCGCGGGCGGCGAGATGACGATGGTCCAGGGGGGAACCCACGAGCAGATCGCCGCAGACGGAGACGGCGGACGAAAGCGATTCCACGGCGACGAATCCGGCAGTGAAAACGCCAGCAGCGAGGCCGCCGCGAGCGACGACGATGCTGGAAGCGGCGACGAGGCCGGAACCGACGCCGAGACCGGACGCGATGACGCCGAAGACGAGAGCGTCGGAGACGCAGACGAGACCGAAGCCGACGGTGGCGAAGATGGAGATACTGGCGGAATCGAAGACGACGGTGAAGTCGGAGACGCTGAAGACGACGAGGATACCGTCGAAGTCGAGGATGCAGACGCCCGGAACGACGACGATTCCGACCCCGAAGGCGTCGGTGCCGACTCCGAAGCCGACGCCGTGAGCGCGGACGGGGGCGGAAGCGGCGATGCGGACGAGTCCACGGACTTCGACTTCGAGGGCGACGTGAACGACGAGTGAGTTCGTCGCCCGAACTCTGACTCCGTACTCGAAGACCGCCTTCAGCTCCTCGACCGTTTCCTGATTCTTCCTGCTGAAGGCGATGGGAATCTACACGCACCGCAAAACTCGATAATTCATCTTCTAGGAAGTGTATTTCCCGTTAAATGTTCGCTACGCCGGTCGGCGGTCTACGCCGACGTTATTGATCGTTGAAGACTTCCCTAACGCTATCGGCGACTTGTTAGTATTCACTTTACAACCTTTATAACCGAGGGACGTGTTAGGTTCGACTACACATGGGAGAGAGACCCACTCTTGGTAGGTGGTATCGATGCACTCTGTAGTGTTGACGAAGGGCGTTCCGGACTTCCGCGAGGGACAGGTGTCGTTCGACGAGGACGGCCACCTCGAACGCGGCGCGACCCCGACCGTGATGAACCCGAACGACGAGTTCGCTCTGCAGGCGGCGCTCCAGACGAAGGTCAAGCAGGGCGGTCGAGTCAGCGTGATGAGCATGGGTCCACCCGGCTACGAGAACGTGCTGGAGGAGGCGATGAGCGTCTACGCCGACGACCTCTACCTGCTGTCGGACCGCGAGATGGCGGCGGCCGACACGTGGTCGACCTCGATCACGCTGTCGGCGGGCATCGAGAAGATCGGTGAGACCGAGGAGCACTCCGCGAGCGCCGTGACGGAGTCCGGGGAACCGGACATCATTTTCGCGGGGTTCAAGACCGCGGACGGCGAGACCGGCCAGACCGGCCCCCAGACCAGTTGGTGTCTCGACCGGCCCATCGTGACCCACGTCATCGCGCTGGAAGTGGACGAAGACGAGGAGAAGCTCCGCGCGAAGCGACTCGTGGAGGGCGACGTGGACGAGATCGAGACC
The DNA here is from genome assembly GCA_003023465.1 of Halobacteriales archaeon SW_6_65_15. Lineage (GTDB taxonomy): Archaea > Halobacteriota > Halobacteria > Halobacteriales > Haladaptataceae > Halorussus. Next base: position 11,741 of record PXSM01000005.1, on the reverse strand, counting down.
GTGGAGGCTCCCCTTCCGGCGTTCGTCGTGACCGACCCCGAGTTCGAGCCCTCCTACCGGCGGGCCGAACACCGGCTCAAGCACAAGCGATTCAAGGCCGAGACCGACGAGCGCGTCGAGAACTACGAGGCCCACCTCACGACGTGGAGCGCCGAGGAGTTGGACCTCGACCCGGACTTCATCGGACTCGACGGCTCGCCGACCATCGTCTCGGGCGTCGATCCCATTCCTAAGGCCCCCTCCGAGCGAGAGGCGACGATGGTAGACCCAGACGACGCGGAGGGGATGGACGAAGTGCTCGAAACGATGCGACCACTCGCGGGAGGTGACTGACGATGGCCGACGACGCCAACGACGACCTCGACGTGGAACTCGACCCCGACGAGTACACCGTGGACGAACTGGAGGAGAAGCTCGACGCGGTCGAGAACCCCTCGGACCTCGACGCAGTGCTCGCGGCCGAGCAGGAGGGCAAGGACCGCAAGACCGCCAAGAAAGCCATCCAGTCGCGCATCGACGAGTTGGAGGAGAAGACCGAGACCGAACCCGCCGACACCGACCACGAGGAGGAGTACGCGGCCGAGGGCGGCACGGACGCCCCCGACGAAGCCGGAGACGCCGATCAGGGCGAGGAAGCTCCCGACGGCGAGGACGAAGCAGTGAGCTACGAGGTCGAGAACCAGACCCGCGACAAGAAGCACGTCCGCGCCCTGAAGGGCGGCGAGTACGGCGACATGTGGGTCTACTGCGAGACGCAGGCCGGCGAACTCCTCGACGTGTCCAAGGAGATGCTGGGCAAGGCCCGCGAGCTGATGGACACAAAGCCCGCGAGAAGACGACGCGAGCGGAGGCTCGTCGGACGAGTCCGACGGTGAAGACGAGCGCGTCGTCGGCGTCCTCGTGGGCGACGAGGCGACGACGACCGACCTCGCCGACGAGGTGATCGCCTACGGTGCGGACGTGGCCATCTACCACGAGGACGAGCGCCTCGAACGCTTCCGGCACAAGCCCTACACCGAAATCGTGGCCGACATGGCCCGGTGCGGCGCGGAGCCGCCGAGCTGGGTGACGGGCGACCCCGGAACCGAACCCACCGCGGAGTGGCGCGACTACGACAAACCCCGATACTTCCTGTTCCCTGCGACCAACAACGGTCGGGACCTCTCGGCGCAGGTGCAGGGCGAACTCGACTCGGGACTCGCCAGTGACTGCTCGGGGCTGACCATCGAGGAAGAACTCGTCAGCAATCCTGTCAAGACCGGCGAACCCGGCGAGAAGGTGGAGTTCGAGCGCGTGCTCTTCATGAAGCGCCCGGACTTCTCCGGCTTCGAGTACTCGACCATCCTCTGTCTCGACAATCCCGGCCGGGAGTTCCACCCGCAGGGGTGTTCCGTGATTCCGGGGAGCTTCGACCCCATCGACCCCGACTACGACCGCGAGGGCGAGGTGATCGAACACGACCTCGAACTCCCGGACGACTGGTTCCGGGTCGAGGTGACCGAGTTCGACCGACTCGACGAAGGCGTCGATCTCACCGGCCACGACGTGGTGGTCGCGCTCGGCCGGGGCATCGGCGACGACCCCACGAAGGGCATCGAGTTGGGGCTCGACCTCGTGGACGCCTTCGACGACGCCGCGCTCGGCCTCTCTCGGGGCGTCGTGACGGCCTCCTACGACCTCGACGGTCACGTCGAGCAGTACGTGGCCGAGGAGCGCCAGATCGGCGAGACCGGGCAGGTGGTCGAACCCGAACTGTACGTCGCGGCCGGCATCTCGGGCGCGGTCCAGCACAAGGTCGGGATGGACGAGTCCGACACCATCGCCACCATCAACACCGACCCCGACGCCCGCATCCGGGACTTCAGCGACTACTTCATCGAGGGTGACCTATTCGAGGTGCTCCCCCGCCTCGTCGAGTCCGTCGAGGCGGGCGAACTGACCCTGCAAGCGGAGGCGAGTGATGACTGACGACTACGAACACTACGAGGCGGTCGTCGTCGGGGCCGGACCCGGCGGGGCCGCGGCGGCGGCTGCACTGGCGCGAAACGACGTGGAGACCCTCGTGCTCGAACGCGGGGTCGAAGCCGGCTCGAAGAACGTGACGGGCGGGCTCATCTACGCCGAGGAGTCCGCGCCCTACACCATCGACGGCCTGTTCCCCGACTTCCGCGAGGAGGCCACCGAACGGCCCGTCACGGACTACTACCTCCACAACGTCGCGGGAGACAAGGTCAAGACCTTCGACATCACCGACCTCCACGAGCACGACACCGACTGGTCGGACGCGGTCCTCCGCCGGAAGATGGACTCGTGGCTGGCCGAGCGGGTCCACGAGTTGACCAGCGAGACCGGCGGCGGTCTCCTGACGGAAGTTCGGGTCAACGGCCTCCTGCGGGAGGACGGCGAGATCACGGGCGTCACCTGCGACGAACTCGACCCCATCCGGGCCGACGTGGTGATCGCCGCCGACGGCGTGAACTCCGAACTCGCCCGCGACGCGGGCCTGATGGACTGGGAGGAGCCCGACGAGTGGTTCCAGGGCGTCAAGGCCGTCGTGGACGTGCCCGAGGACGTGATCGCCGAGCGGTTCGACGTCGGCGACGACGAGGGCGCGGCCCACCTGTTCTCGGGCGACTTGTTCGAGGACGTCCGCGGCGGCGGCTTCCTCTACACGAACGAGGACAGCCTCTCCATCGGGACCGTGTTCCACCTCGACAGCATCGTCGAGGAGCAGGCCGAGCCACAGGAACTCCTGAACAACCTGCTCACCCATCCCCTGATGGCCGACTGGCTGGAGGGTCACTACGACGAGGTCGAGTACAGCGCGAAGCTCGTCCCCGACTCGAAGAAGGCCGCACACCCCTCGCCCCATCAGGGTCGGCTCATGCTGATCGGCGACGCCGCCGGGCAGATGCAGGCGCAGGGCCCCATCATCAAGGGAATGAACCACGCCGTCTCGGCCGGGGCGCTCGCTGGCGAAGCGTTCGCCGAAGCCAAGCTCCGCGACGCGCCGGAGCGAGCCGGCGACCTCTACGAGCGAAAGCTCCAGGAAGAGGGCGTGATGGGCAAACTCCGTCCGACAGGATACCGGATCGCCAGCGCACTCGGCGAGCACGACCCCGTGACGAGCCTGACCGACAAGGTACTGACGTCCAGCGTCGGCCGGCTCGGCGTTCGGATGACGGGCGGCCTGCTCGAGAAGCTGTACTCTTCGCCGACCCTCTCGCAGGTCGTGCCCGACACCCGGACGCCGTACGTCACCCTGCCGACCGTCATCGCCGAGGAGTTGGGCGAGCGCATCTCCGGCGAGGCCGACTACGAGCCGAAGGACCTCGCCACCCGCATCGGCGACCTGACCTACGACACCGACGTGGGCAACCCTCACATCGAACTGCGGGACAACTCCATGGAAGCCAGCGGAAACGCCGTCTTCGCCTGCCCGGTCAGCGCGCAGGACTTCGGCGGCGGGTGTTACCGCGCCGAGGAGGTCAAGACCAACGGTAGCGAGGAGAAACGCGTCAGCCTCGACACCCAGCCCTGCGTCGAGTGTGGCACCTGCGCAGTGGTCGCCGACACCGAGTGGGAGCACCCGCGCGGCGGCAAGGGCGTCGAGTTCAAGGAAGGATAGAACCGAGCGCGAATGGACGAACCTGGATGAGCGAGTTCCGCGACCGGATCGAGGCGCTCGCCGAGCGCGCGCGGGCGGACCGACGGGCGTTCGACCCGCCCGCCGACCCGCCGGACGAGGAGCGAGCGGTCCGGTACCTCCGTGAGGGCGTCGGCGAGGTCGTGTCCGTCTACGTCGAGGCCCGGACGGACGAGTTCGCTCCGCTCGACGCCGAGGAGATGGCCGGACTGGAACGCGCCGCGAACGACTGGCTGGAGCTGTACGCCCGGTGTCACGGACGGGATATCGACGCCGAGTTCACGGTCCGGGAGGTCGCCGAGATCGTGGTGATGGACACCCACGACCTCCCGGACGCCGCGCAACTGCTGACGGGGGTTCCGCCCCGCCAGCAGTCGAGCGAGAAGTAGGTTGCCACTGCGTCGTTCTATTCCGACTGCGGCTGCCGTTCTTGCGACTCCTGCTCCTCGGATTGCTGCCCCTGCGGCTGTTGCTCCGGGTCGCCGAACGCCTCTTCTCCGGCACCGACGAGTTCGAAGAGGTTGCCTCCGGCCGGTCGTCGTCGTCCTCTGGGTTCATGTTCTCGCGCTCGGCTACGCGAGAGATGAACTCGTCGTAGTCGAACCGCTGGCCGTGGTCGGCCGATTCGAGGTAGTAGTCGATCTCCATCGGGAGCGGCCCGGCGAGGTCGGACGCCTCGCCTTCCTGCAGGCGCTCGCCGAGGGTTTCGAGGACGGCGCGGGTCGCCCGGACGGCTTCGCCCTGCGTGCCCATTTCGAGCCGGTGCTGTACCTCTCCGATGAAGTCACTGTAGTTCATTGTTTCTCCCCGGTGTGGGTACGACTCCCATTCCAAAGCGTCTGATGGCTCCGGGGGAGTTGTCGCTCGGAGTTCGGTGTCTCCGATGATTGTCTGGCGCGAAAAGGGTTAAGTAAGTGCCCTGTGTTATCACACGTCATGAAGTTCTCCGAGGAACTGGAGTTCGGACACGAGGACCGCAAGCGAATCTACGAGTACGTCGAGAGCCACGGCGAGGCGGACGCGGCGGACGTTCGGGCGGCGCTGAACGTCGATCCCGGCGGATTCCGCCACCACGTCGCCATCCTCAAGCGCGACGGCTACCTCGAAGCCGAGGACGGGAAGCTCAGGCCCTCGTTCGAGGAAGGAGCCGCCGAGGAGTACGACGTGGACGACGTCGAGTTCACTATCCGGCCCGCCCGACAGGCCGACCTCTCGGGAATCGTGGGCGCGATCCGGCAAGTCGCCGAGCAGGGCCGGTACATCGTCGCAGAGAGCGTCGCCGACGAGGTGGACCACGACGAGGCCCTGCTCCGGCACAACGAGATCGAGCGCCGGATGTTCTTCGTGGCCACGGTGAGCGACGGGGAGTCGCGGAGCGAGTCGGGAACGGCAGGCGGCGTGGACCCGCGAGACGAGGTGGTCGGCTGGGTCCACCTCTACGCGCCGGAACTCGAAAAGCTGGCCCACACGGCCGAGCTGACGGTCGGCGTCCTCGAAGACTACCGGGGTCACGGCATCGGGAGCCACCTGCTCGAACGCGGGCTGGAGTGGGCGGCCTCGAACGGTTACGAGAAGGTCTACCAGAGCGTCCCCTCGACCAACGACGCGGCCATCGACTTCCTGACCGAGCACGGCTGGGAGACCGAGGCGGTCCGCGAGGACCACTACAAGATCGACGACGAGTACGTGGACGAGGTGATGATGGCGGTGGAGTTGGCGCGTTGAGGACCGTCGAGTCGTCGGGAACCGGTCAGTTTTCGGTACGTTAGTCGCCCGATTTTCTCACCTGTCGTCCGTCAGCATCCATAGCAGGAATATTATATAGATAGTTTATAAATGCTTATAAATATTCTTCGAGTGTACTCTGGATAGTTAAAACAATTTGTACACACGTTTGAGGCGTCTCCGGTGGGGTACCAAGGTCGCGTCCACCCACAGGTCGCTCGGTGACGCATCCGCTGGGATGCACTTGGTGACAGCCGGATGGTTTGGGTGGATGAAAGGGGCCGCCCGGTCGCGGTCACGCGAGCAAGCGAGTGTGACCGCGGGAGATGCGGGTTGTCTCCCAGCGTTCACTGTAGTCGCCTCCGCGGCCCCTCTCTGCTCGGGCGGTGTCTTCGTGAGCGGAGCGAACGAAGGCTCGTCGGAGCTTGTCTCCGACGGTGTTAAGAGAGCAGATATGCCGCGGAGCGACCGCGTGCGGGCGGGGGCTTTCTAAAACGTCTAATTCTCGTCTTTTCTCCCTATTTTTCGATTCCCCCTTCACTACTCGCTGTGAACCGGGAACGCGACCTCGACGGTCGCTCGGTACTCGGTGATCTCCTCGTTTTCGACCTGCGCGGTCCAGTCCTCGACTTCGACGCCGCTGATGTCGTCGATGGTCTTCTGGGCTTCGCGGAATGCCTCCTCGGCGGCGGCCTGCCACGATTCCTCTGCGGTACCGGTTATCTTGACGATTTTGACTGCCGTCATGGCTTCCAGAGATACGACGGGATTCGTGTAGCGTTTTGTGGCCGCCCGAAGCGCACGTCCCATGAGTACCCGTGACACATTCCCCCGAGACTTTTGACAGTGTGGTCAGTCGCTTGCCTCATGACCACCGATTCCGAAGAGTGCCCCGAGCCGCCCACGACGCGACGAGAGGTCGTCACCGAAACGCTCCACGGAACGGAGGTTTCCGACCCGTATCGCTGGCTGGAGGCCGACGACGAGGCGGTCCGGGGGTGGACCGACGCGCAGAACGAGTACGCCGACGCCGTGCTGGACGCGCCGACGCGCGACGGGGTCCGGCCGGAGATGCGGGACCTCGTCGAGGTTCCGAGCTATGGGGCCGTCGAGGTGCGAGACGGCCGGTACTTCCAGACGGTCGAAGAGCCTGACGACGACCACGGCAAGCTCCTCGTCCGGGAGTCGCCGGAGGGCGAGGGCATCGTCCTTGTCGATCCCAACGAGTGGCCGTCGAACGAGGAGGGAGACGGCGACGAGGCCACACCCACGCAGTCGATGAGCTGGTTCCTGCCATCCCGAGACGGCGAACACGTCGCCCACGGCGTCACCGAGGGTGGCGACGAGCAGGTTGACATCCACGTCGTGACCGTCCCCGACGCGGAGACGGTGGCCGTGCTGGAGGACTGCGGGCGGGTGTTCCTCGGCGTGGTCGGGTACGACGCCGTGAGCTCCGGAACCGTGGCGTGGGACGAGGACGACGAGGGACTCTACTACGTCGCCACCGGCGGGGCGCAAACTGGCGCGCAGATGGAGAAGGAACTGCGCCACTGGCGGTTCGACGAGAGCGAGGAGACGCTGCTCGAACACGACGACCGACGGGTCTGGCCGCTGGTCGAGACCGACTTCGAATCCGGGACGCTGGCGGTTGCGTTCCACGAAATCGGCGGCGGCACCGACTGGCACGTCCGGATCGGCGACGACCTTCGCCCCGTCGTCGCGGACGCCGACGCCGAGACGTTCGTGGCGTTCCACGACGGCACCGTCTTCCTCCAGACCGACCACGAAGCCCGGCGAAAGCGCGTGCTGGCCTGTCCGGTGGACCGGTTCCGCGCGGGCGACCTCTCGCTCGCCGAGTGCGAGACGGTCCTGCCCGAGCGCGAGTCCATCCTCCAGTCGTTCGCCCCGACGCCGGACCACCTCGTAGCGCACTACCAGAAAGACGCCCACTCGCGGCTCTCCGTCTACGACCACGACGGCGACCATCGCCGAGACATCGAACTCCCCGACTTCGCGTTGGTTTCGAAGCTCCGGAGCAACGCCGACGCCGAGGAGGTGTTCTATCAGGTGGAGTCGTTCCACCAGCCGCCGACGCTCCTCCGGGCGGACCCCGGCACTGGCGGCCACCACGACCTCGCGAGCGTCGACGTCGAGGTGTCCAACGATCTGGCCGTACCGGACGATCTGGTCGTCGAGCAGGCGTTCGTCGAGTCGTCCGACGGTGCCGAGGTTCCCTGTTCGTCTGCCACCGCGACGCCGTCGCGTTGGACGGTGACATCCCCGCGGTGTTGCGCGGCTACGGCGGTTTCCGGCAGAGTGCGACACCTCGGTTCGACCGCTTCCGGCTTCCGTTCCTCGCGGACGGCGGCACGTTCGCGCAGGTGTGCGCCCGTGGCGGGAGCGAGTACGGCGAGGCGTGGCACGAGGGAGCCACGAAAGCCGACAAGCAGCACACGTTCGACGACTTCGTCGCGGCCGCCGAGTACCTCTGCGAGGCGGGGTACACCAACTCCGACAGGCTCGCGGTCGCCGGTCGGTCTAACGGCGGTCTATCGGTCGGAGCGGTCGTCACGCAGCGACCCGACCTGTTCGCGGCCGCCCACTGTGCGGTCCCCCTGCTCGACATGCTCCGGTTCCACGAGTTCCTCCTCGGCGAGTCGTGGACCATCGAGTACGGCCATCCCGAGGACCCCGAGGACTTCGAGTACCTCCGGGAGTACTCGCCGTATCACAACGTCGAGCGCGGAGTCGAGTATCCGGCGATCCGCTTCGAGACCGCGCTCGACGACATCCGGGTCCACCCGGCCCACGCCCGGAAGATGGCCGCCCGCTTGCAGAACGAGGCGAAGGGCGGTCCCTTCCCCCTCCGGACGAAGACCGACACCGGGCACGTGGCGGGCCGGACCACCGCCAAACTCGTCGCGGAGCAGGTGGACCGGTGGACGTTCCTCTACGACCGCCTCGGGGTGGACGTCCGAGACAACTAATCCGTCCTTTCACACACTATATTCGTTTTCTAGACATCAATTAGAAGTTCTCCACGGACCGTCCCGTGCGCTGGTGAGACCAACCTTCGAGACAATCGGCCGCCGAAACGACGAACCACTTCACCTCGACTTACACCGATTCGCGGAATCGAAAGGCAATTCCCCGCCACGCCGGTAGTCTCTCGCATGATTTCCATCGCGCTGGCGGGCAAGCCCAACGCGGGCAAGTCCACATTCTACAAGGCCGCCACGATGGCCGACGTGGACGTGGCCAACTACCCGTTCACGACCATCGACGCCAATCGCGGGGTGAGTTCGGTCCGGACCGAGTGTCCCTGCGTCGAACGCGACGAGCGCTGTGGCGACGAGAACTGCCACGAGGGCAAGCGCTACGTCTCCATCGAACTCCTCGACGTGGCCGGACTCGTGCCGGGTGCCCACGAGGGCCGCGGCCTCGGCAACCAGTTTTTGGACGAACTCACGAACGCCGACGCCATCGTCAACGTCGTTGACGCCTCCGGCGGAACCAACGAGGAGGGCGAACCTGTCGAGGTCGGCACCTACGACCCCGTCGAGGAGGTGGACTTCATCGAGGAGGAGATGGACCAGTGGCTGGCGAGCATCATCGACCGCAACTGGGAGACCGTCGAGCGCCAGTCGCGGTCGCCCGACTTCGACATCGACGACGCCCTCGCGGAGATGCTGACCGGCTTCGGCGCGAGCGAAGCCGACGTGGCCGCGAGCCTGCGCGAGATCGACTACCCCGAGGACCCCGCCCAGTGGACCGACGACCACCGCGAGGCGCTCGCCCGGGACGTGCGCGCCCGGACCAAGCCCATCATCCTCGTGGCCAACAAGGCCGACGTAGCTCCGCTGGAGAACATCGAGCGCCTGCGGGAGACCGGCAAGCCCGTCATCCCCGCCACGGCGGAGGGCGAACTGGCCCTCCGACAGGCCGCCGAGGCCGGAGCCATCGAGTACGACCCCGGCGACGCCGACTTCGAGGTGGTCGGCGACCTCAGCGACGAGCAGGAGGCCGGGCTTAACAAGATTCGCGAGGTCATGCAGGAGTGGGGCGGCACGGGCGTCCAGGCGGCCCTGAACCACGCCGTGTACGACCTCCTCGACCGGATCACGGCCTACCCGGTCCAGAACGAGACCCGGTGGACCGACGCGAAGGGTAACGTCCTCCCGGACGCCTTCCTCCTGCCAAGGGGCTCGACGCCCAAGGACCTCGCCTACGCGGTCCACAGCGACATCGGCGACGGGTACCTGCACGCCGTGAACGGCAAGACGAACCGCGAGGTGAGCGAGAGCTACGAACTGGAGGAGGGCGACGTGATCAAGATCGTCAGCACGGCGAAGTGAGAAGTAGACAGACATCCAACAGCAGAGATTCACTGAATACCCGAGTTTTATCAGATATTCTCGTCCTTGGCAGAGTATGAACCGGAGAGGATTCTTGAGCGTCGTCGCTGCCGGAACCGCTATTAGCGGCTGTCTATCGGCCGATGACGCGCAGGATAGAAAGGCGGTCGGAGTAAGGCTCAAAAACGACTATCACGAGGAACGAGAGGTCCGGATAAACGCCACCGACCATGGAGACGTAGTTTTAAACGAGACGTTCGCGGTAGAGGGTGAGTCGACACTGACAAAGGACGGCCTGCTCGAAGCGGGTTCGTACGAAGTAACCGCGTCTATAGAGGGCGTCGGCTCCGAAAGTACCGATTGGCACATGTCCGGTTGCAGTGAAAACGCGATATACGTCACCTTCGACGATACCGGTCTCTGGGTGTCCGAAGCGTGCCATAACGACTGATTCATCCTCGAACCTACTCCCGAACAAACGCAGATAGTAACTCGGTCACCGCCTCCGGCGCGTCGTTCTGCACCCAGTGAGTTGCCTCCGGAAGGCGCTCGACTCGGAGGTCGGGCACCCACCGCTCTACCCCTTCGGTCAGTTCCACGTCGAGCGCGGGGTCCTGCTCGCCCCAGAGCAGCAGGGTCGGTGCCCGGACGACGTTACCGGGTCGCTTCCCGCCGAGGAGCCGTCCGGCCTGTTCGCGCAACTCCTCGCGGAACCCCGCCCGGTAGTAGTTCAGCATCGCGGTCAGCGCGCCCGGCCGACACGCCGCCTCGCGGTAGCGTCGCAGGTCCGCCTCGTCGAACGTGTCCGGTTCCGAGGTCTCCCGGAGCATCTTCGCGACCCCGGCGCAGTCCCAGACCCCGAGGGTGAACTCGGGAAGCCACGGTAGCTGAAAGTAGAGGACGTACAGCGACCGACTCCACTGTTCGGGATTGTAGCGAAGCTCCTCTCGATATCGGTCGAGGTGGGGTGCGTTCAGCACCGCGAGCGACGTGGGCCTCCTCGCGGTCGAAGTGTTCGACCAGTCCCGCCACGTCGCCGACCAGTTCCGCCATCCGGTAGCTCTCCACTCCGCGGGGCTTCTCGGAGCGATTGTACCCCCGCATGTCGGGCGCGACGACCCGGAATCCGGCGTCGGCGAGCGCGGGAATCTGGTGTCGCCACGAGTACCAGAACTCCGGGAAACCGTGGAGGAGGACCACGAGAGGGTCACCCTCGTCGCCCGCGGTCACGTAGTGGAGACGCACGTCGCCGACGACGGCCTGCTCGTGGGTCCACGGGCCCTCGATTGCCATGGCGGACCTGCAAGGGACAACTGATTAAGCCTTCAGGCAAACAGCTCATCGGTATGACCGATGGACGTAACGACTCGGCCCCCGCAGACTTCGAGGCAGTCCGCAACGTCGAACCCTTCACACTCCCCATCGAGGCGATCCAGCCCAGCCAACTCTACCTCAACGGCCGGAAGCTCGCGCTCGTGACCGAGTGGTTCGACTTCGCGGAACCGAACTACGACCCCCTGCCAGTTCGGCGGGTAACGCAAGAACGGGGAGACGAAACGTGGATGCTCACGGACGGCCACACCCGCGCGTTCGTCGCCCACCTCGCGGGCGCAGACGAACTCCGAGTCGTCCGCGACACGGACGACCTCTCGATGGGCGTCTACCGCCAGTGCGTCGAGTGGTGCGAGGACGAGGGGGTGACGGAAGTCGGCGATCTGGCGGGGCGCGTCCTGAACGCCGACGAGTTCGAAGCGCGGTGGGTCGAGCGATGTCAGGAGATCGAGAGCGACGAGTAGCCGCCCGGCTCCGGGAATAGGGATCACCCCAGCGGCCGGAACCAGACCGCGACCAGCAGGAGCGCGAGGAACACGTACGAACCGCGGACGAGTAGCATGGTCGCCAGCTCCGGATCGGCGCGCCGGGCGATAGCGGCCACGACGCCGAATCCTGCGACGGCGGCCACGCTACTCGGCGGGAACACCGCCAGCGCCGCGAAGCCGACCACGAGCAGGAGG
>PXSM01000004.1:26661-33651 GCA_003023465.1 Halobacteriales archaeon SW_6_65_15 | reverse complement strand
TTTTTTGCTTAGCACGAGCCGGCTGATTCACATGCCGCTGGCCTCGCGCCGATAGTCTTTGTCCGACTGCTCAACCCGACCGAGCTCCCAGTCGCCACGATTCTTGGCGTGATCGATGGCCCTGTTGACCTGCGTGTTGCTCGGGTTGGCCATGATGGTGAACTGTTGGCCCGGGTAGATCAGATCGGCGTCGTCGATCTTGCCCTTGTTGGCCCGATAGATCAGCGGCCACTGATACGGATCATTGTAGCCCACGGAGCGCCCGGAGATGCCCCACAGCGTATCGCCTTGCTTGACGGTGTAGCTTCGCATATTGGGCTCGGACTGCTCTTGCTCGGTCTCTTCCTCTGCGGCGTTTCGGACTCTGGTGCTTACGTCTGGCATTGGCTGATCCTCGTTGGCGAAGATGGCGTCGGCTACCGGGCAGGGGAAAACCTGGAGAACCCCGGATGCCGCTCCTTAGGGAGACCTTCTTCCGAAAGGCATTTAAAATTTTCGGAAGTATGTTTCGTGGACCTCGTGAACAGGTGCCACGGGCGTTCGGACCGCCGGTCCACTTCGAGTGAGGGAAAATTTTAAGCACCCGTTTCCTTCGACGAGCAAAGCGGTCGGACGATTTAACCATCGGGAGTGTGAACTCCGGACGATGGACGCCCAGAGCGAGCGAATCGTCTCGTTGGCCCCGAGCGCGACCGAGATTCTGCGGGCGCTCGACGCGACCGACCGACTGGTCGGTGCGACCCATCACTGCGAAGTGGACGTTCCGGCGGTGGGCGGCTGGCTCAATCCCGACTACGAGGCGGTCGAAGACCTCGACCCCGACCTCGTGCTGACCGCCGACGACCTGCAGACCGACGTCGCCGACGACCTCCGGGCGCGGGGCCACGAGGTCTTTCACGCCGCGCCGGCCACGCTGGAGGAGGTCGTCACCTCGTTCGCCGACCTCGGCGCGGCAGAGGAGTGGTCCGACCCGCCGATGGCCGCTGGCAACTGGGTGCCCGAGGCGGTCTCGGCCGCGGGCGGGCGCTATCCCTTCGTGGACCCCGGCGAGCGCTCCCGGGAGGTCTCCGTCACGGAGGTCGAAGCCGCCGCGCCCGAACACGTCGTCCTCCACCTCTGCGGCCACGGCGAGCAGGCCGACCCCGCGACCGTGGCCGAACGCGACTGGAACCTCCCGGCACTCGACCGGGGCAACGTCTACGTCGTGGACGATTCGCTCCTCAACCAGCCGAGTCCCAAGATCGTCGAGGGCGTCGAGACGCTGGCCTCGATGCTCCACCCTGAAGCCCTCGACTCGTAGTTCTCCGGAGAGACCTGACTGACCAGTCCACTAGAGCTGATTGGCCAGTCCACGCAGAGCTGACCGACCAAACCACGGTCTGGGTGGACTGAAAGGGGCCGCCCGGTCGCGTTCAACTTGGTCGCCTGACCGACCCCTATCGGCGCGGGCAGTGCGGAGAGGAGCAGATATGTCGGTCAGCCACCGCGACCGGACGGGGGCTTTCTAAACCGCCCTTGATACGACTGTTCCGGTACTTCCCCGACAACTTGGAGCAATCCGGCACGAGCTATCGAGACCGTCTTCGCCACAGACTCTGCATCGACGGCAGAGACTATCGTTGGGCCTAGGAGCGAAACCACAAAGGCAACGTAGCGTCTCCACACGCTCATGCGAGTCGGCGTCGGCAGCACGAACCCCGTCAAGCGGAGCGCCACCGAGTCAGCCCTGCGCGAGTTCCCCGGGACGTCGGTCGAATCGGTCGCGGTCGAGTCGGGCGTGAGCGAACAGCCCGTGGGCGAGCGCGAGACGGTCGAGGGAGCGCAGAACCGCGCGCGGAACGTCCTCGACGCGGCCGACTACGACATTGGCGTCGGACTGGAGGGCGGCGTCGCGGAGATCGCAGCAGGCGCGGCGGGTGCGGAGACCGAGGTCGGCGAGGAGGTCGAAACGGACGGATTCTTTCTGATAATGTGGGCCGCCGCGACCGACGGCGACCGGACGGGAGTGGGTGCGGGACCTCGCCTCCGCCTGCCGGAGTCCATCGCGTCCCGGGTCCGTGACGGCGAGGAGCTGGGACCGGTGATGGACGACGTGCTGGACATGGACGACGTGGCGAAGAAGCAGGGCGCGGCGGGCGCGCTGACGGGTGGCATCATCGACCGCGAGACGGCGCTTCGGCAGGCTATCGCGGGGGCGTTCGGCCCGTTCGTGACCGACCTCTACGAGTAAAGCGGACGGAGTGAGTCGAAGGCAGTCGAGAGACCGTCAGCTATCGTCGAGCGAGAGCCGCATGAACCGCCACTCGTCGTGAATCTCCTCGGGTGCGCCCGTCTCGTCGTACGGCGGCGTGTACTCGAATCCGAGGTCCTCGTGCAGCGACCGGGCCGTTTCGAGGTACGGACCCACGCCCAACCGGAGCGTCTCGAAGCCATCCTCGGCTGCGCCGTCGAGCACGGCTTCCATGAGCCGTCGTCCGAGTCCCTCGCTGCGGTACTCGGGGACGACGTACAGCCGCTTCACCTCGGCGGTGGTCTCGTCCAGCCGCTTCAACTGGACGTCCCCGACGAGGACCGTCTCGTCGGACGTACTCGTCCCGGTCGAACCACCTCCGGCGAGCGCCAGAAACAGCGGCTCCTCGATTGCGGCCGTCGCCAACCTGTCGAGGTCCGAGGCAACCTCTTCCTCGATGTCGGCACCCGAGAGTTCGTCGTCGAACCACTCCATCGCTCGCTCCTCGGCCTCTGCGAAGTAGTCCTGAAGTAGCTCCCGAAGGGCGGACTCGTAGCCGCCGAGGTCGGTCCGGACGACGGAGAACTCGTCGCTTTCCATGTCGGAACGGTGTCAGCGTCGGGCCTTAAATCTGGGCGACGGGAGGGCGGGTGCCGGATGAGAAGATGGTATAAGCGCCTATAACACTTCAAAAATAAATTCAAAGAAAGTTATAGTTGGTTCCGTTGACGACAGGTGACGCTAGCTATTCCCGAAGCCGAGGGGAAACCGCACCGCGACAGCACCGCAACCGCCCCGCGACGGCCTCACACCTCCCCAACCTCCTGCGCTTCTCACTGCGTTCCGATGCTCGTCCCTCGCGCGGAGAGGGCGCGACACGGAGGTCGCGCCAGCACGCGCCGGAGTGAAAAACCTCGCCAGCACGCGCCGGCGTGGAAAACTGGAAAAGTCGAAACGATTCTCCGTCAGTCGTCGGTCGGCTCCGCGGCGTCGGCGGCCGACCGGGCGTCCTTGCTCTCCTCGACCGCGGTCGTCAGCGAGACGTTCAGCCAGAGCATCGAGACGACCCCGCCAGCCAGCGTCACGACGTTCTTGACCGCGTGGTCGAGGATGGCCGCGCCGAGTGCCACGCTCCAGCCGATGGGAGTCAGCCCGACCACGAGCAGGGTAAAGGCCCCCTCGTAGAGGCCGACGCCGCCGGGCGACAGCGGCAGGACCTTGGCGAGGTTGCCGACGCTGACCGCGAAGAAACACACCGCGACGAGCGTCACGAGGGGGAGCGAGACGCTCGGGAAGGCCGCCAGCACGAGCAGGGCCGTGACCACGTCGAGCGTCCAGATGGCGAGGCTACTCCCGCCGACGGTCAGGAACGAACTCCGGTTCCCGGCGACGGTCTGGACGTCGCCGGTGAACTGCTCGACGACGCCCGCCACGTAGTCGGCGTAGGAGTCGTTGCTCAGTTTCGAGACGACGCCGCGGACGAAGTTGCGGTCCGACCGGGCGCTCAACACGATGACCGCGACCGCGAGGATGGCTGCCAGCCCCACGCCGCCAGCGACGTAGACGGCGGTCTGGCCCGCGTCACCGTACCCGCCCTGTCCGGCACTGGACCCGAAGACGGTCGTCTGGAGGCCAGCGATGGAAGTGACGCCCGTGAGCGCGAGTCCGATCAGGACCGCGCCCGCCATGACGGTGATGGTCAGCAGGTCGAAGACGCGCTCGACCGCCAGCGAAGCGAAGCCCGACGGGTAGGGAATCGACCGGCGGGCCTTCACGACGTATGCGCGCACCGCGTCACCAGCGCGGGCCGGGAACACGAGGTTGCCGGTCTGGCTGATGAAGATGGCTCCCGTCAGGAAGCCCGCGTCCTCGGTGTAGTCGAGTTCTTGGAGGATGTCCCGGTAGCGAGTGCCCCGCAGGGGCCACGACAGCAGGTAGACCAGCGCGGCGGCTCCGACCAGCACCGGGTCGGCCGTACTCATCTGCTCGACGACCTCGCCGAGCGGGAGGTACTCGCGCATCAGCAGGACCGCGACGAGGGTGAGGACGATTCCGGCCGCGATGGAGGTCCGGCGGTTGATCCGCGGCTGGACGGTGAACTCCCACCAGCACCGGAGTATCTGGCTCCCCATGCCGAACACGTCGCGCACGATGTCCACCTTCGAGTCGCCCTTGGGCTCCCAATCGACAGCGAACTCCTTCACGTCGTAGCCCCGGCGCTGGGCGCGCACGAGCACCTCGGTGTCCCAGAACCAGTGTTCGTCCTCGACGTCTTCGAGCACGTCGAACAGTGCCTTCCGGTCGAACGCCTTGAACCCGCACTGGTGGTCCCGAAGCTCCGACGGCAGGAACGTCCGGGTCAGGCCGTTGAATCCGCGGCTCGCCACGTCGCGCGCGCTTGGCGGGCCGGTGGGCCTCCTCGCCGGGCATCCAGCGCGACCCGGTGGCGAACTCGTAGCCGTCTGACCGGACGCTCTCGACCAGCGTCTCCAGGTGCTTCATGTCGGTGGCGAGGTCCGTGTCGAAGTAGACCAGCGTCGCCCCGTCTGCGGCCTCGAACGCGTGATTCAACGCCCCACCTCGGCCCAGTCGCTCGTCGCTGTGGAAGTGACGAACGCGCGTGTCCTCCTCGGCCATCCGGTCGGCGATCTCGGGGGTGCGGTCGTCGCACCCGTCCTCGGCGACGATGACTTCGAAGGACCCTGCGGGAAGGAACTCGCCCAGCGTGGCGAGCGTCGTCTCGACCGTGTTCTCGATGGTCGCCTCCTCGTTGTACGCGGGAAGGACGACGCTCACTTCGACTCCACGACCGCTCATTATGGTCAAGAGACTTCCCGGCCTCCTAAGTACCTTCTGCTCCGTTCCAGAGCGTCCACGAGGCTAAGCCGGGCCTTGCGCGGGCGTAGCCGTATCGATTACGCGCCGAAACGACCCGTGGACGCGAGTCGTCGTCCGGTCGAGGAGAGTCATCGCCTCGTTGCGTTCGACAACGGTTCGTTACCGCCAGAAACAGCACATTGTCCTCGGACTGCCCCCGGAAATGCCCCGTTACGTCCGGCGTTCGCCGGGTCGAACGTCCGAACGGAGGCGCATCCGAAGCGGCCGGGGACGCCCCCGAAACAGTCGGGACGCTTTCGAAACGGTGCCCGTCGCCCGGAACCTCTCGGGCGAAACGGGGGATTAACCAGCTGTACCAACACCCCCGACCGGGGCGTTTTATTTCACCTTTTCTTGTTCAGAAATCGCATGAGGGAGTCGTGTTAACTCCCTGTACCAAATCCACTAAGGCGGACTCGCCCCAAGCAAAGAATAGAGATGAGCACCACCGCAACTGCTGGCACGACCACGTTGACCGACAAGCAACAACGCATCCTTCAGTACCTGCGCGAGAAGGGACAGATGAAGACCTACTTCAAGTCGCGACTCATCGGCGACGAGCTCGGCATGACCGCCAAGGAGGTCGGAGCGAACATGACCGCCATCGCCGAGGGCGAGTTCGACGTGGACGTCGAGAAGTGGGGCTACTCCTCCTCGACGACGTGGAAGGTCACGACGTAGGACGAACCGACGCCGACCGAGTCGAGGTGGACTTGCTGGCACGCTCATGGGGGTTCACCGTGGGTTTCCGCAGTCGTCCGCCCTCCGTTTCCGTTTTTCTCGAAGTAAGACGTGAAGCCGCGATATTCAACATTAGAGATGTATTTTTGTTTTCCTCAGAAATTTTTGGACGCCTTCAAGCGTCACGCGGTTCGTCGCTACAGGTCTCGCCACGACCGCTCGGCCGACCAGCCGAGGAGTTCCTCGGCCTTGCCGTCCGAACTCGGTGCGTCCGCGGTCGTGTCGGGGGCAGTTGCGAAGAACGTCTCGTGGCCCTCGAAGGTTGCTTCCAGAGCCCGAACCACCAGTGCCGCAGCGTCCCTCTCGTGCAGGTACGCGAACAGCGTCTTGCGTGCCTTCTCGAAGAAGCCCGCGTCTCGAATCCCCGGGAGGGTCCGGTCGGGCTCGGCGAAGACCGTCCGGAGTTCCTCCTCGCTCGCGACGAGGGGGAATCGAAGCGAAGCGATGGTCGTCGGGGGTTCCGACCGCCGTCCGAAACCGTCCGCCACCACCTCGCCGACCTGCTTGCCGAGGCCGTACGGGTTGCTAGGGGTCAAGGGGTACTCCTCGTCCACCGGAAGGTATCGCACGTCCACTGCATCCTCGAAGCCAGCACCCATCGCCGAGAGGCTGGAGGCCAGCACCACCGCCTCGATGTCGAGGGCCTCGGCGGCCTCCAGCAAGTGGTAGGGCGTCGCCGCGTTGCTCCGGAAGGTGACGTGGCCGGGCGACTCGTCGGGTCGGGGGATCGTCCCGAAGTGCGCGACGGCGACGGGGTCCGCGCGGGCGAGCGAGCCGTACACCTCGCCGGGGTCGAGGAGGTCGGTCCGAAGGTACTCGTCGGCGACCTCCTCGCGACGGGACCCCCGGCTCAGGTTGGCGGTTCGATACCCCCGCTCGGCGAGTTCCGAGAGGACGGCCGAGCCGATCTGGCCGTTGCCGCCCGTGACTGCGACGGTCTCCATGTCCCGAGAGAAGCGCGGCGCGACTGAAAAGCTACGGGACGACCGACCATCCAGAGAGTCCGAGTGTCCTATCGAGATGCGCTCGGTGGCACCGTCCACAAGAGCGCGCCCGCCTCGTCAAACCACTATCGGGCGGGATAAAGGGGCCGCCCGGTCGCGTTCAGCTTGGTCGCCTCAGCGACCCCTCTCCGAGACGAG
>PXSM01000004.1:24252-26442 GCA_003023465.1 Halobacteriales archaeon SW_6_65_15 | reverse complement strand
GCATCCCGCGGGGCGTGTCCCGTCGGAGATAGCCAAGCGCGACCTGCTCGAACGAGGAGAACTGGTCTGCGGGGTAGAACCGTCGATAATCGCCGTCGCGGCGACTCTCGACGACTCCGGCGTCGAGCAGTTGCCGGATGTGATGTTGGGCTTCCCCCGTCCCCAGTTGCAGGTCGTCGCGTATCTTCGAGAAGTGCGCGCCCGGCGTGGTGGCGACGTAGCCCGCGATGGCACTGCGAGCCTCGCTTTCGTCGCTCTCCGCGCGGGCTCCGAACGACGCTAACGGCGTCGCGGCCCCCAAGACCGCGAACCGACGCAGCGTCGCCCGCTTATTTTCATCCACTTCGGAGCGCTCAACCATCTACAGAAAAAGGGTCGTTCCGGAGGATTAAAACACCTTCGGCTTGGGAGGTGGTCGCACGACGAGAGGTCCGGGACGCGGTCGGGACCGGCCGTAATGGGAGTTCACCGGGGATTGGAAGACCGTCGTCTCAACCGTCCGTCACGATTCAGAGCCCAGAATCCGGTTTCTCGGCGTCGAAATCGGGGCTCGACGCGCTGCTCGATGGGCGACGAACGGACGGGAAAACGAGGGCGCGATTTACTTCTCCAGTTCCGCGTCCATCTCGGTCTGCACGTCCTCCAGATCGGGGTCGTCCTCGTCCATCTCCTCGATGATCTCGTCGGCGCTCTTCATGCTCGCGGGGTCCTCGCCCTCCTTGATGGCCTGAGCCTCCTGCTCCATCGCTTCGACGTCCATCTCGGCCTCCTCGTCGATCTGGCCGAGGATCTCGTCGATGTTGTCGAGACCGATGAGTTCGCGGGTCTCCGCGTCGAAGTCGAGGCTGTCGAGCTCCTCGCCGTCGGTCTTCACGTCGCTGCCGGTGAGGTGCTTGCCGTACCGCCCGACGAGCGACGAGAGTTCCTGCGGGAGGACGAACGTCGTGGACTCGCCCTGACCGATGGATTCGAGCGTCTCCATGCCCTTGTCGATGACCGCGCGTTCGCCCATCGATTCGGCGGACTTCGCGCGCAGGACGGTCGAGACCGCGTCACCCTGCGCTTCGAGGATCTGGCTCTGCTTCTCACCCTGCGCCCGGATGATGTTGGACTGCTTGTCACCTTCGGCCGTCTCGATGGCGCTCCGGCGCTCACCCTGCGCTTCCAGAATCATGGCGCGCCGCTTGCGCTCCGCGGAGGTCTGTTGCTCCATCGCCTGCTGGACGTCCTTGCTCGGGTTGACCTCGCGGACTTCGACGCTCTCGACGCGGATACCCCACTCGTCGGTGGGCTCGTCGAGTTCCTGTCGGATCTTGGCGTTGATCTGCTGTCGCTTGTTGAGCGTGTCGTCGAGTTCCATGTCGCCCAGCACGGCACGGAGGGTGGTCTGGGCGAGGTTGGAGACGGCGACCTTGTACTCCTCGACTTCGAGGAACGCCTTCTTGGCGTCCATCACCTTGATGTACACCACGGCGTCGGCGGTCACCGGCGAGTTGTCGCGGGTGATGGCCTCCTGTCGGGGCACGTCGAGGGTCTGGGTCCGCATGTCGAACCGGTGGGTCGCGCTCACGAACGGCGGGACGAAGTTGATGCCCGGTTCGAGCAGTTTCCGGTACTCGCCGAACACGGTCAGCGCGCGCTTCTCGGTCGCGTCGACGATCTCGACCGACTGCCAGATGGTGATGACGGCCAGTGCGAGAAACAGCAGGGCGACTACCGTGAAGCCACCCACTGCGGCCTGTAGTGGAACCAACATACCCGGATGTTAGAAAGATGTGGTGTTAAGCGTTCCCCCTGACCGTCCGCCGGCGGACGACGAAATTTTCGCCGGTTCGAGCGCCGTCGTTCGTCAGGTCCCTTCGGTGTCGGTCTCGCGCTCGCGGTCCGGGCGCTCGCGGTCCGACGCGGACGATTTGCGCCCCTCGCGCAGTTCCCGGTCGATGGGGTCCTCGATGGATTCGAGCGGTTCGACCTTGACGACGTTACCGCCGCCGGGGTCCACGACCATCACTTCCGCCCCTTCGGGGATCTGGCCGCGCATGGTCCGGGCGGCGTAGAACGGGTTGAAGCCGCCCTCGTGGAGCTTGATCTGTCCCTCGGAGGGCGTGACGCGCTCGGTGACGCGGCCGGTCTGGCCCTTCAGCGAGTCCGAGTCGCGGGTGCGCGCGACCCCCTTGCCGCCGTAGAGGA
>PXSM01000004.1:23302-24233 GCA_003023465.1 Halobacteriales archaeon SW_6_65_15 | reverse complement strand
GTCGCGGGTGCGCGCGACCCCCTTGCCGCCGTAGAGGTCCAACTCGCGGTAGGCGTAGAGAGCGACCCCGCCGAAGGCCAGCACCAGCGCGGCGAGCAGGATCGGCGAGGCCAGCGGTCCGAGAAGCAATCCGACCAGTCCTGCGGCGACGAGTGCGACCCCGAGAACGACGAAGTGCGCGCCCGGAATCAGCGCCTCGGCGATGGCCAGCGCCACGCCAGCGACGAGGAGCAACATCGGGAGCGAGTCCAACAGCGGTGCCATACGTTCGTCTTTGGATTCGGACCGGTTAACGTTTTGCAGTGATTGGAGCGGTTGTGGGGTTGGCGGGCATCGGAATCCCGTGATTTCGGGAACGAGTTTCGCGAATCGTGACCATCCACGGGTGAGCTAGGTAATCATCCAACTGGACGCGCCGCGAGGCCCCTGTGGCCGAGCCGCGAGACGCGACGCGTCTCGGCACGCGAACGGCGAAGCCGTGAGCAACGCGGGGAGGCGCGGGGGCGCGTGCCTGCGGTGGTCTCAATGGAGACCACCTGTAAACCTTGGCGGATGAAGGGGGAGCGACGGTGAGGGCGCACCGCGCCCGAACCGAGCGAGGGCTTCATCCCTAGGTTTCGGGAGTAGCTAGCTCATTACCAGCATTCTGTTTGCCTTGCTTTTTCCCTTCCTGAACATCATTTGATGAGTATAAAACTATTCAAACACACCTTTAGACAATCTATAAATTCCTATAGGGGTGAGAACCTTAGAACACCCCTAGCAGACGAAAGACCCAAGCACCCCGAACGAGACGACTCGAAGGAGAAGCGCATGGACCGAGTTCCTTTCGGCGTCTCCCGGCTGGACGACATCATCGGCGGCGGTGCCCCGCCCGGAAGCGTGGTCCTGCTGGCGGGCGACGTCGGGGCCGGTGCCCGAGAGTTCTGCT
>PXSM01000004.1:18993-23266 GCA_003023465.1 Halobacteriales archaeon SW_6_65_15 | reverse complement strand
ACCGACGACGAGCAGTTCGACCTCCACTACGGCGAGGTGGACGACCGGGCGACCGTCCCCGAGGGCATCCACTACGTCTCGTTCACCGACAGCGGCGAGGAGCTCCGACAGGAGATCGCGTTCACCATGAGCGGGGACATCGTCGAGGCTGGCGGCGAAGCGGTGACGTTCGCCGACTTCAGTCAGGAGTACTTCCAGCTCTCGGCCATCCCCCGCGAGTGGTACACCCGCCGGACCCAGACCATCACCGACCTCGGGCGGGAGAACGACCGCCGGGGCGTGCTGGAGGCACTGGGCGAGTACCTCAACGAACACGCGCCGGGCAACCTCGTCGTCATCGACTCGCTGACCGACCTCGCCCGCGCGCCGAACGAGCACCTCGACTGGAGCGACGTCAGCCTCCTCGTCAAGGGTCTCCAGAAGGCCTCTCGGGAGTGGAACGGGCTGATTCTGGTGCTGGTGAATCAGGAGGCGCTGACCGACGAGGAGATGGGGAGCCTGATGGGCGCGACCGACGGTACCATCGCCTTCGAGTGGGAGACCGGTGGTAATGAACGGGATCGGGTGATGTTCGTCCGGGAGTTCCGCGGGGTGCTGTCGCGGCTGGAGGAGGAGGACATCATCCGATTCGAGACGGAGATTCACGAGGGCGGGTTCGACATCAGTAACGTGCGGAAGATTCGGTGACGTGACGCCCCTGCCGAGACCGTCACGAGGGCTATCGGTCGCCGTCCGTAGCGTCCCATGTCTTCACTAGGCCGTATTCAGCCCGTATTCACTATCTCCGTCCGTATTCATTAGTCCCGTCTGCATCCGCTGTACCCGTCCGCAGCGCGCGCCGAGATGTTTCAACCGACGTACCTGTTTGTCGGAAAGATTTATCCATTATCTTTACTGACAATGGGTATGGAGTGGCAGCACACCGTCTACATGTATCCGATGCTGCTCTCCGCAGTCATTTCGATGGTTCTGGTCGCATACGGGACTGCGCACGTCTACCGGAACGGCGGTCGGCCGGTCACGCTGGCGTTCGTGGGATTGAACGTCACTATCGCCATCTGGACGTCACTGACGGCATTCAAGGTTCTAGGCTCCGACCCAGCGGTGAAGTTGCTCGCGTTCAAAGCGTTTCACGTCGGAAGTACCTTCGCCAGCCCGATGTTCCTCGTCTTCGCGCTCGCGTACACCGACAACGACGAATGGCTCTCGCGACGGACGCTCGCGGTGATCTTTACGCTCCCGGTCCTCACCCTGTTGGCCCTGTTTTTCAATCCGAACTCGATTGGGATACTCGACTGGGAGTTGATAACCCACGGCGGCCTGACCACGCTGGAGGTCCAATCTGGGCCGGCATCCGTCGTCCGCATCGCGTACGGACTGGTCCTCGACCTCCTCGCGGTCGGTGTTATCGGCTGGTACGCGCTCCGAGCAGGCTGGTCGTCTCGAAATCAGGTCGCGTCCCTCCTCGTCGGCATCGTTCCGCCGGCGGTAGTCATATATCTCGAACTCACGGACGTTTATCCACCCGGCGGCGTCGGCGTCAACCTCGTCCCCGCCTCGCTGGCTTTCACGTCTCTCGGGTTCGGTATCGCGGTGTTCCGATACAAACTATTCGACATCCGCCCGCTCGGATACCGAACCGCGGTCGAACAGTCGCCGAACGGAATCGTCATCCTGGACGAGGACGAGACGGTCCGGTACGCGAACGAAACCGCGAGCGAGTCGCTCGAGCGGGAGCCACTTTCGATTGGCGAGCAGGCGGAGGTTGCCGTTCCGGGGTACGAACACCTACGCACCGAGGAGGGGCCGGTGACGATTACTCTCGGTCAGGGGGACGGGAGGTTCTTCGACTTGCGTCGGCGAACAATCGAACGACGCGGTTCCACGGTCGGTTGGATCATCTCGATGAACGACGTCACGCCGCAGCGAACCTCCCAGCAGGCCCTCGAGGAGCAGAACCAACGACTCGAAGCGTTCGCGGACGTGGTTAGCCACGATCTGCGCAATCCGCTCAACGTCGCCCAGATACACGTCGATTTCGCCCACGAGAAGCTAGACGGCGACGACGAGAATCTGGACACGGCGAGTGCGGCCCTGACGCGGATGGAGGACATCATCGCCGACGTTCTCACGCTCGCACGGCAGCGACAGCCAGTCGAGGACCACGAACCCGTCACCCTGTCCTCGTCCGCAAATGAGGCCTGGGAGATGGTCGATACCGCTGAAGCGAGACTCCGCGTCGAAAGCGACCTCGCCTTCGAAGGCGCTACGGACCGACTGCAACGACTCTTCGAGAACCTGTTCCGGAACGCGGTCCAGCACGGTGCCGAGGACGTGACCGTCGCGGTCGGTGCCCTCGACGAGCGGTCCGGATTCTACGTCGCGGACGACGGCCCGGGCATTCCGGAAGACCAACGAGATCGGGTCCTCGAGTCCGGCTACACGACTCGCCCCGACGGTACGGGCTTCGGATTGGCGATCATCTCCGAAATCGCCGACGCTCACGACTGGACGCTGACCGTCACCGAGAGCGAGTGGGGCGGAGCACGGTTCGAAATCAGTGGCGTAACCACTCGGACTCGTCTCCACGAATCCGTACAGTAGGCGGTGGTTTCACCAGACCCGACCCTTTCGACGGCGTCACCCGGACACGTACTCCTCGTCGTCTCCTCCGGGCGCGTACTTCGCGCCGACTCTCTCGGCTAGTCCCAGCAATGCGGACCACTCCAACAGATACGCCACGCGTTCGCCCCAGATTTCCTCCCACGAGTTCGGGTTCTTGTGATGTTCCCACGTCGGCACCTCGTCGCGGAACTCCTCGAACACCTCCTCGGCGGAAAGCGGTTCTTCCGCCTTCGCCAGAATCTCCAGCACCGCCGGCACGCCGAAGACGTGTTCGCGGAACCGCTCCTGAAGGAACTCCGATTCGGGGTCCTGCCGCGTTCGGGTGAACCCCGACGACCCCTCTTCCGCGAGACCCAGCGCGCGGAGGAAGGTCAACCACGTCCGGGCTTGGTCTCGACTCGACAGGTCGGTCCGGTCGAGCATCCGGGCACAGCAGTCGTCCTCGCTACCGGGGACCAGCGGGACGGCTCGCTGGGCGTCGGCCACGAAGTCGAGGCTTTCGGGTGGTTCGGGGACGAGTTTGAACTGCATGTCTGATCTCCCTTCCTCGTCCTCCTCTCTCAGAGGTCGAAGCTCTCGGCCAGCAGGTCCTCGTCGCGTTCGCCGACGACGTGAGTGTCGCCGCCGACCACGTTGACGGTGGCCTGCGCCGGCGCGAAGACGCTCTCATCGACCTCGTAGAAGTCCCAGTCCACAGATTCGAAGATGTCGGCGAAGTGGGTGCCGTACTCGTCGTTGGCGGTCGAGACGATCTCGTCGAAGCGGTCGAACTCCTCGCGGACGGTCAGGTGGACCCGCCCGCCGTAGGCCAGCGCGTCGTTGGTCCGCGCGATGGCGGTCTCCTCGTCGCCGGCGACCGGCGCGGCCGGGGCCGACCCCGTGACGCTCACCACGTCCAGCGGGTCGTAGCCCAGCTCCGAGAGGCGGAAGACGGCCATCTCGGCCGCCCGGGAGGCCACGCTGACGCTCCCGGCCACGCTCGCGGTGGGGACCGACGCGAGGAAGACGCTCCCCGCATCGACGCCCGTCAGGTCGGCGACGTGCTCGGCGACCGCCGCGGTGGGGTAGTCGTCGCTCTCGACCGCCAGCACCGCGAACTCCGCGACGTCCTCGTAGCCCACGCGGGCGAACTCGTCCTCCTCGGCCACGAGCGCCCGGGCCGGACCGCTCCCCAGCCCCTCGAAGTCCTCGGTGCTGACCTCCCAGCCGGCCTTCTGCGAGCAGAGGAGGGCCAGTCCCGGGTGGTCGGTCGAGAGTTCGACCTGCGGGACGGGCGCGCCCACCACCTCGTCCAGTCGGGACTGCACCGTGGCGAGTCCGGCGGTCTGTAGCTCGGCCAGCAGGAGCCCGGCCTCGATTCCGCCGTCGAACTCGTGACCGAAGTCGAGCACGGTGGCTCCGTTGTCGAGTTCCCGCGCCCCGATGGCCAGCTCCTCGGCGAAGTCGAGGGCCTCGTCGGCGAGTTCCAGCGCGTTCCGATTCAGACTGTCCATGTGCGTGGCTTGGGCGTCGCCCCGTAAACAGTTTATCAGATGGCTCGACTCCCACTCCGTGTTATCGAACCTCTCTCAGCGATTTTCGATTGTCCCTGCACTCCGACTATCGACGACGTTACTTCGTCTTAGAAAGCCCCCGGGCGCTCGACGAC
>PXSM01000004.1:0-18969 GCA_003023465.1 Halobacteriales archaeon SW_6_65_15 | reverse complement strand
CCCGGTGGTTGGTCGATATTCGTGCTACTGGTGGCCCGTCGCGGTGTTACCGGTGGTTGGTCAGTATTCGCGCTACCGGTGGTTTGTCGAGGTCGGTGTACTGGTGGCTGGTTGACATTCGCGCTACTGGCGGCTGGGTGACAGTGAGCACGCGCAGGCAGTGTTTATCGGGATACAGGTTCCGCATTACAAAGTAAATCCCAGCTTTCACCGGAACACATGGGTGGCAAAGTCACGCTAAGCATAGAGGTGGAACTCGGGTGGGGCGTCCACGACCTCGACGCGGCCCCGCACCTGAGTGCGGACGGGTCGGCCGAACGGGCGTACCTCTCTCGCCTGCTGAACTGCGCCGACGCGCTCGACGTCCCGATATCGTTCGACGTCGTGGGTCACTTGCTTCAGTCCGCCTGCGACGGCTCTCACGAAGGTCCGCATCGAGACGGATGGTTCGACGCCGACCCGGGGACGGACGCGAGCGTGAACCCGCTGTTCTACGCGCCAGAGATGGTCCGGGATATAGTGGACCGCCCGTCCGGTCACGAACTCTGTACGCACACTTACTCCCACGTTCCGTGCCAGACGGTCGATGAGGAGACGGTCGGCTGGGAACTCGACCGAGCCCAGTCGCAGATTGAGACCGTCACGGGCTCGAAGACGGTCTCCATCGTCCCGCCGAGACACAGCCGACCGTCGTCGGAGACGCTCCGCGAGGCCGGTATCGAGATCATGCGGATGAGTCGAGACACGAGCGACAAGAGCCGCCCGGGACGGCTCGTGGAGCTGTTGTACGGCCCCCATCCGACGTTCGAGCCGAGGTTGGTCGATGGCGTGGTCGAGACGTACTGTACGGCGTACCCCTCGCTCACGTCGTCGGCGCTTCCGTCCGGCCAACGCGACCCCCTCGCTCCGTTCCGACTTCTCCCGGTTCGGGTCAGGCAGTCTCTCCAGCGCCAGTACCTCAGCCGAGCAATCGACGCGGCCGTCGAGACCGACGGCCACTGCCACCTGTGGTGTCACCTCTACGATCTCTCGAACCAGTACCAGTGGCCGGTCGTCCGGTCGTTCCTCGAAGAACTGGCGGCGAGGCGCGACAGTGGCGACGTCCGCGTGCTCACGATGGCGGAACTGAACGACGACTTCCGCGAAGACGAAGCGGCCGACGCCTCGTACGCGGACGGGGGAGCCGACCGTCCTCACGCGGCCGAGAGAGCCGACCACCCTCGCCTAGACGACGCAACGGACCACGAGAACAAAGAACGAGTCAGAGTCTATGACTGAAGCGACGGACCAGATGGAGACGACGGACCGGATCGACCAGATGGGGACAACAAGTTCGACCAACCAGACGGAAACGACGAATCTGACCGACCATATGGAGACGAATTCGACCGACAGGACGGAGGAGACCGACCGAACGGATGCGACAGACCCGACGCAGGTGTGCCTGCTAACGCCCCCGGAGACAGTGCCGGCGTGGGCGGCGAGGACCGTCGAGCGGATGCTCGCGGAGACGGACGCCGAGATATCGCTGGTCGTCGAGAACGCCTGCGCCGACGAGCGCTCGACCGGTGAGGCCGTTCGACGTCTGTTCGACCTCCGCGAGTGGGGCGTCGTCGCGGCGGCGTTGGAGCTACTCGGCGACGACCTGCCGCCTTTGGAGCGCGTTCCCGTCCGGGAACTCGACGGCGTTGCCGACGCCGAGTGGATCACGTGCGAACCGAACACCGTCGAGGGCTGGAAGAACGCGCTCCCGGAGTTCCCCGTCGAACGGATGGCCGAGACCGACGTCGGCATTCGATTCGGCTTCGGGTTCCTCGTCGGCGACGCCCTGACCGCGCCCGAGATGGGCGTACTCAGCTTCCACCACGGGAACTTGCGAGAGTACCGCGGCCAGCCGATGGGCTTCTGGGAGTACGTACACGGCCGGGAGACGGCTGGCGTCACCGTCCAGCGCATCAACGAGACCCTCGACGGCGGCGAGATCGTCGCCGACCGACGGGTCGCTATCGGCGACGCGCCGACGTGGAATGCCGTTCGGTGCCGCCTCTACGACGCCTCCGAGGAGATGCTGGCGACGGCCGTCCGGAACCTGAACGCCGACGACTTCGAGCCGGAGACGCTCTCCGAGGACGAACTGGGCGACCTGTACCGACTGCCGAAGGGTCGCCCGGTCCTGACGTTCCTCCGGAGGACCACGCGGGGCCTCCTGCTCGGTTGAGCGCGCACCCGGGACGCAGACTGGTCCGGCGCGACTCTCGGGCCGGTCCTCGTCCGATCACTCCTCTCGTTTCCGCTTCGCCGACCGGCCGAGTGCGTCTTCGACGGCATCGACCTTCTCGTGTGCGCGTTGCTCGCGCGTGCGCTTGTCGTCTATCTTCAGAAAGGTGCTCACGCGGTCGCCCTCGACCGCCTCGTGGGCGGCCTGCGCGGCGGCGAACAGTTCGTCTACGGAGTCGGCCTCGACGACGGTTCCCATGGGATTGGTCTCGTAGGACACGTCGAAGTCGTCCAGCGCGGCCACCGCCTTGGCGACCTCCTCGGCCATGCTACCTTCCGTGACGGGTGCGACGCTCAGAAGTGCGATTGCAGTCACGAGTGGGCAGACGACCGGGACCGTCAAATCGCTACCGGGTCCTTCTTCGCGTTATCGGATTTGATAACATTAGGTGTGGTTAAATAATGAGCGTTATATCTGTCGGTCAGCACCAATATGAGCAAAAAATCGACGCGACGCGAGACGAGTCGTCCGACTGCGGGTGTGCTGGCGCTCCTACTTTCGATTCTTCTGGTGACCAGCGCCGCCGCGCCCGCGTTCGCGATGGATAGTCCGACCCCGTCCGACTCCTCGGTAGGTCCAGTCCAAGTGGAGGAGGTCCCAGCAGAGTCGGTGAGTACGCCGGGGACGAGCGATAGAGGCCAGTCGTCCGAGCATCCGGCATCGGTCGCCGACGCCGAGGTGACCGCGGTCTCGAACGCGACCGCCTCGCGGAACGGAACGGGGCAGAGTCGTTCGATTCCCGAGAACGCGACCACGACCGACGTGACGCTCATCACGGGCCAGACCGTGACCGTGGTCGAGACCGAGCGTCGGACGTTGTATCGTGCCGACGCGAACGGCACGATGCATCGAGTTTCGACCCCGAACGGAACCTACGTCTTCCCCGAGAGTGTCGATTTCGACACGTTCGACCGTGACCTCTTCAACGTCGACCTGCTGGTTCGACAGAACGTCACCGACGGAGAAACGGGTTCGATTCCGGTCATCGTGAGTCAAACGCAGCAAGACCGGTACTCCACCTTGGGCGGAGAATCCGACTCCGTCGACGTGCTCGACTCCGTCGCGGGAACCGAGAAGACGCAGACCCTAGAGAGCATCGGAGCGGCGGCGGGCCAGATATCGAAGTCCGACGCCCGACAGGCGTACCGCGCGCTCGCCGATAGCGAAACTGTCGAGCGCGTGTCGCTCGACGTGAAGTACGAGGTCGACCTCGACGACGCACCGAGCATCGTCTCCGCAGAGGAGGCCCGCCAAAAGTACGGCGTCACCGGGAATGGCGTGACGGTCGCCGTCCTCGACACCGGGATCGACGAGACCCATCCCGACATCGACGACGCGGTCACTCATCAGAAGGACTTCACTGGCGAAGGGAGGACCGACGACCTGTACGGCCACGGCACCCACGTCGCAGGTATCATCGCTGGCGACGGTAGCCAGAGCGACGGCAAATACACCGGTATCGCACCCGATGCCGAACTGTACAACATCCGAGTGCTCGGCGAAGGCGGGTACGGATACACGTCGGACATCATCGACGGTATGGAGTACTCCGTGGACAACGGCGCGGACGTTCTGAGCATGAGCCTCGGCGGCACACCCGACGGGCTGCGCTCGAACGATCCCTACACCGATGCAGTTGACTACGCCTACAACAACGGAGTTCCGGTCGTCGTCTCCGCCGGCAACTCGGGCAGAGACGGGTACGGGACTGTCGGAAGTCCGGGCGTGACGAAACACGCGATCACGGTCGGAGCGACCTACAAGTCCGGTGGCATCACGGACTTCTCGTCTCGGGGGCCGACTCCGTACGGCGTGTACCTGAAACCCGACCTCGTGGCTCCGGGAGCGGGTATCGTCAGTGCCCGCGCGAGCGGAACCAGTATGGGGTCCCCGGTGGATGACTACTACACGTCCGCCAGCGGGACGAGCATGTCCGCGCCCGTCGTGACGGGAACCGCGGCGCTGATGCTCGAACGAAACCCATCGTGGTCCGCAGAGCAGGTCAAGAGCGTGCTCACGACGACCGCGGACCCGCTGGAAACCAGCGTGAACGAGTACAAGCAGGGAGCCGGGATGGTGAACGCCACGGACGCCGTCGACAGCGACGTGGTGGTGACGCCCGGGACTATCGACTTCGGGACCTACACGAGCAGTACGACCGCGTCCCGCGTGGTCACCGTCGAAAACCTCGGCAACTCGGAGACGACGCTCAACGTCTCGGCGTCGGCGACGTCCATCAGCGGCGACACAGGTACGGTCAACGTCAACCGCACCACGTTAACGCTGTCCGGCGGCGAGACCGCACACCTCGAACTCACGGTGGACACGAGCGCCGCTGCCGGAGTGTACTCGGGACGGCTCTCGTTCGACGAGGACCAGTACACGGCCATCTTCGGATACGCTCGCGCCCACGAGGTGACGGTCGAGAAGTCCGGAATCGCCGGGACCTCGACCGAGCACGACGTCGTCTGGCTGTTCGCTAACGAGAGTAGCACCTTCGGAGTGAGCGGATACCGCGGTCTCACCAGTATCCAGGACGGGAAGACCACCTATCGGCTCCTCGACGGGGGCGAATACAACGTCGTCTCACACGGGGTCGACGAGAGTACTGGCCAGAGCGTCGTCGTTTCGCGCGAGGTTTCGATCACGTCTAACACGAGGATCACGCTCGACGAGTCCAACACGGTCGAGTACCAACTGAATACGGACGACTTGACCCGGACTCACGGTCCGCTGTACAACAAGACCGTCGAGGTGAACTACGGAAAGCAGACGGCGTCGAACGGCTGGTACGGAGGTGGGCTGATCACCCGGTCCGCCGAAAGTCGGACGGCGCGGTTCAGTGCGGACGACCGACTGAACGCCAGCGTCGAGCACATCCTCGTTCCCGAGGCCGCCACGGATGCCCCCGACTCGTACGACGCGTCCACTATCTATCACCTGATACACGCGACGACGGGGGTGTCCAGCGCTCAAACGTTCGACGCGACGCGGGACCAGCTCGCGGCGAAGAACGTTTCCTACTACCGGAGTGAGGAGTCCCAGTCCTACAGCACCTCCCTCTACGCGATGAATACGAAGTGGCGTCCGATGGTCGGGTTCGCGTTCGCGGGCGAACTCGCCGACCGTCAGGCGCAGACGATCTACACCACCCCGAACGTCGGTCGCTACGCACAGACCGTCTACCGGGACAGCGATTGGGGACTCTACTCGCCGACGACCGTGTACGAGACCGGCGAACGCGTCGATGCCGACGCGAACAGGCACCCGTACACGGGGAACGTGACCGGATGGGACATCTCCGGCGGGAGTCTCAACTTCACCGCCGTTCCCCAGAGCAGTCAGACGAACGGGACGTGGCGGTTCAACGACTGGGAATCCGACGACACCGTGGAAGTCCGCCTCGACGGCTCGACGGAACGCGTGGCGTCCGACACCTGGGGCAGCATCGACGTCGGAGAGGACACCCCGATATCCGTAAACTCCGGCACGGACGTTACGGTCGAGCTTCGCGGGGACAACCCGCGGATGCCGCTCTCGACCCGGACGGTTTCGACCTTCGAGACGACGTACGACTCCGGCGGGGACAACACTCCGCCGCTGCTGGAGCGGGTGAACGTCTCGGGGATGGAACTCGACGGTACCGCTTCGGTCTATCCCGTGACGGTTCGGTTCACGGTGCAAAATCAGACCAACGTTGACGCTTCGAACGTGAGTGCGTGGCTCGCACCGAGCAGCGTCACCTCGGTGCCGTTCGAGGATTCGAGTGGTTGGTCGCAGGCGTCGGTCACCCGCGTCGACGACGACACGTACGAAGCGACCCTGACTCCCGCCGACCCCAGCCGGTACTTCGGACGGGTGAACTTGGCACTCCAGATAACCGAGAACAACGGTGACACCGCCGAAGTCACGACGTTCGACGCGTTCCGTGGCTACGACAGTGCCGAACCTCGAGTCTCGGTCCAGTCGTCGCCGAGCGAACGGGTCAGTCAGTACAATCCGGTTGCAATCGCCGTCGAACGAACGGACGTCAGTCCGAGTACGACGGAACTCCTGATCGAGGAGCGGAGCACCGGCGACGTCGTCCACGAACGCGACCTCTCGTCTGCCGAGCAGGAAGCCGAAACCACGGTGACGTGGAACGCGACGGACCGGAGCGGAACGCCGGTCGTCAGTGGCGAGTACGACGTCGTGGTTCGCAGTTCCGACGCGAACGGAAACGTGAACGAGACCGCGACGACGATCCGCGTGGACCATACGAAGCCGACAGCCACCATTACCGCCGTCGGCGCGACGGCCGACCCGACTTCTTCGGAGGGTCCCGTCCACACGAACGGCACGGTCGGTTTCGAGGGGACCGCGGACGGGACGCCCGGTGCTGTCGATAGGATGACGTTCGTCCTGTCGGCCGACTTCGCCAACTTCCGCGTGCCCGTCTCGGGGACCTCGTCCGACGGCGGGACGAGCTGGAGTGCCGTCGGCGACGTCTCGGACGTCCGCGACGCGCCCGACCTCGGCGCGACTGTCGAGCAGGTCGGTAACGAGGGCAGGGTGATCCTCCGGAGCGACGAGGAACTTCAGACTGACTCCGGCAACATCGACGCAACCGTCGAGAAGCCGACTGCCGGAAACGACGAGACGGTCACCCTGACCCCGAACGAGACGGTGGGCGAGTACACTTGGGACGGAACGTTCACCCTCGGCGACGACGGCAACTACACCATCACGGCGAGCGCGGCCGACCGGGCAGGAAACCTCGGTAAGACGAACTCGACGGCCGAGATCGAGACCGTGAGCGTCTCCGAAAACAGAACGGCCACCGTCGTCCTCGAGAAGTCGGGGCTGTTCATCGAGTTCCGGACGAACGAAACGGGCTTCGACAGCACCGTGACCGTCACCGAGAGCCGGTCGGCGCTCGCACCCCTCTCGCGAAACCTCGCCGGGGTGAACTTCCTGAACGGCCAACTCGGCGACGAACTGGACGCCAACCTCGACAACGCCACCATCGGCATCCCGGTCGAGGAGACGAACCTCCCGAAGAACGTGGACGAGGGTGAGGTGGACATCAGCTACTACAACCAGAGCAACGGCAAGTGGGAACTGCTGGACACCAGAATCGAGGAGCGAACCGTCAACAACGAGACGCGGACCTACTGGGTGACCGAGGTCTCGCACTTCTCGACCTACGGTGCGGTCGCCGACGACCAACAGCCACCGCAACTGGACGAAGCGCCCCCCGACGGGGAGAGCTTCGCCTCTGACACGACTCAGAAGACGGTGACGCTCAACTACAGCGACGACATCAGCGGCGTCGACGCGAGCGCGGTCGAACTCTACTTCGACGGTGAGGAGGTCACCGACGACAGCGCGACGACCGTCACCGGCGAGTACGCGACCTACGACGCGACGGGGCTCGAATCGGGAACCTACGAGACGAAGATCGTCCTCGAACCGCCGTCGGTGCGCGTCGAGGTGCTCGAACTCACCGACAGCTACGCCGAGGCGAAGATCACGAGCGCCCGCGCGGGGAGTCCGGGCGACGTCTCGTTCGACGGCGGCCTGACGGGCGGCGACGTCACCTTCCGCGGGCTGTCGGTCACGCCGAAGAGCAGCGACGCCGAGTCCCGGTTCTTCGTGGAGGCGGAGTCGGCCGCGTCCGCGCCGGCCAGCGTGAGCGCGTTCGAGGGCGCAGGCGAGACCCTCGGCTACCTGACGGTGACGCCGACGTACATCGGCGATGCCGACCTCGACTCGGTGGCGGTGCAGTTCGAGGTGGACGACGGAATCGCCGACTCCCCGAAGAACGTCGTACTGTACCGGTACGACGGTAGTTCGTGGACCGCCGTCCCGACCGAGTCCACCGGCCAGCAGGGCGGCGCGTACCAGTTCGAGGCGTCGGCCGACGCCACCGGCACGTACGCGGTCGGCCTCGACGCCCCCGCCTTCGAGGTGCGCGACGCGACCCTCGACGCGACCGAAGTCGCACCCGGCGAGGACGTGCAGGTGTCCGCGACCGTCGAGAACGTCGGGTCGGGCGAGGGCACCTACGAGGTCGAACTCGTGGTAGACGGCGAGACGGTCGCGACCGAAGCGGTGACCCTCGCGTCCGGCGAGGAGACCACCGTCGAGTTCACCCGGTCGTTCGAGGCGGGCGAGCACGCGGTCGCCGTGGGTTCGGCCGACGCGGGCACCCTCGTCGTCTCGGAGGGCGGAGAACGTGCCATGGACGACGAGCAGAAGCAGGAGAAGCGGGACGACAACTCCGGCGGCATCCCCGGCTTCGGCGTCTCCGGGGCACTGGTTGCGCTACTCACCGCGGCACTGCTCGCTCGACGGGCATTGTAAGTCGGGCGTCCGTTCTCACTTTCTCACTCGACGCTCCGCTTTCGCGAGGTCACTCTCCAGCGCCCTGATCGGTCTTGAGGATCAGGTCCTTCGCGTCCACGATGAACACGATAGCGCTGAGGGTCACCAGTACGATGCCGACCATCGTCACGACCGAATCCCGGACGAGGAGGACCATCGCGATGCCGACCAGCATCAGTACCGTGGTCGCGACGGTGAGCAGCGTGTCTCGGGTTCCCAGTTCCATGGGATAACGCACGGCACGAACGGGATTAAGCGGTCTGGCCCGAGGGACCGCGAGTGAATCACGCGGGCAGGAAGACGCTGCGCCCGAACCCGATGGAATCGTTTTTGTTTTTTAAACACCATTTATTATTGCTCTCGCGCTCTCGAACTTCCGAAAGTGACATGTCCGGTCGATGTGAAGTGTCGGAAACGGATGGCCGCAATCGAAACCTCCGGGCTGACCAAGGAGTACGGCAACGAGACGGCGCTGTCGGACCTCGACCTCACCGTCGCCGAGGGCGAGGTGTTCGGCTTCCTCGGTCCCAACGGCGCGGGCAAGACCACGACCATCGACCTGCTACTGGACTTCATTCGGCCGACCGCCGGCACCGCGACCGTCCTCGGTCACGACGTGCAGGCCGAAACCGACGCGGTCCTCGACCGCGTGGGCGTCCTCCCCGACGGGTTCGACCTCTGGGAGCGGTCCTCGGGCTACCGTCACCTCGAGTTCGCGCTCGACTCGGTCGGTGGGAGAGAGAACCCCAACGAGTTGCTCGAACGGGTCGGGCTCGACCCCGCGGACGCGGAGCGGCCGGTGGGTGAGTACTCGAAGGGGATGGCCCAGCGGCTCGCCATGGCCATGGCGCTGGCCGGCGACCCCGACCTGCTGATACTGGACGAACCCTCCTCCGGACTCGACCCCCACGGCATCCGCCGGATGCAGGAACTCGTCCGCGAGGCGGCCGCCGACGGAACGACCGTCTTCTTCTCCAGTCACATCCTCGGACAGGTGGCCGCGGTCGCAGACCGCGTTGGCATCCTCGACGACGGCGAACTGGTCACCGTCGATACCCTCGAAGGGCTCCGGGAGACCGCGGGCGTTAGCTCGAAGCTCGTCGTCCACCTCGACGGGCGACCGGGTGCGGACCTGGCCGACCTCGACGGGGTGACCGACGCGACGTTCGCGGACGGCCGGCTGCGAGTGGCCTACGCCGACCCGGCGGTCAAGGCACGCGTGATCCATCGGCTCGTGGAGTCCGGCGCGACGGTGCTGGACTTCGAGACCGAGGAGGTGACCCTCGAAGACCTCTTCTCGGCGTTCACCGAGACCGACGCCGAGGCAGTCGACGGCTCGACGGCCGACGACGGCGACCCCGACCCCACGGAGGCGGATGGCGGCGACCCCGAATCCGCGGAGGTGGGACGATGACGAGCGCACAGATCGCGCGCAAGGACTTCGAGGACGCCGTCCGGTCGCGCATGGTGTGGGCCGTCGTCGGCGTGTTCGCGCTCCTGATGGTGATCATCGTCGCGGCGGCCGGGACGAGCGACCTCTCGGACTCCGCCGCGACGAACGTCATCGCGGTGTTCTCGAACATCGGCGGGCAACTGCTCGTTCCGATCATCGCGTTGATGGTCGGTTACATGGCCATCGTCGGGGAGCGCGAGTCCGGCAGTCTACGCATGCTGTTCGGTCTCTCCCACAACAGGCGCGACGTTTTCACTGGGAAACTGGCGAGCCGTCTCGGCGTTATCACCGTGGCGACGCTCGTCGCCTGCGCGGTCGCCGTGGCGATGGCACTGGTCCTGTTCGGCTCGGTTCCGGTCGTGACCTTCCTCGGATTCATCGGTATCACGCTGCTGCTCGGAGGGACGTTCACCGCCATCGCGGTCGGGGTCTCTGCGATGACCGACTCGCGGATGAAGGCGATGGGCGGAGCCATCGGCTCCTACATCCTGTTCACGATGCTCTGGTACCCCGCGGTCGCTGGCATTCACTACGTCGTCGAAGGCGACTTCGCTGGCTACGAGGCACCGAACTGGTACTTCTTCCTCCTGCGATTGAACCCCCTCGAAGCCTACATCCAGGTCACGGGGTCGCTCGCCGACCAGTTCGTCTGGGGCATCATCGGCTGGCAGAGCATCGTCGAGGACATTCCCAACAGCGCACTCATGGACATGAACTCGCTCCTGTTGTCCAACCGCGTCGGCGGCGACCTGCCGTTCTACCTCTCGGACTGGTTCGCCGTCGTGACGATGCTCCTCTGGATCGCCATCCCCGCCGTCGTCGGCTACCGGTCGTTCCGCGACGCGGACCTGAACTGAGCGGCTCGGCGGCGGTCTCGTTTCCAGGTCACTTCCGGACAAAGTACTTTGTGAGAACCCCGTGTTACGTGGGATATAGGCTCCGAGACCGGCGAGAGCGGCGACCAGCACCCCGCGACCGACGAGTACGGCGTCCTGAAGACCGAGGACGACCCTTGTCCGAAGGCGGAGATCGTCTCCACCATCGCGAAGCGCCACCCGATAGAACTCGAAGAGCGACTCGACACCCTCGACAAACCGCTCATCATCGAGTGCGCGAGTCCCGGCTGGCAGCCGGACGCGCGGCCACCGGAGGACGCCTACCCAGAGGGCGAACTTCCGCCGAACTACACCGAGGCCGGCGACACCCGATACCCGGCGGTCCCGTGTTCGCTGGACGCATAGGCCGAGGAGATAATCAAGGCGAGCGAAACAGGGTGTGCCGCGGCCCACATCCATCCCCGCGACCCGGAGGACTGCCTCGGGACGGACGACGTGGACCTGCTGGCCGACATCTACCGGCGTATCTTCGACGAGACGGACGTGGTGTCGGTCCAGCACTCGTGGCAACTGACCGCGGACGACAGCATCGACTACGTGGACATGGCCGAGCAGAAACTGGCGGCGGCCGACGGGAGCAACAGGTGCATCCAGGGGAGCGTCGTCCTCTGGCCGCCGTTCGACTCCTACCCCAAGCGCTACACCGAACGGATGCGGGAGGGCGTGGAGTTCTACCGCGAACACGACATCAAGCCCATCCACAAGGTCCGGAGTTCGTACGACACGCGACGCCTCTACCGGGACCTCGAAAGCCACGGCCTGCTTGACGACGACCCTCTCTGCGTGTTCCACGACATGGGTCACCCGTTCGGCTGGCCGCTGGATCAGGACCCGTGGATGCCCGTCGAGATGATCACGGGCCTCGAACAGACCAAACAGCGCTTCTCCGACGACACCGTCATCGGGGTCTGTTCGGGCGGGCGCAACTGGCTCCCCATCACCATGGAGGCCATCATGCGCGGGGTGGACTACGTCCGCATCGGCATCGAGGACTACTACTGGATGTACCCCCACAAGGACGAGGTCATCCAGCGCAACATGGACGTGGTGAACAAGATTATCGACTTCTGCGAGATACTGGGCCGCGAGGTCGCCACGCCCGAGCAGGCCCGCGACATCATGGGTATCGAGCTTACCTGAGGCGAATGAGGATCGAGTTGACCTGAGAGGATACGGCGGGAGGATGAATCGGTTCTCGGTGGCTACGCCACGGCTTCAGGTTCGAACTTTGCCAGCCAGATTCCGTCCTCGCCGCTCCAGCCGCCGACCACTAGCGCCTCGTCGTCGAGTCGGGACAAGCCGACGGGAGCCCCCGGATCGACGGACACCGTGACCGTGTCTCGAACCCGTCCCCAGCGATTGACGACGTGGACGGGCTTCTCGGAGTCCCGTCCTGATCGATCTCGGTTCTGCGGCTCTCCCGTGAGCGCAAACCCGCCGCCGAAGGGAATTAGATCGACTACGTATTGTACATCGTACGTCCGCCGCCAGACGAACTCGCCGTCGGCGGTGGCCCTGACGAGCATTCCCCGGCGGTGGACGTCCGGTACCGAACGCGTACTGCCACCGTAGCCCCGCCAGCGAGGAGGAAGCCGTCTTCACGCGAGAGGACGTTGCTCACGTAGCTACCGTCGTAGGTGTGTTCCCAGCGCGTGCGCCCGTCGGCGTCGGTCGCGCGGACCCAGGCGTCCGGCTCGGCGTCGACCCGCTGGGGGTTCCCACGATAGCCGGTGACGAGATAGCCGTCGTCTGCGGGGTGGAGACCCCGAATACCGTGGGGGCCCTCCTCACGTCGCCGCCACTGCTCTCGACCGGCGTCGTCGAGGCGGACGAGCCAGAGCGACGGGGACTCGTCCGTCGTTCCGAGCACGGTGTAGCCACCGTCTACCTCGACGGCGTCGACGGCGGACGTGAATCCCGGAGTGTCGATAGTAGTCGTCCACCGGGGCTCGCCGTCGCCGTCGATCTCGGCGATCCACGGCGTCTCCGGCCGGCCGCTACCGGTCCTCCCGATCACGAGAACACCGTCGTCGGTTTCGCTCAGTGCGTGACACTGGAAGCCGTCGCCACCGTAGGTACGATGCCACTCGGCTTCGTCCGAATCGACTCCTCTCCCGGAACGGGAACCGATGCCGATCGTAACCCCTGGAACTGCCGCAACCGCACCCACGCGTCGGAGAACGCGGCGTCTGGAGGGCAGGGACATAGCCGGTCGGTTACCGCGTCGGAGCATAAATCTTCGGCCATTCCTCCGGAAAACATTTGGTTGGAGGCCACAGCACGTCAAGGTATGCGAGCCCTCCACGCAGTCCTCTTCGCCGCAATCGTCACGTTCGCCGGAGTGACACCAGCCGTGGTCGCCCCGGCTTCCGTCGCGACCGACGCGTCACTCGACCGCGTCGGTGCTTGGCAGGCACCGGCGAACGCGACGGACCTCGATGACGCTGCCGACGTGCGCTCCGCGATTGACGACGGGTCGCTGTCGCGCGCGACCGGCGTCGACAACGAGGATACGCTGGTTCTCGGGATCGAAATCCGCGGTTTCGCGGGCGCCGTCTCGGACGCCAACGGTTCGAACACTACGGACAGAGTTCTGTCGGCACTATCCGAGCACGGCAATCTGGTGGTCCTACAGACCAATCCTGGCGCGAGTCAGCGACCCGCACACGTCCACGTTCTTGACGGGCGCGGAGTCCGCGCGTTCGCAGACGCCGCTAACGACACTTACTACGTAGTGATGGACCTCGACGAAGTGCGCGCGACCCGCGGCGAGGACGGTGACGAGGTCGACTTGACCCGGAGCCCCTATTCATTTATCGTCCGGGCGGAACTCGCAGCGGATTCGCCGCTGACAGAGGAACGACAGCGCGCAGTGACGTCGGTCGAGCCACGGTCAGCGTCGGTCGAGACGGCTCCGGACGGCAGGGTTCACGTCCAGCCTTCGTCGAACCTCACGCTATCCGGGACGACGAACGTCGGTTCGGGCTGGCCCGTGACCGTCGTTCTCGCCGGCGATGACGACCCCGACACTGCCACCGACGAGTCGTTCGAGTCGACCCGACAAGCGACGGTCGAACCGCCCGAGGAGGACGAATTCCACTACGAGGGCACCTACGACGCCACGTTCGACGAGGGTGCCGTGCCGGTAGCGGCCGAGAACGTGACCGTCGACGTCCGGTTCGACGGGGACTCGCTACTCGACGAACCGATCCCCGTCGAGGTTGCCGACCGACGCGCCTCGGTCGCGATCAGCGGAGAGGGTGAAGACGGCCAGTTCACCGGCGTAACCGTGAACACCTCACTCTCGGCGGGTGGATTCCTCGTCCTCCACGAGGAGTCGATGGACGGCCCGGTAGTCGGTCACACAGAGTATCTCGACCCCGGCGAGCACACTGTATCGGCGTACGTCAGCGAGCCGACCGACGCCGACGAGGTGGTCGTCGTCGCGCACCGCGACGCCAACCACAACGAGTGGTTCGACGGGCCGGACGTCGACCCGGCCTACGCTGGGGACGATCCCGACGACGCGATCACCCTCGCCCCGACGCAGTCACCGACGACGACGGAGAGCGAGACAGCTTCGTCACGAACAGATACGACTTCGTCCCCGACCGACGCCCCATCCAGCAGTGCCACGACTCCCGGTTTCGGGGCAGTCGCCGCCATACTCGGGTTGCTAGTTGCCCTCGCTGTGTTCGGACGCCGTTGATTCGGGGTTATCGCTCGTTGCGCGGAGATGGGACTCCGCGCGGAGGTGAGTTCGAGAGAAGTGCGCCGGCTGGGATTTGAACCCAGGTTGCGACCATGGCAAGGTCACGTGATACCACTACACTACCGGCGCCCGTCTGCATTCCACGATAGTACCGGCCGACTAAATAAGGCTTCCGAATCGGACCAGAATCGGGAGACGGTGGCACGGTTCAAGCCGCGATTTCGGCCGGGAGGAGATTTGTGACGCCCTCCCAATCCCCGGAGCAAAGCGGCACCCTTTTAGGTGCTAAGCCGGTACGATTCGCTACAGTCTAGTGACGGGGCGTCGAAGCGTCACGGTATGACCGTCAGCGTACTCGTTCCGTCATCCCTCGTCCGGGAAGCCGAAGACAAACGCGAGGCAACTCGCAAGATCGGTTACGTCGCCCGCGCGGCGACGGTGTTCCGGGCCGACCGCCTCGTGGTCTTTCCCGACCCCGAGGGGGAGGAGAAGTGGGGTGGCGGGTTCGTAAGCACAGTGCTGGAGTACGCCGCGACGCCGCCCTACCTCCGAAAGGAGGTATTCGGCCAGCGGGACGAACTGGAGTACGCGGGCGTCCTACCGCCGCTCCGCGCCCCCTCACTGACCGGCTCCGAATCGAACGGTTCGGGGTCGTTAAGACAGGGAATCGTGACCGAGGTCGGACCTGAAGGGCGCGTTCGGGTCAATTGCGGACTGCAACACCCGATCTCGCTCGTCGTGCCGCCAGAAATGGAGGTCGGCGAGGGAGAGCGCGTTACCGTCAGGATCTCTTCGCGAAGTCCGGTCCGCGCGAAACTCGTAGACGAGCCCACTCCGGGCTTGTCGGTGACGCGCGCGGACCTCCCGGCGGCACTCGACCGCGACGACGCGGGCGTTCGCATCGCGACGTCCCGCCACGGGGTCGAGTTGACGACCCGGCGGTTGACCGAACTGGTCGGCCGCACCGAGCGCGACGGTATGACCGTGGCGTTCGGCTCCCCGGGTCGGGGCCTGCCGGAGATACTCGACCTCCCGACGGACGAGGTCGGCCACGAGTGGCCGACGCTCGACGCGTCGGGG
The DNA here is from genome assembly GCA_003023465.1 of Halobacteriales archaeon SW_6_65_15. Classification (GTDB taxonomy): domain Archaea; phylum Halobacteriota; class Halobacteria; order Halobacteriales; family Haladaptataceae; genus Halorussus. The sequence continues at coordinate 3,184 of PXSM01000004.1, read as the reverse complement.
GACGAGGCGGACGCGGAGTCCGGAGTCGAATCGCAAACCCCCGGCGGGTTTGACCTCTGGGTAAACGCGGTTCCGAATCAAGGCAGCGAGGTCGTGCGAACCGAAGAAGCCATGTTCGCCTCCCTCGCCTGCCTGAACCTCAAAGAGAAGTGATACGATGCCAGAAACAAGCAGACCACGCAAAGGTTCGCTAGGGTTTGGCCCCCGCAAGCGCGCGACCAGCGAGGTTCCGCGCTTCAACTCGTGGCCCGACGGAGACGGCAGTCCGTCTCTCCAGGGCTTCGCGGGTTACAAGGCCGGTATGACCCACGTGGTGATGGTCAACGACGAGTCCGACTCCCCCCGCGAAGGGATGGAGGAGACCGTTCCCGTCACCATCGTGGAGACGCCGCCGATGCGCGCGGTCGCTCTGCGAGCCTACGAAGAGACGCCGTACGGCAAGAAGCCGCTGACGGAAGTGTGGGGCGACGAGTTCCACGACGAACTGAGTCGCACCCTCGACGTGCCGGAGGACCACGACGCCGACGCCGCCGAAGGCGAACTGCGCGACGCAGTCGAGAGCGGCGACGTCGCGGACCTCCGCGTCGTCACCCACACGGTCCCGAGCGAACTGCCCAACGTTCCGAAGAAGAAGCCCGACGTGATGGAGAGTCGCGTCGGCGGCGGCGCGCTCGACGACCGCGTCGATTACGCGCTGGACCTCCTCGCCGACGGCGGGGAACACGCCATGAACGACGTGTTCCGCGCGGGCGAGTACGCGGACGTGAGCGGCGTGACGAAAGGCAAAGGGACGCAGGGCCCAGTCAAGCGCTGGGGCGTCCAGAAGCGCAAGGGCAAGCACGCCCGGCAGGGATGGCGACGACGGATCGGCAACCTCGGTCCGTGGAACCCGACCCGCGTGCGCTCGACGGTCCCCCAGCAGGGCCAGACCGGCTACCACCAGCGCACCGAACTCAACAAGCGCCTCATCGACTTCGGTGAGGGCGACGACGTGAACGTGGACGGCGGCTTCGTCAACTACGGCGAAGTCGACGGCCCGTACGCGCTCGTGAAGGGTTCGGTGCCCGGCCCGGACAAGCGCCTCCTGCGCTTCCGCCCTGCCATCCGACCGAAAGACCAGCCGCGCCTCGACCCCGAGGTGCGGTACGTGAGCACCGAATCGAATCAGGGATAAACTATGCAGGCAACAATCCGCAACCTCGACGGCGAGGAAGACGGCACCGCGGACCTGCCGGACGTGTTCGAGACCACCGTCCGGGAGGACCTCATCCGGCGTGCCGTCCTCGCCGCGCAGGCAAACCGCAAGCAGGACTACGGGGCAGACGACTACGCCGGGATGCGAACCTCGGCCGAGTCACCCGGTAGCGGTCGCGGGATGGCCCACGTCCCCCGGACGAACGGTCAGGGTGCGCGAGTACCCCAGACCGTCGGGGGTCGCAAGGCCCACCCGCCGAAAGAAGAGAAGGACCGCTCGCTCGACATCAACGACAAGGAGCGCAAGAAGGCGGTTCGCTCGGCCGTCGCCGCGACGGCCGACGCCGACATCGTGGCCGAGCGCGGCCACCGCTTCGACGACGACCTCGACCTGCCGCTCGTGGTGAGCGACGACTTCGAGGACCTCGTGAAGACCAAGGAGGTCGTCTCCTTCCTCGAAGCGGTCGGCGTCGACGCCGACGTCGAGCGCGCCGAGGAGAACAAGACGGTCCGAGCCGGTCAGGGGACCACCCGTGGCCGCAAGTACAAGACGCCGAAGTCGCTCCTCTTCGTGACGAGCGAGGAGCCGTCGAAGGCCGCCCGCAACCTCGCGGGTGCCGACGTGGCGACCGCTCGGGAGGTCAACGCCGAGGACCTCGCGCCCGGCGCGCATCCCGGACGGCTCACGGTCTGGACCGAGAGCGCGGTCGAGGAGGTGGCCGACCGATGACGTCGGTCATCGAGTACCCGTGGGTGACCGAGAAGGCGATGAACGAGATGGACTTCCAGAACAAGCTCCAGTTCATCGTCGATCTCGACGCCGACAAGCCCGAGATCCGAGAGGAGATCGAGAACCAGTACGAGGTCACCATCGAGAAGGTGAACACGCAGGTGACGATGAACGGCGACAAGAAGGCGACGGTGACCCTCTCGGAGGACGACGACGCGCAGGAAGTCGCTTCACGAATCGGAGTGTTCTGACACATGGGACGACGAATTCAGGGACAACGACGCGGTCGCGGCACGCCGACGTTCCGCGCCCCGTCGCCCCGATACAAGGCGGACCTCACGCACAAGAAGCCCGAAGACGCCGACACCGTCTCCGGCACGGTCGTTGACATCGAGCACGACCCGGCCCGGAGCGCGCCGGTCGCCGCCGTCGAGTTCGAGGACAGCGAGGGACAAAGTCCCTCTGGCAGCCGGACGCAGTCCGGCGACGGCGACCAGCGACTCATCCTCGTGCCTGAAGGCGTCGGGATCGGCGAGGAGATCCAGATCGGCGTCAGCGCCGAGATCAAGGAGGGCAACACGCTCCCGCTGGCCGAGATTCCGGAAGGGGTCCCGGTCTGCAACGTCGAGAGCAGTCCGGGCGACGGCGGCAAGTTCGCCCGGGCCTCGGGCGTGAGCGCGAACCTCGTCACCCACGACCGCAACGCCGCGGTCGTGGAACTCCCGAGCGGCGAGGTCAAGCGGCTCTCGCCCGATTGCCGGGCCACTATCGGCGTCGTGGCCGGCGGCGGCCGGACCGAGAAGCCCCACGTCAAGGCGGGCAAGAAGTACCACAAGATGAAATCCCGAGGCACCAAGTGGCCGAACGTTCGCGGCGTGGCGATGAACGCCGTCGACCACCCGTTCGGCGGCGGTGGCCGCCAGCACCCGGGCCGACCCAAGTCCGTCTCGCGGAACGCACCGCCGGGACGCAAGGTCGGGGACATCTCGTCCCGGCGCACGGGACGGGGAGGCAACTAGCATGAGCGACAGCGACTACCGAACCGGCCGCGAGGGTGAGTTCACCTACCGCGGTCGCACGCTCGACGAGTTGCAGGACATGGACGTAGACGAGGTCGCGGAACTGCTTCCCGCGCGACAGCGGCGAACAATCGAGCGCGGCCTGTCCGCCCAGCAGGAGAAACTGCTGGAGGACGCCCGAGAGGCGGGCGAGGAGGAGACGACCAACGACCCGATCCGAACCCACCTGCGGAACATGCCG
>PXSM01000003.1:8713-25148 GCA_003023465.1 Halobacteriales archaeon SW_6_65_15 | reverse complement strand
GTTTCCCAGCCCTACGTGGCCGTCTCTCCGGACGAGGGCGTGACGCTGGCGAGCCTGCTCGGAAAGAAGGTCTACGCGCGGTAGTCGGAGCGTCGCCCGGTAACAGCGAGCGAGTGGTCCCGGCTCAGCGCCGCGCCGCCCGTCCGACTAGCACTGCACCGCCCGCGAGCACCGCGATGGTGCCGAGACCCGTCGGACTCGGCATCGACGGGCCGTCGCTACTCTGGTCGTCGGTCGGGAGCGTCGTCCCCTCGACCGTCGTTCCGTCCACTTCGCCCGGGAACTCCACCGTGGCGGCGTCGAAGACGGGGTCGTCGGTCTCGTTCAGATAGGCCCCGTCGGGCGACTCGTCCGCCTCGGGGTCGAACTCGAAGAGCTGGTTGTCGTCGGTGTCGCGATGGGTCACCGCCAGCAGGAGTTGCTCACCCGCGAGTTCCGCTTCGAGTTCCACGGTCACCTCCTCGTACTCGTCGGGTCCGAGGAACTCCGAGACGCCGACGAAGCTACCGGTCCGGTTGTACACCGCCACGAAGCCGCCCTCCGGGAGGACGGCGGACTCGATGGTCACCTCGTCGTCCGCGCTCTGATTCTCGAAGGTGACGTTCGCGGGTCCGACCGTTTCGGTGGTCGTGGTCGTTTCTTCAGTGGCCGTCTCCTCGGTCGTAGTCGTCTCTTCGGTGGTTGTAGTTGTCTCTTCCGTCGTCGTATCGATCTCCTCCGTCGTCTCCTCGACGACCGTCTCCGTCGTAGTCGTCTCCAGTTCGGCGGTCGCGTCCGCTTCGACTGTCACGACCCCACCTTGCGCGACGGCCTGGTCGTCCTCGAAGTAGATCGAATCGACCTCTCCGTCGGTCTCCACGAAGTCGAACGTCTCGTTGTCGTTGGTGTCGCGGTAGGCTATCGCGTAGAGCGCCTGCGTCTCGGTGATGGGTTCGTCGAGTTCGACGGTCACGTTCTCGTGGGTTCCCGGTTCGAGGAATTGGGAGACGCCGACCACGCTTCCAACGACGTCATCCTCCGTCACGCGCTGGTCGTGGATGGCGACGAAGCCACCTTCGGGCAGGGTCACCGACTCCACGGTGACCGTCTCGCCGTCGGAGGTCTGGTTGGCGAAGGTGACGTTCGCATCTTCGGTTACTTCGGTCGTGGTCTCTTCGGGCGTCGTCTCCTCGACCGTGGTGGTTTCCTCGACTGTTGTCGTCTCCTCGACTGTCGTTTCTTCGACTGTGGTCGTCTCTTCAGCAGTGGTGGTCTCCTCGACGGTAGTGGTTTCCTCGACTGTCGTCGTCTCTTCGGGCGTCGTGGTCGCTTCGATTGTCGTGGTCTCCTCGGGCGTCGTCGTCTCTTCCGCGACGTTCACGGCCGCAGTCTCGGACACTGCCTCACCGTCTTCGGTGTACGGACCATCAACGTCACCCTCCGCCTCCACGAAGTCGAAGTCCTGGTCGTCGTTCGTGTCCTGATGGACCGTGACGACCAGCGTCTGGTCCTCGGTGACGGGTTCGTCCAGTTCGACGGTCACGTTCTCGTAGGTCCCCGGTTCGAGGTATTGCGAGACGCCGACGACGCCTTCCAGGGCGGCAACGTCGTCACCGACGCTCTCGTCCCGGACGACGACGAAGCCGCCTTCGGACAGGGTCACCGACTCCACGGTGACCGTCTCGCCTCCCCGACGACGTCGGCGACTCGAAGGACGTGGCGCCGGCGCGCCGGGCGGCCCTGGCCGACGTGGAGGCCCATGACGTAGGCCGTCTCCTCCGGTTCGGCGTCCGCGTTCTCCTCGACGGCTTCGGCGGTCTCGTTCACGCCGTTGCTGGCCGCCGTCTCGATGGCGACCGAGCCTTCGATGCCCCGCTCTGCGGCGGACCGGGCGGCCCCGCTGGCCGCGCCCTGTGTGATGGCCTGAATCTGGCGGACGTTCACGACCTGCTCGGTGACGACCTGATCGACGCCGGCCTTGGCCGCACCGGTGGAGGCGGCCTGAATCTGCTCGACGGACGCCACCTGATTCTGGGAGACCGCGCCGGTCGAGGCTCCCTGCGCGGCGATCTGGATCTGCGTGATGTTCACTTCCTGGCGCTGGATTATCGTGGTCGCGCCCGTGGCCGCACCCTGCGCTGCCGCCTGTATCTGGGTCACGTCGGCGTCCTGCGACTGGACGAGCGCGCCGCCCGCGGCACCCCGACAGGCGGCCTGGACCTGCCTGACGTTGACCTCCTGTATCTGCGTGACGCCGCCTCTCGCCGCGCCGTGGGAGGCGGCCTGCACCTGCTCGACGTTCACGACCTGATTCTGCACCGCGGAGGTCTTCGCCCCGGCGGCCGACCCCTCGGCGGCGGCCTGAATCTGGACGACGTTCACGACCTGAATCTGCACGATGGTGATCTGAACGAGCACGCCGCTGGACGCTCCTCGCGCGGCGGCTTGCACCTGCTCGACGTTCACCTCTTGGGTCTGCACGAGCGACCCCTTCGACGCACCGTGTGAGGCCGACTGAATCTGCTCGACCGTAATCTTCTGTCGCTGTTCGATGGTCACCTGCTGTATCTGGGAGACCGACCCGGCGGCCGCCCCGCGGCAGGCCGCCTGGACCTGCTCGACGTCGACCGTCTGGCGCTGGCTCACGCCGCCTTTGGACGCGCCTAGCGCGGCAACCTGTATCTGTTTGACGTTGACCTCCTGGACCTGGACGAGCGCACCCTCGGCGGCCCCACGAGTGGCGGCCTGTATCTGTTCGACGTTGACCTTCTGGATCTGCTCGCTGTCGGCCTCTTGGCTCTGCTCGGCGTCGGCCTCCTGGATCTGGGTTGGCCGTCCCTCGAACGCGCCGAACGCAGCCCCCTGCGCGGCTTCCTGAATCTTGCCGACCGCGGTCACCTCGTTCTCGATGGCGGACCGGGCGGCCCCCTCGGCAGCACCCTCAGAAGCGTACTGGATCTGCGTGACGTTCGCCCGCTGGTGCTGGGCGAGCGCCCCGTGTGCCGCCCCGTAGGTCGCGCCCTGAATCTGCCCTTGGAAGATGTCCACGTTCTGAATCTGGACCAGTCCGCCTTTGGTCGCGCCCCGCACCGCCGACTGTATCTGGGTCACGTTGACGTCCTGCGACTGGAGCAACGAACCGTGGGCCGCCCCGCGCGCGGCGACCTGAATCTGACGGACGTTGACGTTCTGGGACTGGTTGCTTTGGAACTCGTCGGCCGCCTCGACCGCAGCCTCGACGGCGGCTTGCCGTTGTTCTTGGGTTACCTCGACCCCTTGGGCTTGGGCGAGTGACGCTCCCTCACGTGCTCCGCGTCTGGCGGCTTGACGCCATTGTCCCTCTCCTTGCCCCTGTGCCGCCCTGTCGTCTTGGTCGAGTGTTTCGTCGCCATCCGAGACGAGTTCGTCCGCCTCCTCGACGGATGCCGTCGGAAGCACCTCGGGTGCGTCGAGTCGCGGGCTCTGGGTCGCGTTTCGTGTCTCGAACGTCGTGGGCGCGGTCGCGCCGACGGGCGTCCCGCCCGCGCTGACGATCAGCGTGACGACGACCAGTACTGTCACGATACGCCCTGTTTTTCTCATGCTAGGCGTAGCCCACCTCCACCGAACTTAACCCCCGTAACGGTTGATTCCGTTCGGAAGCTGCCGGCGGACGGACACGTTCCGTTAAGTTCATACTTACGAGAGCTATCCGGTCGGAACGTCCGCCGGATTTCGCCGTCTCTGGCTCCTGACGAGACGGTTTCGGATTCAACGAACCGTTAGCGCGCTCACGGACTCGGTGCCGGAGCCGAATCCGCAACCGCAAAGGACCGCGGGTTCGACCCTCCGGGCATGGAGACTCGTACGCGCGCGTTCGCGGCGGTCGGGTTCACCGTCGTGCTGTTCGTCCTCGTCCAACTCGGCGCGCTGGCGCTGGTCCAGCCGTTCGAGCAGGCCGGCTACCAGCAGGTCGAGAATCCCGACAACCCCACCAACAGTCTCGTCTACATCGGGGCGGTGCTGGTCCTGACCGCGGTCATGCTCGCCATCATCAAGCTCGACGTGAAGTGGCTGCTCCGCTGGGCGCTCATCTTCACCAGCGGCCTCCTCTCGTGGTACGTCTTCTCGGTCGTCGTGCCCGCGTGGGTCACGGTCCCGGTCGCCGGCGCACCTCTCAACGTCCTCGCCGCCGGGGCCGCAGCGGTCGTGGCGGTAGCCTTGGCGGTCCACCCCGAGTGGTACGTCATCGACGCCGCGGGGGTCCTGATGGGCGCTGGCGCGGCCGGACTGTTCGGCATCAGCTTCGGCCCCCTTCCGGCCATCCTCCTGCTCGGCGTGCTGGCGATCTACGACGCCATCAGCGTCTACGGTACCGAGCACATGCTGACCCTCGCCTCGGGCGTGATGGACCTCAAGATTCCCGTCATCCTCGTGATTCCGCTGTCGCTCTCGTACTCGTTCCTCGACGACGAGGGAATGCCCGACGCCCACGCAGAAGGTAGCGAGACGGATGCGAGCGCGGCCGACGGCGGGCAAGCCCACGCCGAGGCCGACCGCCCCGACGCGTCCGAGCGCGACGTGTTCTTCATCGGACTCGGCGACGCGGTGATGCCGACGGTGATGGTCGCCAGCGCAGCCGCGTTCGGACCGACAGACTACCTCGTCTCGGGCCTCGCGCTGAACCTGCCCGCGCTCACCTCGATGGTCGGGACGCTCCTCGGCCTGCTGGTCCTCCTCTGGATGGTGATGAAGGGCCGGGCACACGCCGGGCTTCCGCTGCTGAACGGGGGCGCTATCGGCGGCTATCTGGTCGGCGCGCTGGCGAGCGGGATGACGCTGGTACAAGCTATCGGGTTGTAATTAGTTTCTTGTCATGTTATCGGATAGTTTGCTCTGTCGATCTTATCGAGTAAACTCCCACCGATGATTCGGATTAGTGTCGAAATGGAGCTTCGATAAGGTGTGACCTAAGTAAGCTCGGGACTCCGTTTGAAGTCCTTCTTCCTCTGCTTGCTCTATGAGGTCGTTTACCTGAACTGACTCCGCATGTCTATAGATGTGTAGATTACTGTTTTTATAGCCGTGATCAACAATCACGACATCGCCGTCTCCGTCCGGATCTCTAATCCGGTACACTGCACCTTTCATGAATGCCTAATTGTTATCTTCTATCTTATTATTTTACAATCTCATTTCATATCCTACTGGTTCTTGATTGCTACGTTATCACAAATGGTTTGTGAGACTCTCACAGACCCGTTACCACACCAACATACTCAAGACCGAGTAAATATTTAGTAGATGTATGAACTGGAAGCACCCCCGAAACATGAGCAACGCCAAGCACAAGAAGCAAGAGAGCAAGTCGGGCACCGACTCGAACTTCATCGCGGCGATGATGCTCGCGGCCTGAATCGTCCCCGACTAGTTTTCCTCTTCGACTCCGATACTTCCCGGTCTACTTCCCCGTGAGCGCCTCGCTCGCCGGAGCGAACGAAATCTCCGATCCGAGCCCTTCTGCTTTCGCCTTCTCGTAGAGCATGTGTGCCGCGGCGACCGTCTCGATGCCGGTGCCGCCGCTGTCGAAGACGGTGACGTCCTCGTCACTTTCGCGACCCGGCGCGTTCCCGGCGACGACTTCACCGAGTTCGGCGCGGACGTGGTCCTTCGAGATTGCGCCCTCCTCGACCGCCGCGAGGAACGACCCGGCGTCTTGCGGGACGCGCTCGCGGAGGTCCGGGACGTAGGTGGCGCGCTGGATAGTCGTCGCGTCGAGTTCGCGCTTCTCGGGGTGGTACTGGCCCATCGCCGTCACGTGGGTTCCCGGCGCGAGGAGGTCGCCGTCGAACACCGGTTCGCTCGCGGTGGTGGCCGTGATCACCACGTCGGCCTCCTCGACCGCCGCGGCGCTCGAGGCCACCGCGGCGACGGAGGCGTCGAGTCGCTCGTTCATCTCCGCCGCGGACGACTCCCGGTTCTCCTTCGTCGGCGAGTAGACCCAGACGCTTTCGAGGTCTCGAACCGTCGCGGTCGCCCTGAGCTGGCCGCGTGCCTGCGACCCGCTACCGATGATCGCCACCGTCTTGGCGTCCTCGCGGGCCAGTGCGTCCACGCCCACTGCGCCCGCCGCACCGGTCTTGAACGGGTTCATGCTCGCGCCGTCGAGGAGCGCGAGGGGCTTGCCCGATTCGGCGTCGAAGAGGGGCGTCATGAACCACGCGTCCGCCTCGCCGAACCCGGCGGCGTACATGTACCCGCCCATCGCGCCCGTCTCGGGCAGGACGGCCGAGTAGTCGGTCAGCATCCCCGGCGGGTCGGCGTTCGTGAGCTTCGCGCGCGGCCGGGCTGGCGCACCTTCGCCGCGCTGGCGGTAGCCCTCACGGACTACTTCGACGTACTCCGCGGGTGAAGCCAGTCCCGCAACCTCCTCGCTGGTCAGGAACAGGGCGTCGGTCATGGGCGCGACAATGCAGTCCAGCCTCAAAACCGTTGAGGGGCAATGGGAAACGATAGAGAAGGAACGTCGAACTGTAGAAAGGCCTCCTCGGGTCGGTAGCATCGAAAGAGTCCGTAGACCAACTGCTGTCGTCGATTCGTTTTCGAAAGCCCCGGTCAGACGGTGGTTCGTTCCACTGGGCGCTTTCGGTGGATTGCGTCACCGAGTGCAACCTGAGGGCTGTTTCACCGAGCGCACCCCGGTGGACGATCACGTTTTCAGAGTGTACTTGAGTCGTCTCCAAGACGGCCCAGCGAACATCACCATTTACGTGGTAAAAATTGATAAATACGGTCAAAGAGATGAATTACAATTCACAAAGTTCGCTATTTGATGTTGAAGCGCCAACAGGATAGGTCGCAGAAAATCGCCGCAGGAACCGGGAGAGAGGAAGAGAGCGAGAGACCGACTCAGTCGGCAGGCTCGAACGACGCGGACGACGAATCGACGGAATCGGTCGTGGACTGGGTATCTTCCACGGGTCCGTTGACGAATAATGCGTGTCCGATGAGCGCGACGGGAACGGCTGCTGCTAGCGGCACGGCGGACGTCAGCGAGAAGCCGACGGCACTCAGCGCGGCAGTTACACCGATCAGCGAAAGCGGAATCAGTCCGAGGATTAGGTCGTAGTACCCAGTCATAATCCATGACAAAATATGCGGCATGGGTATATAATTCTTTCCCGTACATGAGGCTCCCATTTCTGGTAGGTGAATAGTATGTGCCTTGTGAGATTTTCATAACTTATTCAGATACTACGAATATATTTCCGGCGTCAAACCGTCTCAAAGCAACTGTACTGGAGTCCTCAAAACTGCCGGAAAATTAGCAGTGGTAATTCACGGTTCGGGGTCGAATCGGATTCTTTCACCCCTCTCTTCGTCCTCCGCGACTCCGCGTTTTCCGCGACCCTACATTTATACTGGATAGGAAACAAGTTCCGCGCATGAACCTCCGTCGAAGCTACCTCGTCGCGGCCGCGCTGGTCGCGCTCTCGGCGCTGGCAAGCGTCCTCGCGTTCCCCGAGATGCCCGCTCGGATGGCCACCCACTGGAACGCCGCAGGCGAGGTGGACGACCGGATGGCGAAACGGTTCGCGCTCGCCCTGCTTCCCGCGCTCTCGGCCGCCCTGCTCGGGTTGTTCGCGCTCCTCCCGCGCATCGACCCGCTGGGCGAGAACGTCGCGCGGTTCCGCGAGCAGTACGACACCTTCGTCGTGCTCTTGGTGGCGTTCCTGACGTACATCCACCTGGTCGTGATCGCGGCGAACGCGGGCTACGAGTTCGAGATGATTCAGGCAGTTTCGCCCGCCGTCGGAGCCCTCCTGTACTACGTCGGGGTGCTCTCGGAACACGCCGAACCGAACTGGTTCGTCGGCATCCGGACGCCGTGGACCCTCTCGGACGAGGAGGTCTGGAGGCGGACCCACGAGCGAGCAGCCCCGCTGTTCAAACTCGCTGGCGGCGTCGCCGCGCTGGCCGCGCTCGTCCCGGCCTACGCCGAACTGCTGATCGTGGTCCCAGTCGCGGCGGTCGCGCTGTACGCCACGGTGTTCTCCTACGCGGAGTATCGCCGAAGTGCGGTCTGACGGTCGGACTGTGACCTGAGGAGATGAGAAACAGAGCGAGGGGACAGGCTCGACTTACCGAAGATACGACACGGCCCCGCGCCACGCGGCGAAGCAGACGACGCCGGTTCCGGTCACGACGAGCACGAACGAGAGGGGCGACCCCCCGTGGAACAGCGTCGTCGCCCGGAGCGCGAGTCCGATGGCGGCTGCGCCGACCCACGCACCGGCCGCCCGGAGGACGGCCGTCCGGACGGTCCGCGTCGCGCCCGGCGCGTACGCACCTACCGCGAGCGCGGCGACGACCCAGCCGAGGAGGAAGGGCGCAACAGTGTCGGCGACGACCAGCGGCGACTCGACCGGGTTCACCCCGTGGCGGAGTTCGCCTACCACGAGGAAGCCGACCAGCACCAGCAGGTCGCCGACCGCGAGCAGTAGGGTGTCCGGTGAGCGATTCACCCGGGAGACCAGGAATCCGTCGGCGTTGCTCATGCCCGCGGATTGGGAATCAGACGTTATGTTTCCCCCGGTGCGCAGTTGACAACGAGGGTGGAGTAGCCGAGTCGCGCTCCGCGATACATCCACCAATGCCCAAGCTCGGTGGCGCAGACTACCGGAAACGCGCCCGGCGGCACAAACCACCGTCTGGGTGTCTGCGTGAGCGAATCGAGTGCAGGCTCGGCGGACGCGGGTTGTCCGCAACCACGCTGCGCTCGCGTGACCGCGACCGGGCGGGGGCTTTCTACAACTCGGTTACAAAGTCATGGTCATCACTTCCCCTGTCGGGTCAGAGAAAATGAAATCTCGCTACGCTCTCCCGACGACCGTGTACTCGAAGCCGCCGGTTCGGAACTTGGCGTCGAGCCCGGCGTCGGCGACGCTACGGCCCAGCTCCTCGGGCGCGAAGAACGTCGAGTCGAAGCCGAGACGGTGTTCTCCGAACTCGGTGAGTCGGCCGAGGAGCGCGGTCGGGTCGATCTCTCGAATCACGAGGACGCCGCCCGGTCGGAGCACGCGAGCCGCCTCGCGGACGGCTTCGCCCGGGTCGCCGAAGTGGTGGAGCGCGTCCACGATCAGCACCGCGTCCGCGCTCTCGGCGACGAACGGGAGGGCCGCGGCGTCGGCCCGGACTGCCTCGAATCCGTTCCGGCGAGCCTGCCGGGTCATCCCCGCGGCGGCGTCGGCGACGATTCGCTCGCGGACCCCGAGGGCGGCGGCCCCGCGACCGGTTCCGCCGCCCACGTCGAGGACGCGCCCGACCTCCCGGTCGGCGAACGAGAGCGCTTCTCGGAACTCCTCGGCGTCTGCTTCTGGCGTGAACCAGTCGTAGAAACGGGCGAATCGGTCGAAGGTGGCGGTGTCGCCGAGGGCGTGACTCATAGCTCTGGTGACGCCATAGAGCAAGAAAAAGTTGGGCCTCACTCGGGTTTGTCGTAGGGGTACTCGATTTCCGAACGTGTTCCGGTACGTAGTACGGCTGCTTCATTTCGGTCGGATGCGGCGATCAGTAGGCCGACGTCACTGTGGCCCCACGCTAAGAGGGCGAATCTCGTTAGTTCGTTACCTGCCGTCGCTGAATCATCTACTCTCCGATTCTCGTGTAAGTTAAGTCGAAATCGTGCTCCCATTCGGAACCGTCGTCTGAGAGTTCCCAATAACCGTTGATGGTATCTCCATCGTCGCTGAAGGTGCCGGTGAAACGCTGTGAGAATCCTCGTGCGTTCCTCCAGATTTTCCAGACGCGTTCGCTCAGACTCATCTGGTAGACGCGGTAGACGCCGCGTGCGTCGGCGTAGAGCATAGCGAACTGTTCGCTCGAATCGTCGAGTCCGATGATCGATACGGTGGGAAGCGGTGAATTCTCGACGAAGTCGGCGGGTACTTCCGACGCATCACCGGCCTCTGCGTGTTGAACGAGGAAGGCTCCATCCTCCAGCCAATCGAACGTCACCTGTCCTCCTTCTACCGTTTGTCCGTCGTTCGTTATTTCTATCTTCCATTCGCCAGTGAGTACATCTAGTCGCTCAAGAATTGGGTTCCGAGACTGTCTTCTAGGTTCTTTTTCTGTCATTTATCTCTCTCGTCATACATGGCGTTACTGATCGTCTGTTCGACCTCGTCTTCCAATACCAACAAAAATACGCCAGGTCGATGCTTACGGATAGCGCAGTCTAAGGAGCCCGGACGATAATCGCATCGCCTGTACGTACCGACCGTCGTTTTGAGAATCGTCGATTTTGAAATCTCGAAAGAGCGAAGCACAGTTGGGTGCCCGGACCCAAGCGACGGCATGGAGTACGCGGTCCTCGGCGACGCGGACGGCGGCCCGAAGCTCCGACTCGACCACCGCGAGTTCAGCTACGCCGGGAAGTTCGTGATGTCGAACACGGGGAAGGCGGTCGCACGCGAGGGCGGGGACAGTGGGGGCGACGACGAGGAGGACGGCGACGAGGAAGATGGAATCGTCGCGGCCGTCGCCTTCAACGAGGACCGCACCGACCCGGTGACGGCGTGGCTCCGGTACGTGACGGTCCGGGACGAGCGCAGGGGCGAGGGCGTCGGCGCGCGCCTCGCCCGATTCGCGGCCGCCGAACTCCGCGACAGGGGCTACGACCGGGTCAAGATCGCCGTGAACAACCCGTTCGCCTACCACGCGCTCTACAAGGCCGGCTTCGCGTACACGGGCGAGCAGACCGGTCTCGCGGAGCTGGTGCTGGTTCGACCGGGCGAGCGCGACACCGACCGCTATCGGTCCGGCCTCGACGCCTACCGCGAGCGCGACGACCTCGCTCCCGAGGAGCGGTCGTTCCTCGCGGCGAAGGCCGACGCCGAGCCGCCAGACGTGCTGGACGTCCCCGAGTGAGCCGACTCGTCACTCCACCCGCCTGACGTTGGTCGCGCGCGGTCCCTTCTCGGACTCCTCGATCTCGAACTCGACCTCCTCGTCCTCTTCGAGGTCCGGTCCCTCCACGTCCTCCATGTGGAAGAACACGTCGTCGTCCTCGCCGCCGTCCTCGGGTTCGATGAAGCCGTAGCCCTTCTGGTCGTGGAAGAACACGACTGTGCCTCTGACCATTCTCCGAAACTCCCGCACGTGGTACGTTCCCACGGGACAAATAGTTGCGGGCGGCTCCGCGGCCGGTTTCCCGACTCGCCCGGGTCGGCCACCGGGGTTAAGCGACCCCCCGCCGAACCCAGATGGGAATCTGGGGGTTCAGGAATGAGCGAGCGAGAGGACCGACTTCCCCGCGCTGGACGGGGACCGGCAGGTCGAGACGGCGGTCGTCGGCGGGGGCATCGTGGGCGTGACGGCGGCGCTCCACTGCGCGGAGGCCGGGCGCGAGGTCGTCCTGCTCGAAGCCGACCGGGTGGTCGAGGGGGTCACGGGCAAGACGACCGCGAAGGTGACCGCCCAGCACGGCCTGATCTACGCCGACCTGCTCGAAAACCACGGCCGGGACGCGGCCCAGAAGTACGCCGAGGCCAACTCGGCCGCCATCGAGGAGGTGGCTCGCCGGGTCGAGGAGCGCGACATCGACTGCGACTTCCAGCGACTCCCGGCCTACACCTACGCGGCGGACGCCGACCAGCGACGGGCGGTCGAGCGCGAGGCTTCCGTCGCCGAGGGGCTGGGCCTTCCAGCCAGCTACGTGGAGGACCCGCCGTTTCCGGGCGGATCGCCGGGCGCGGTGAAGTTCGACGAGCAGGCCCAGTTCCACCCCCGGAAGTACCTGCTCGACCTCGTGGAGGCGATTCCGGACGAGGAGGCCGAGTCGGACGTCTTCGAGCAGACGAAGGTCACGGGAATCGAAGATGCGTCCGGGGGATCGGGCGGGACGGCCGGGTCGAGGGACGAGTCGCTCTGTCGGGTCGAGACCGAGCGCGGGACCGTCACCGCCGAGAACGTCCTCGTGGCGACCCACTTCCCCATCGAGGACCCGTCGTTCTACTTCGCGCGCCAGTTCCCGAAGCGGTCGTACGTGCTCGCGGTCCGGCTCGCCGAAGAGCCGCCCGAGGGGATGTTCTACCGGGACGCCGAGCCGTACTTCTCGGTCCGCCCGCACCCGACCGACGACGGGACGCTCACGCTCGTCGGCGGCCAGAACCACAAGACCGGACAGGGTGGTTCGACGGAAGCGCGGTACCGACGGCTCGTCGAGCAGGCTCGCGACCACTTCGACGTGGAGTCGGTCGAGTACCGGTGGTCCACGCAGGACTTCGTCTCCGCCGACGACGTCCCCTTCGTCGGGAAACTCGGCCCGAAGACCGAGAGCGTCTACGTCGGGACGGGATTCGGCGGCTGGGGCATGACCAACGGGACCGCGGCGGGACGGATGCTCGCGGAGTTCGCGCAGGGGAAGTCCCCGCGGTGGGCCGACGCCTTCGACCCTCAGCGAATCGACCCCGGCGCGGCGGGGACGGACCTCGTGACCGAGAACGTCAACGTCGGCAAGGAGTTCACGAAGGACTGGGCGAAGACGCTCCTCGGCGGGGTGGACCCCGACGTGGCACCGGGCGAGGGCGAGGTGATTCGGCGCGACGGCAAGCCCCTCGCGGTGTCGCGCGACGACGAGGGCGACATCCACGTCACCTCCGCGGTCTGCACGCACATGGGCTGTCTCGTCCACTGGAACGACGGCGAGCAGTCGTGGGACTGCCCCTGTCACGGCTCGCGGTTCTCCATCGACGGCGAGGTGCTGGACGGCCCGGCGGTCGAGGATCTGCCGGGGAGACGGTGACACCTTCACACCCGGCGCGCGCTGGCGCGACCCCGTGTCGCGCCCTCTCCGCGCGAGGGACGAGCATCGCAGACCGGAACGAAGTGGAGGTCGAGACGCGCAGTCGGTTGGGGAGGACGTGGCACTCGCATCCGGTGACGCAGTCCACGAAGGCCCCACTCGGTTCCACAGACCATCGTCTGGGTGTCTGCGTGAGTGACGCGAACGCAGTCCTCGAAAATCGAAGATTTTCGGGACGTGGCGAGTAGCGATTCGCAACAGCTCGTCGGAGCGTGCCTCCGACGGTGGACTACAAGGGGCCGCCCGGTCGCGATTGAGTGGTCGGCTGACCGACCTCTATCCGCGCCGATGCGGTGCTGTGCGGTAAGGCGCGGATATGTCGGTCAACGACCGCAACCGGGCGGGGCTTTCTAACCTGCCTTCACTGTGATTCGGTCAACACTTCCGCCGTTGATTCGTAGTGACTAGGCGGGGCTTTCCGGGAAGAAACTGACCCAGTACTGACGACTCGTAGCCAGCAATCAGCAACTTCCAAATCGGAAATATCCCATGAGCCACGTCGGAGCAGTAGCTTTCAAACCCCCACGATACCTACCTACAGTCAGTAATGGGAAACACCGATCTGCGCCAGTTGGGCGTCATCCGGGAGGTCCCCTTCGACGAACTCGACGGTGACACCGTGGCCGTGGACGCCCACAACTGGCTCTACAAGTACCTCACGACGACCGTCAAGTGGACCAAGGACGAGGTGTACACCACCGCCGACGGCACCGAGGTCGCCAACCTCGTCGGAGTCGTGCAAGGATTACCCAAATTCTTCGAGAACGACCTGACGCCCGTATTCGTCTTCGACGGGGTGGTCACGGACCTCAAGTCCGAGGAGATCGAGCAGCGCCGCGAGGAGCGCGAGAAGCGCGAGGAGCAACTGGAGGAGGCCCGCGAGGAGGGCGACGCCATCGAGGTCGCGCGGCTGGAGGCCCACACCCAGCGATTGACGGATACCATCCAGCAGACGACCCGCGAACTGTTCGACCGGCTGGACGTACCCTACATCGAGGCTCCCGCGGAGGGCGAGGCGCAGGCCGCGTACATGAACCGGACCGGCGCGGTCGATTACTGCGGCACCGAGGACTACGACGCCCTCCCGCTCGGCGCGCCCCTCACGCTCCGCCAGCTAACGAGCAAGGGCGACCCGGAGCTGATGGACTTCGAGGCCACGCTGGAAGAGCACGACGTGACGTGGGAGCAGCTCGTGGACATCGCCATCCTCTGCGGGACGGACTTCAACGAGGGCGTGTCGGGCATCGGCCCCAAGACCGCGCTCAAGGAGGTCAAGGAGCGCGGCGACATCTGGGCCGTCCTCGAAGCCCGCGGCGAGAGCATCGACAAGGACGTGGACATCATCCGCGAGTTGTTCCTGAACCCGACCGTCAGCGACGACTACGAGTTCGACGCCGAGATGGACCCCGACATCGACGCCGCCCGCGAGTACGTCGTCGAGGAGTGGAAGGTCCACGAAGACGAGGTCGAGCGCGGCTTCGAGCGCATCGAGGAGTCGGTGGTCCAGACCGGCCTCGACAACTGGACCTGATTCGAAGACCGCAGTCCAGACGATTGCCATCGAAACGTTTGCCTTCGAGATATCCAGTCCGGACATTCACTCCGAGACGTTCACTGCGAGACCTTCCCTTCCGGAAGTGACGTCAAGATTTACACGTCGGGGGTCGGTACGGCGCACATGGAGAAGACGGTCTTCAGACGCGAAAATCGCGAGGACGACGCGGTGGCTGCGACCGCCGTTCGGACCAGACACGCCGACCACGACCACGTTCAACTGGACGGCTTTGTCGCGCCGGGCGAGACGCCCAAAGAGCAGGCAGACCGTGGCCTCTCGTTCGCCGACAAGTTCCTGCGCGAGTACTGCGACGGGAGTCTGGCGGACGTGACGATGATACGCCACTTCGTCCGCGAGGACCTGCTTCCCGAGGCGGAGTTCGAGATCGGTGAAGCGTGTCGCGACCACTTCGAACCACCAGAGCTACCCGGCACCGTGATGGTCGGCGTCAGCGACGTGG
Source organism: Halobacteriales archaeon SW_6_65_15 (assembly GCA_003023465.1). Taxonomy (GTDB): domain Archaea; phylum Halobacteriota; class Halobacteria; order Halobacteriales; family Haladaptataceae; genus Halorussus. Next base: position 10,310 of record PXSM01000003.1, on the reverse strand, counting down.
TCGGCGGCGACCACGCGGTGAAGATGGAGATGGAGGCGACAATCCCCCACGAGCGCGAGGAGACGAAGGTCGTGGAACTGCCGCCACCGCCGGGATACACCAACAGCGCGGAACGGACCGAGTGAGCGCCGAGAGTGCACTCGGAAGCTTCGCCATCAGTCCACGTCACGACCACCGAAACTGCCCGCCAGCAGATAGTTCGAGCGCCAATCTGGCCGCTCTGAGTAACCAACTGCGCGTCCGAAGTCTTGAGGGACGGCGCGACCCTCATCCCTTGTCGTGACGGACGACCGCCAGTCGAACGACCCTCAATCGGACGACCTCGAACCGAACGACCTCCGAGAAGGAACGACAGTGCGCGTCGGGTGGTCACCGCGTGGCAACGCCAACGTCGGGCCGGACGACGCGGCCGAGAGCGAGGTCACCCGCGTCTGGCGGCCCGATGGGAACGTGCAGGAGTTCACGGTCCAGAGCGACGGCTTCGCGGTCAACGTCTACACCGACTACCGGAACCCCGTGGTCGAGCGCGTCGAGGGCGGCAAGAAGCAGGGCACCGAAGGAGGGAACGACGAGGTGGACGAGGGCAGTAGAGACGACGAAGGCGACGCCCCCGAGCGAGAGACTGTAGGGCGACTCGACCGGGTCGCGCCGGTCGAGGAGTGACGCCGCAGATCGCCGCAGTGCTGTTGGCAAGACGGCTACTCGTGAAGTCCCATCGCCTCGATTTGCTCCTGATACCGGTTCCGGATGGTGACCTCCGTCACCTGCGCGGCCTCGGCGACTTCACGCTGGGTCTTCTTCTCGTTGCAGAGCAGCGAGGCGGCGTAGATGGCCGCGGCGGCGTAGCCCGTCGGCGACTTGCCCGACAGTAACCCCTGCTCGACGGTGACCTCGATGATCTCGTTCGTCTTGGCCTCCACCTCCTCCGAGAGGCCGATCTCCGAGCAAAAGCGGGGCACGTACTGCTTCGGATCGACGGGTTGCATCTCCAGACCGAGTTCCTGCGAGAGGTAGCGATACGTCCGGCCGATCTCCTTGCGCTCGACCCGGGACACCTCGGCGACCTCCTCCAGACTCCGCGGGATGCCCTCCTTCCGACAGGCGGCGTACAGCGCGGCGGTCGAGGTCCCCTCGATGGAGCGCCCGCGGATCATGTCCTCGTTCAGCGCCCGGCGGTAGATGACGCACGCGACCTCCCGGACCGACCGCGGGACGCCGAGTGCCGAAGCCATGCGGTCGATTTCCCCGAGCGCGAACTGGAGGTTGCGCTCGCCCGCGTCCTTGGTGCGGAGCCGCTTCTGCCACTTGCGCAGGCGGTGCATCTGCGTCCGCTTCTCCGAGGAGAGCGAGTTACCGTAGGCGTCCTTGTCCTTCCAGTCGATGGACGTGGTCAGTCCCTTGTCGTGCATCGTCTGGGTGGTCGGCGCACCCACGCGGGACTTCTCGTTGCGCTCCTTGCTGTCGAACGCGCGCCACTCTGGACCCCGGTCGATGGTCTCGCGTTCGAGAATCAGGCCGCAGTCCTCGCAGGTGAGTTCGGTCTCGTCGGCGCTCTGGACGAGTTTGGCGGAGTCGCACTCCGGACACGTCCGTCGTT
>PXSM01000003.1:0-8659 GCA_003023465.1 Halobacteriales archaeon SW_6_65_15 | reverse complement strand
CTACGCTGCGGTCTCGAAGACGAGGAGTACCGTCACGCCGTCGCGCTCGACGGCGATCTCCTGATCGACGAGTTCGAAGCCGTCCTCCTCGTACTCCTCGACACGATTGTTGACCGAACTCTCCACCTGCTGGCGACTGTCCGACTGAACGAGTTCTATCTGCTTGCTCATGACTGGATTCTCCGCTACGGATTGCGAAGCTTCTAACTGCAGACTGTAGCGCGTGTGGCGTGGGCTACAGCGGGTGCGCTGTCGATTGGAACGCCGGGTCGATACGTCACCACTCCTCGCGCGGCGGGAGTTCGTCACCGCAGCGCCGACAGTAACGCATCGGCGCGCGTGACTTCCGGTCCTCGACGTCCACCGTGGCCTTTCGCCCGCAGTTCTCACATTCTATCTTCGTCATCGTTCACCTCTCGGGGCCGACCGCACCGACGACCGACCGACAAGTACGACCCAGAGTGTGGTAAAGATTCGCACTGTCCTTCCGTCGAGGTCTGCTCTCCCGTCGGTCTCTGCTCGCCAATCGACTCCTGCCCTCGCGCGGACACCTGCTGGCATCGATTCCGCGGAGTACACGTCACGCGGAGGATAGTTTGAAACCCTCACTCGCTGTACCGTTCCATATGGACGCCTCCGATTCGGCCCTCCGCTCAGCCCCGTCGCTCCGGACCATCGCTCGAAGCGCCGCCGGGTTGGCCGGGGTGACCGGGGCATACGGCGTACTGGCCCTCCTCGGCGCGTTCGGCCCCGTCGCCTGCATCAGCGAGTCCGCCGGCGGTGAGGGAGTCAGCAGCGAAGCGGCCGGAAGCTCCGGCGTGACCGCTCCCTCCGGCGAGGCCGCCGACGGCTGCGTGTCCGGCATCGACTATCTTCTCGGCGGTGGTGGCGAGATCGTTCCCCAGTTCTTCGCGTGGCCGATGGTCCTGCTGGTGTTCGTGGCTCTCGGCGTCGCCGCCGCGTGGACCGGACGCAGGCGCGCCGCGTGGCTGGTCGCGCTCGTCGGGGTCGCCGTCTCACTGGTCGGCTTTCTCAGCATCGGGTGGTACTTCGCGCTCCCGACCGTCTTCCTGCTGATCGCCGCGGCGGCACTCTCCGCCGAGGCCCGCCGAGGCTTCGAGGGTCCGGGGAAGGCGGAGGCCTGACGGCTGAATCGGGACGCGCTCGGTGCGACAATCCACCGGAAAACGTCCGGTGCAACAGCCTACCGGAAACCGCTTAGTGCCACGAACCACCGGGCGGGGGCTTTCTACACCTTCTCGATAACGACTGCTATTATTCGGAGTTACACCCCTACTCCTTTCACCACCGACTCCATAGCTGAAGCCAGATATCAATGAACGCCGAAGACGTGCAGCGACTCATCGAGGAGAATCTCGAAGACGCCGACGCGACCGTCACCCATCCCCGCGGCGCGGACGACGAGGACCACCTCGCGGCGACCGTGGTCTCGCCCGCGTTCGAGGGCGTCCCGCTGGTCCAGCAGCACGAGCTGGTGTACGACGCGCTGGGCGACCACATGACGACCGACATCCACGCGCTGGAGCTGAAGACCTACACGCCCGAGGAGTACGAGGAACGGGACGAACCATAGTCCCGCCCGAGCGCCAGATAGTCCCACTGAACGAGAGCCGATAGGACCGACGCGGTCGAACTGGTATATAGACGTACGTTCCACTCTTACCTACGTACTTGGTCGTTCCGTGTGAAGCCGCGCGTACAGGTCATGCTACAGAGGCTACGAGAAGAGGTGGTGAAGACGGGCCGACACCTCGAAGTGCTCCGACTGGTCGAGGCGCGAGAAACCGTCGGCATTATGCAGCTATCGAACGAGACGGCCTACCCCCATCACAAAGTTCGGTACTCGCTCCGAGTGCTGGAAGACGAGCAGTTGATCGCCCCGACGAACAACGGGGCGGTGACGACGGACGAGGTGCCGGCGTTTCTCCGGGAGGTCGAAGCCGACGTCGAGGACCTTCGGGGTCGGCTCGAAACGCTCCGTCTCACCGCCGGAACGGGTGGGAAGGGAAACGAGTGAAATCGGCAGGTGTCCGGACTGCAGAGAAGTGGTCTCGCCGACGTGATTCGGCGTCGCCAGCCCGTCCGAGCGAGCCGGCGATTTCGAAGGCGTCGGCGGGGTTACTCGCCGTTTCGGCGGTCGGAACTTAGCAGTACGAACACTCGGTCGTACACCACGCGCGGTCGTCGCAGCTACAGCCGTGGCAGGTACACTTCGTGCCGGTGACCTTGCAGTTCTCGCAGTTCTCGTCGCAACTGAGCTCCTCCGCCGTCTTGTAGCACGGCGAATCGCACCAGCTGTCGGTGCACCGGGAGCCGAGACACCCTTCGGGCGAGACTTGGTCTTCGGTCACGAGCACGCGGTCGCCGCCGCCCGTGGGTTCGACCAGCGCGTACGCCTCGTCGCGCTCGGGCTGGACGAACAGCGCGATCTCGTGGGTCGCACTGCTGGTCGATACCGCGGCGAGTGCGGTCGTCGTCCCGTCCTTGGTGATGGCGGTGACGCCGGCGCTGGCGTCGTCGGCCTCGGGTTCGACCCCGTTCGCGTCGGGGTCGAGTTCGACGTCGAGCGCGCCGAAGTCGAAGTCCTCGGCCACGAATCCCTCGGCGACCAGTTTCGAACGGACCTCGCTCCCGTGGCTCGCGAACGCCGACCGGACGCTGCGCGGGTCGTGGTAGCTGTCGATGAGCCGCGTCTTCTCTCGAACCTCGGCAGCACCCGGTGCGCTCGCGGCCAGCAACCCGGAGGTCACCGCAGCGGTGGTGCCGATTCGTTTCAGCACGGTTCGTCGATCGAGCGGCGTGCCATCGGATGGCATAGTTGATACAACAAAGCCGTAAGTTAAAAATTTATTCTATCAAACTAGTAATGTATGGGGAAGTAACGCGGGTAGAAACGTCCTCGAAGACCGAACGGCTGCAACTGGGCGCGAGGCGGCAATGGATCGAACTTACGGATTCGGCTCGGCGACCTCCGCGGACTCCAGTTCGCGATTGTGCAACGCCTCACCCGTCTCGCGGTCGAAGAGCTGGATGGCGTCCTCGGGAATGCGGGCCACCACGTCCTGTCGGGGTTCGACCTGCCGCATGCCGGAGACGGTGGCGACCAGCTCCTCGGCGTTCGCCTCGGTTCGCTCGCCCTCGGCGGTCGCTCCTCCGCGACCGCCCTGCTCGTCTGCTCCGTCCCCGCGAACGAACCTGAGGTGGACCTGGTTCTCGTTGCCGAGCGGTTCGACCACGTCCACGGTGGTCCGGAAGTCGTGGCCCGTCTCGGCCCCGCCGGAGGATCGCGATTCGTCGCCCACTACGAGTTCCACGTCCTCCGGGCGAATGCCGAGGACCAGTTCGTCGTGCCCTCGAACGTCGGCGAGGGTCGCCTCCGAGAGGGGATACTCGAAGTTCGCGCCGACGAGGGCTCCGTCCGTCAGGTTCACCTCGAAGAAGTTCATCGGCGGTTCGCCGACGAACCCCGCGACGAAGAGGTTCCGGGGTTCGTGGTAGCATTCGAGGGGCGTGCCGACCTGCTGGAGTCGGCCGCCGTCGAGGATGGCGATGCGGTCGCCCATCGTCATCGCCTCGGTCTGGTCGTGGGTGACGTAGATGGTGGTCACGTCGAGTTCGTCCTGCAATCGCTGGAGTTCGGTCCGCATTTCCCCCCGCAACTTGGCGTCCAGATTGGAGAGCGGTTCGTCCAGCAGGAACACCGCCGGGTCGCGGACGATGGCCCGCCCGAGCGCGACCCGCTGTTGCTGGCCGCCAGAGAGTTCGCCCGGGGTCCGGTCGAGGAGATCCCCGATGTCCATCGTCTCGGCGGTTCGCTCGACGCGCTCGCGAATCTCGTCGTCGGGCATGTCGGTGGACTCCTCCAGTCCGAAGCTCATGTTCTCCCGCACGGTCATGTGGGGGTAGAGCGCGTACGACTGGAACACCATCGCGATGTCCCGGTCCTTGGCCGGAACGTCGTTTATCACCCGGCCGTCGAGGCGTATCTCGCCCTCGGTGACCGTCTCCAGTCCGGCGACCATCCGCAGGGTCGTGGACTTGCCACAGCCCGAGGGGCCGACGAGGACGAGGAACTCCCCGTCGGCGACGTCTATCGACACGTCGTCGACGGCGACGACGTCGCTGCCGGCCGATTCGGCGTACACCTTCGTTACGTGGTCGAGTTCGGTTCGTGCCATGGGTCGTATGTCCGTAGTTCGTTGGGTCGCACGTGACGCTTCGATCCTTCGAGCCTCACACCCGCACCCCCTCCGCGAACTGGTCGGCGAACAGGACGTAGACGACCAGCGTGGGCAACGCGGCGATGAAGGCCCCGGCCATCCGCAAGGGGAAGTCCACGCCTTCGAGCGCCTCTCCGAGCCCCGAGAGGATGAGCGTGACCGAGGCGGCGGGGTCGCCGACGCTCCGGATGATGGTCAGCGAGAACAGGAACTCGTTCCAGACCTGCGTGAACTGGAAGATGAAGACGACGGCGAACATCGGCACCGACAGAGGCAGGACGATGCGCCGGTAGCCCCGCCAGAGCGACGCGCCGTCGAGGCGGGCGGCCTCGATCATCTCCCACGACATGGTCTTGTACTGGGCCCTGAACAGGATGGTGCAGATGGGGATGCCGTAGCCGGTGTGGGTCACGATGAGTTCGAGTATCGTCGCGTGGTGTGGTTCGAGGAGGGGAAGCGCCCACAGGAAGGCGAGGCGCTCGTCGAGGTTCATCCAGATCGACCAGAACTCCGAGAGCGGGATGATGACCGCCTGATACGGGATGAAGATGCCGGCGATGAACAGCGCGAGCACCGCGATCTGCCCGCGCCAGTCCACCAGCGTCAGCCCGTAGGCGGCCATGCTCCCGAAGACGGCGCACAGGATGGTCGAGGGGATGGTGAACAGCATGCTGTTGACCATCCCGTGCGAGAGCGCGTCGAAGGCGTACACCCACTTCTCGACCGTGAACCCGTCCGGCCCCGGCGGGAGGAACGGGAGGGTGGTTCGGACCGCCTCGCTGGTCTTGATCGCGGTGACGAGCCCCGTCTCGATGGGCGTGAGGTAGAACGCGACGAGCGCCAGCACGGTCCCGTACAGCGCGACCCGCCGGAGGGCGGAACTCGTGGTAAACGCCGAGGGGTCGGACTCCCGGCTCTCGTCACTTCCCTCACCGACTCGCGCGCCCGGGTCCACGGGTCCGGGCGTGTTGCTTCCCTCGCTCATGGGTTCATCAGTCTCCTGCTCATAGGTTCCCCTGCCTGTGTTGCTGGTAGAGGTACGGAGCGATCACCGACAGCGACAGCACGAACAGCAGGATGGCGATGGCCGACGCGTACGCCCACTCCTGCTTGTTGAACGCCTCGCGGACCATCTTCGTGGCGAGGATGTCCGCGCCCCGCCGCGGTCGATACCCCCAGATGGCGTACAGGAAGTCGAAGGCCTTGAGGGCGAACAGCACCAGCACGACCGAGGCGCTGACCATCGCGGGCTTGAGTTGCGGGATGATCACCCGCCAGTACAGCCGGGCGGTGCTCGCCCCGTCCACCCGCGCGGCCTCGTACTGGTCGTCGGGAATCGCCCGGAGCGCGGCCAGATACACCACCATCGTGTACCCGCTGAACTGCCAGACCAGCGCGAATATCACCGACCCGAGGACCAATCCGGGGTCGCCCAGCCAGCTGTAGGGGCCCAGACCGAAGATGCCCAGCGCTCGATTGACGATGCCGAAGTTGAAGTTGTACATCCACATCCAGAACTGGGCGGTGACGATGAACGACAGGCTCATCGGCAGGAGGTAGATGGTCCGGAAGGTGCGCTCGAAGCGGACCTCCCGGTCGAGCAGGATGGCGAGCAGTAGCCCGACGACGAGACAGACCAGCGTGAACCCGACCAGCAGTGCGAACGTGTTCCGGGTCGCCGCCCACATCCCCGGATCGGTCAGCATCGCGCGGTAGTTCTCGAAGTTCAGCGTCGAGTAGTCGATAGTTCCGAACCCGGCGTAGTCGGTCAGCGAGATGACGAAGTTCCAGCCGATGGCGGCGTAGACGAAGAATCCCATCAGCAGGAACGGCGGCAGCCAGAACGGCGCGGACTGGACGACATCGCGGTCCAGCAGTCGTCGCAGGGCCGACCGCTCGGTGGTACGTTCGTCTGCCTCGGCCGGGCGCTCGCCGGTCTCGACGCCGCGCTCGCGCACGCCTTCGACGACTGCCTCCAGCGGATTTCTCATGAACGGATGACTCGGATTTGCCTCCTCGGAAATCGGTTGGATGGCGGTACGGTCGGGTGGCGGTTCGGCCGGGTCGGCGTCCCCGACCGGCCCCGTCGCGCACCTACATGATCTCCATGAACCGACTCGTGGCGGCGTCCACGTCGTACGGATCGGCGAAGTTGTTGGCGAGCACGTCTTCGAGGTCCGACTGCACGTCCTGAGTCACGGCGAGACCGTGGGCTATCGTCGGCGGTCGCTGCTCCGCGTTGGCGAAGTCCTCGCGGGATCGACCCCTTGTACTGGTTGAACGCGATGTGGGCCGCCTCGGACCCGGCGAACCGGAGGAACGCCTTCGACTCCTCCGGGCTCGGGTTGTCGAGTTGGCCGCCGGGGTAGATGAACGAGTCGAGGTGGAACCCGTACATGTCCTCGGTGCCGGGGAACTGGATGCGACCCCAGTCCTCGCCGAAGGTGAGTCCCTCGGTCACGTACGCGCCGGCCGCCCAGTTGCCCTGATGGATGAACGCCGCGTCACCGGACATGATGCGCTGGTTGGCCTCGGTGAAGTCGATCTCGGGCGCGTCGTCGTTGAGATAGTTCTCGAAGACGGTTTGGACGTTCTCGAAGGCTCCGCGGACCGCCGCCTCGTCGCCGTTGCCCTCGATGAAGTTCGTGTACGCGTCGTAGCCCTGCGAGCCCAGCATGTTGACCGCCCAGAACTGCAGGATTGTCCACGTCGAGAGCGAGTTGGCGTACGGTTGCGCGTCGGTCTCGGAGGCGACGGCGTCGAGCGCGTCCATCCACGCGTCGAAGCTGTCGATGCCCTCGGGGTCCACCCCGGCCTGTTCGAGGACCTCGACGTTGTAGAAGAGGTCGTTCATCCGGTGGGAACCGATGGGCACGGCCGAGAAGCCGTCGTTGAATCGGCACGCCTCCACGACATCCTCGGCGTGGGCCTCCTTCAGACCAGCTTCGTCCCACACGTCGGCTTCGACGTCGCCGAGGACGCCCTCGTACTGGACGAGGTTCTTGCCCGGCCACCCCGCGAACGAACTCGGCGGTTCGCCGTCGCGGAGTCGCTGTGCGACCGCCTGATCGAGGTTCACGTTCCCGGTGCCGCCGATGGCCCGGAAGTCGTGGTCCATGTTCGGGTACTCCTCCTCGAAGGCAGACACGAGCGCGTCGAGCGCTTCGGCTCCGTCCCCGCCGGTCCAGCCGTGCATCACTTCCAGCGTGTTCGACCACTGCTGGTCCTGCTCGGCGTAGCCCGAAAGCGACGCCGCGCCACCACCAGCCAAGAGTGCCGCGCCTTTGATGTACGTTCGTCTATCTATGCCGTCCGGTACTCCCCCAGACATTGTTTTTCTCCCCCACCGTACACTCACCGACCTGTTACTTAATGTTTTTCTAGGATAGATTCGGCGCGCGGCGGTTCGACCGGCGAATCGTCACCTCGTTTCCTCCCGTCGAAAAATTTACCGACGGCCGGTCACTTCGGTCGCCGGCTCTCGTCGCCGACGGGTCAGTAGCAACTGCTGTCCTCGCACTCGCACCACTTGCGGTACACGACGCAGTCCCTGCAGTCCGAGCCACAGTCGTACTGGTACCTGTACGAGGTCAGGGTGCTACAGCATTCGCTCGAACAGGACTTGTACGTGCAACCTTGCGGAGTGACCTCCGACTCTTTCACGATGAACCGCTCGTCGCCGTCCTTGGGTTCGACCAGCGCGTAGGCCTCGTCGCGGTGGGGCTGGACGTACAGCGAAATCTCGTGGGTTCGCTGCTCGTCGAGACCATCCCGAACGCGGTCGGCTCGCCGTGGTCGAGGAGAGTACTCACGCCCGCGGCGCGGTCGTCGGTCGTCGGGTCGAGCCCCTCCACGTCCTCGTCGATGTCGAACCGGAGCGACCAGAAGTCGAAGTCCTCGGCGACGAACCCTTCGTCCACGAGGGTCTGGCGGAGACCCTCGGCGTGCTGGGCGAACGCGAAGCGGAGGCGGGTCTCGTCGGCGTAGGCCCGGGCGAGTTCGTCGTCGCCGACCCGGTCGGCACTGCTCCCGGCCGTGGCTCCGAGGCTAGCGCCGGCCATCGCGGTCGTGCCGAGTGCTTCGCCGGTCGAATCCGCTGCTTTCTTCCGACATGCATCGTAGAAAATGTGGTCGAAATCATTTAATGCTAATCTAGCTAACTTGTTAATAATGGCGGGTAGATAGGTGTTCTCGTCTGTTCGACCCGTACGACCTCGACTCCGCTCGCTTCGATTCGTGAGTGAGACGAGGCGAACCGAGGCCACTGGAGCGGCGCGAAGTGTTCCCTCCGACGGCAGAGGGGATGGTGAACGATGCCGTAACCCTCAAAAATAAGGCTTAGGTCAGACCACGGCGTCCACGCCCTCGGATCGGAGCCACTGGAGCGCGCCCACGACGGCGTTGGTCCAGCCGAAGCC
>PXSM01000002.1 GCA_003023465.1 Halobacteriales archaeon SW_6_65_15 | reverse complement strand
GCGACCTCGAACAGGACGCGGGGGTCCAGCGGCTTCGGGATGATGTAGTCCGGGCCGAACTGGAGCGGCTGGTGGCCGTAGGCCTTGACCACCGCGTCGGGCACGTCCTGCTTGGCGAGGTCCGCCAGCGCCTCGGCGGAGGCGATCTTCATCTCCTCGTTGATCTCGGTCGCCCGCACGTCGAGCGCCCCGCGGAAGATGAACGGGAACCCGAGGACGTTGTTCACCATGTTGGGGTAGTCCGAGCGCCCGGTCGCCATGATGACCGTGTCGTCGCGGGCCGCCTTGGCCTCCTCGTAGCCGATCTCCGGGTCGGGGTTCGCCATGGCGAAGATGATCGGGTCGTCGGCCATCGACCCGACCATCTCCTGGCTGACGATGCCGCCCACGGAGAGGCCGACGAACACGTCCGCGCCCTCCATGGCGTCTTCGAGGTCGCCTTCGGGTACGTCGCGGGCGAACTCGGTCTTGTACTCGTTGACGTCGCCGTGCTCGGCCCGGTTCTGGGTGATGATGCCCGAGGAGTCGCACATCAGGATGTTCTCCTTGCGCGCGCCCAGCGAGACGTAGAACCGGGCGGTGGCGATGGCCGACGCGCCTGCGCCGGAGAAGACGATCTTCAGGTCTTCGAGGTCCTTGCCGTTGATCTCCGTCGCGTTCAGCAGGGCCGCCCCGGAGATGATGGCGGTGCCGTGCTGGTCGTCGTGGAAGACGGGGACGTCCATCTCTTGCCGGAGCGTCTCCTCGATCTCGAAGCACTCCGGAGCCTTGATGTCCTCCAGATTGATGCCCCCGAAGGTCGGCTCCATCGCCTTGGTCGTCCGGATCAGGTCCTCGGGGTCTCCCTGATCCAACTCGACGTCGAACACGTCGATGTCGGCGAACCGCTTGAACAGCACGCCCTTGCCCTCCATGACGGGCTTGGACGCCTGCGCGCCGATGTCGCCCAGTCCGAGCACCGCGCTCCCGTTCGAGACGACGCCCACGAGGTTCCCCTTCGCGGTGTACTGGTAGGCGTCGTCGGGGGCGTCGGCGATGGCGCGACAGGGCGCGGCGACGCCCGGCGAGTACGCGAGGCTCAGGTCGCGCTGCGTGTTGGTCGGCTTCGTCGTCGAAATCTCGATTTTCCCGGGTGGTTCTTGTCGGTGGTACTCCAGTGAGTCCTCGTCCAGTCCCATGGGCCGAAGAATCGCATCCGCGCCTAAAAAACTATGCGAACCCGTCGAATCGGAATTCGACAGACGACGAAACATCCGGACCGAGCGCTCGTCACTCGCTGGTCTTCCGGTCTTCTGTCACTCCTCCGTCACTAGCACGTCTGGACGTTCCAGTTCGAGGTCGTACCTGCGGGCCGAGACCGCCATCGTGGGCCAACTTGCGGTGTCGGTCAGCACCTCGAACGGGGAATCCGCGCCTTGCCCCCGGACCAGCACCGTGTCCTCGCTCTTGGCTCCCTGCACGGTCGGATTCCACGCGTAGGCCATCGGCGTCGTGACCGTCTCCGTCGCGTCGGGGGTGGCGACCCACTCCCGTCCCGCGAACCCGGCCGCGCCGCCCTGATGGTGCTCGCGCCACTCGCCGGGGTGGCCGACGGCCTCGTAGGCGTCCCGAATCGTCGCGAAGACCTCCCGCGCCTCGCCGCCCGCATTCGCCACTTCTCCGGACCTGCTGTCCCCGGACGCGACCTCGCGAGTCGCCGCGAGCGCGGTCGCTTCGACGGTGCAGGCGGCGCGGTGTCGGTTCCGAAGTTCGTCAAGCGACTCCTCGTCCAGTTCGCCGTCGAAGGCCACGGTCCGGGTCGCGCTGGCGTGGAGACCGTCGCGTTCGGCCGTGACCGACACCAGCGCGTAGCCGCCCAACTCGGCGTCGGTCGGCGTGTAGTGGCGGTACGACTGGGCGCGCTCGGCCCCGCCGACGAGCGCGACCGGGGCCTCGATGCCCCTCGCGGAGAGGGCGACCCGCAGCGCGGACGCGACCTCGGACTCCGCGTCGCCCGGCCGGAGTTCCCGGCAGACGGACTCGACGGCCTGCGCGGTCTCGCGGCCGAGTTCGCGGTACGCCTCGACGTCGTCGTCGGTGAGGGGCTGGCGGAGGGGCGAGGCGTCCACCGACTCGAAGCCGGGCACGTCGAAGTCCGCGGCGGCCGGAGTGGGGCCGTGGTCGGCGAGTGCCTCCGCGAGCGACGCCTCGTGCCAGTCGAACTCGGCGACGGGTACGTCCGACGGAAGCTCTTCGTCGCGGAGGCGCTGACCCTCGATGTTGGTCGTTAGGACTTCGAGGCCGTCGCCGTCGTACCCCACCGCGGCCACGCCCACCTCGCCCTCGCGGTCCACGACGTTGCTCCCGCCGGTCAGCCACGCGAACGAGTTGGGCCGTGCGAACCAGACGGCTTCGAGACCGCGCTCGGCGAGGTAGGCGTCGAGGCGCTCCTGCTTGGTCATACGCCCCCTTGCGGCCGGACGCCCTTCAACCGGGCGGCCTCGGCGATTTTTCGAGACGGATCGCAGGCAGTACGTGACGTTCACGGACGTAGTCGGACAGGTCTAAGTACGACCACTCGAAACCCACGTTCAAGGGAGTTCCAACCGTGCACACCGAGATATTCCGACCCGCATCGACGGGAGGGCGTCGCTGATGCTCAGGTTCCGCCACCTCGCGGCCGCAACCACGGCGCTCACCTTCGCGCTCATCCTGCTGGGCGTCTACACCGCCGCGATGGGCGCGGGCCTGTCGTGTTCGGCCCAGTGGCCGTTCTGCGACGGCGGTCTGCTTCCGCAGACGTTCCCGAGCTTCGTGGAGTGGTTCCACCGCCTCGTGGCGATGGTAACGGGGTTCTTCATCATCGGGACGACCGCGGGCGCGTGGAAGTACCACCGGCAGAAGCGCATCCGCGGGGCCGCGACCCTCGCGCTGGCGGTCACGCCCCTCCAGATCGTGCTCGGCGGCGCGACCGTGTTCGTCTACACCCCGCTGGTGCAGGTCGCCCACCACGCCGCCGCGCTGGTCATCTTCGGGGCGTTGCTCGCCACGACGCTGTGGTCCTACGAGGCCGAGAACGGTTCGGAGACGAGCGAGACCGGATCGGCGACCGGAATCCCGAGCGACGACTGAACGCTATCGGTATCGACCGACGCCCGAACCTCATTTTAGGCTCTCTACCCTCCGAATCTGGACGTTTCGCGATAATGGTTATATGGTATCGGGTAGATGTGATATCGGGGGAGAAACAAATGGACATAGACAGGCGGTCTTTTGTCAAAGGTAGTGCAGGAATGGTCGGCGGACTCGCGATCGGAGGCGTGGCCGTCGGACAGGACGACGAACTGATCCGCATCGGCTCGGACATCCCGTACAAGCCCTTCGAGTACCGCAACGAGCAGGGCGCCCTCGTCGGGTTCGACGTGGACATCGCCGAGGCCGTCTTCGCCGAGCAGATGGACCGGGAGTACGAGTTCGTCCAGACGGGGTTCGACACCATCATCCCGAGCCTCATCAACGGCAACTTCCGGATCATCATGTCGGCGATGACCATCAACGACCAGCGCGCCGAGCAGGTGGACTTCTCGGACCCGTACTTCGTCGCCTTCCAGACCGTGGCGATTCTCGAAGGGAGCGACGTCCAGAGCCTCGAAGACCTGCGGGGCCAGACCGTCGCGGTCCAGAAGGGGACCACCGGGGAAGCGGCCGCCCAGGAACTACAGGAGCAGTTCGACAGCGAACTCACCATCGACAGCTACGACCAGATTCCGGGCGCGTTCAGCGCCCTGCTCAACGCGCAGGCGGTCGCGGTCATCAACGACAACGCGGTCAACCTCCAGTACGTCGAGGACCGCGACAACATCGTCATGCTGGAGGGCGAGGGCGAGGCCGCCGAGCAGTTCGAGAACGCGCCGCCGTACCTCACGCTCACCGTCGAGCGCTACGGCATCGCGTTCCGGCAGGACGACGACGAGTTCCGCGAGCAGGTCAACGAGGCGCTGGCCGCGGTCATCGAGAGCGGGACCTACGAGGAGATCTACAGCGAGTACTTCCCCGGCGACCCGCCGACGTCCATCCTCGAAGGCGGACAGGAGACCACGACCGCGGGGACGACCACGGCGGACGGGGACGGCGGAATGGCAGACGACGAGACCACGACCGAAGACGGATAATCCGCGATGGGGGAGACCTACACCGACGAGCCCGGCGGCGAGGGAGCGACCGGTGAGGGGTGGGTGACCGACGAACGCGTCAGGTGGGCGGGGCTCGCGGTGTCGCTGCTGTTCACCGCGCTCATCCTCGGCTTCATCGCACTCATCCTGTACGAGTACGTGAACTACGACCTGCTGGTCTCCGTCGTCCCGCGGTTCGCCGTGGCGTTCGTTCGAGTGCTGGCGGTGGTCGTCATCTCCAGCGTCCTCGCGGTCACTCTGGGGGTGTTCGTCGGTCTCGGCCGGGTGTCGCGCACGTCGCTCACCCACTCCATCGCCACCGCTTACGTCCAGTTCTTCCGGGGAACGCCCCTGCTGTTCCAGCTGTTCATCATCTATCTCGGCGTGCCGTCGCTGTGGGAGGCAGGGCAGTTTCCCATCAACCAGAACTGGACGGTCGTCCAGGACGTCCTCTGGATAGACTGGAGCTTCATCACGGCCGTCATCGCGCTGACCCTGAACCACGCCGCCTACGTCGGCGAGGCCGTCAAGGGCGGCATCAACGCGGTTCCCGAGGGCCAGATGGAGGCCGCGCGGTCGCTCGGGATGTCCTACGTCGATTCGATGCAGGAGATCATCCTGCCGCAGGCGTGGCGCAACGCCCTCGCCGCCATCGGCAACGATCAGGTCATCCTCGTGAAGGACACCTCGCTACTGACCGTCATCGCGTTTCCCGAAATCCTGACCGTGTTCCGCGAGATAAACTCCAATCAGTTCGACGCGTGGACGCCCATCGTGCTCGTGGCCGTCACCTACCTCGCCATCACGCTCCCGCTGATGCACCTCGTCCAGTATCTGGAGAACCGCGCGGAGTGGGGACGGGGCGACGAGGACGAGGAGGGCGGTCCGGGGTCGTGGCTCAGCTGGGGTGGTGACCGATGAGCGACGCGACCGACGAGATTGACGAAACAGGCGAGACGGCGGCGATGGACGACCCCGCGACCGGCGAACCCATGGTCGAGTTCGACGGCGTGAACAAGTACTTCGGGAGCGCCCACGTCCTGAAGGACGTCGACCTCGCGGTGGACGCCGAGGAGGTCGTGGTCGTCGTCGGACCGAGCGGAAGCGGCAAGTCCACGCTCCTGCGGTGTGCGAATCGACTGGAGGAGATACAGAGCGGGCAAGTCCGCATTGCGGGGGAACCGATCACCGCGCCCGGCGTGGACGTGAACCGGCTCCGCCAGCGCGTCGGCATGGTGTTCCAGCACTTCAACCTCTTCCCGCACAAGACCGCGCTGGCGAACGTCACGCTCGCGCCGGTCCGGGTCCGGGGCCTCCGGGAAGACGAGGCCCGACGCCGGGGCGAGGAACTGCTGACGGAGGTCGGACTGGGCGACCAGTTGGACTCCTATCCCGCGGAACTCTCGGGCGGCCAGAAACAGCGGGTCGCCATCGCTCGGGCGCTGGCGATGGACCCCGACGTGATGCTGTTCGACGAGGTGACCTCCGCGCTCGACCCCGAACTCGTCGGCGAGGTGCTGGAGGTCATGCGCGGACTGGCCCGAGAGGGGATGACGATGCTCGTCGTGACCCACGAGATGGGCTTCGCCCGCGAGGTCGGCGACCGCGTGGTGCTGATGTCCGAGGGCCGCATCGTGGAGACGGGACCGCCCCGCGAGTTCTTCGACGCGCCGGAGACCGAGCGCGCTCAACAGTTCCTCTCGCGGGTGTTGTGACGAGATTCTGCGGATAACAATCACGTTTCCCGCTTAAGAACATTAGAATACGCGGCTAAAACGTATTTATGTGGTTCAGCGGATTCCATTGTTTTCGTTGAACCACTCGACAGTACGACGACTTGGGCGAGGAAGCTAGCTACTGCTTGAGCAAATCAAAAGGCCGCTCCTGCGCGCGCCGAGGTGGAAGAATCAGTTGGTGTCGCAGGCGTCGACCTCAGTCCTCGCTTCCGTCGGCCCACGGCAATCTACCGTCTGCGCTTCCGTTCGACAGCGTCTCGTTGGCGACCTCCTGTGCGATCTCCCCGTCGAACTCGTAGAGTTCCTTGGCTCGATCTTCGAGGTCTCTGATCTGCGTTACGTTGACGTCGTTGTGCTCGCGCGTCCGAGTCGGGAGGTCCTCGGCGGCCCGCACAGTCTGGTTGGCCCGGCGCTCGACCGCGTAGGCGTGGACCACGAACTCCGACAGCGAGGCGCGATACTCGCCCTCCGTCAACTCGCCGTCCTCCCAGTCCTCGGTGAGATTCTCCCGGGACTCGTTGAGCATCTCGACGGAGGCGTTGAGCAGTTCGACCTCGTCGGCCACGACTTCGGCCCGCTGGGCGGGCGTAGTCGCGTTGTTCAGTCGCTCTGTGAGCGTCCGGTTCCAGAGTTCGCCCCGCACCGACGCACCCTGCGCGCCGACCGCACCCGCGAGTTCCTGTCCCGGCGAGACGCCGGTCTCGTTGTCGTCGCTCTCGTTGTGGGGGAACGGCGACGACTGCCCGGTGTCTGCGGCGACCACACCCATCGCTCCGACCAGCGCGACGATGCCGACCACCAAGACGAACGTCGGTTTCATCCGGTCGTTTCTATGCGCTCCACCAGCAATAAGCCGCCGTTACTGAACCCGGATTAACTCGAATTAAGAGGGTTTCAGGGCTCCTGACGCTCCTGTGGCAGCGCGAGTACGTTCTCCCTACCGAGCCGGAAGCTCTCTATCTCGCCCTGCTCGCGGAGACTCCCGACGACCTGACTCGTCTTGGCCTCGGTCCAGTCGAACTCGTCCACGATGGCCTTCTGCTTGACGCGCCCGCCACGACGCTCGAGCAACCGGAGAACGCGCTCCTCGTTGCTGAGGAGGTTCTCTGGCGGTTCCGACCCCGACGCGCCCGTCTCGCGCGACGGGCCGCCACGGCAGGTCGAGCGGCCCGGCCGAAGGCGGCGCGAGAACGAGCCGCGGTTCGTCGCTGGCGAACGTCATCGGCCCGATCCAGACTGCGCTCCCGTTCCGGGGTTCCGTGGGTTCGGGTCGAATCGTCGTGGCCTCGTACGATTCGGGCCACGAGATGATCAGGCGGGTCTTCCCGTCGAGGTACAGGCCCGAGAGCGCGTCGCCGACCCGCACGTTGTCGCCGGAGGTGTCGGCGAACCCCGTCCACTGGAACGAGTAGACGACGATGCCGTATCGCTGGGGGAACTCCCGCACGTCCGCCCGGACGTCGAAGTTGCGGCCCTCCATCTCGCGGCCGGTAGCCTGCTCGGCGCTCGCGATGGTTCCCGTCATCCGGTCGACGAACTGCCGGTTGGACTCGGTGGAGTTGTTCTCCACGTCGGCCGCGTAGCTCTCGAACCCCGCCGTGGACTCGGCGTCGTCGAGGCGGGTTCGGTATCTCACCTCCCACGACGCCGTCCCGTTCTCGTGGATCTGGACGTCCATCACCACGGTGTCTGGCGTGATTTGCTGCGGTTGGGCCTGGTTCGCGGCGTTCGCCCCGCTACTCGCACCGACTGCGGTCGCGAGACAGAGGGCGATAACGAGTACCGCGCCGACCTGGCGTGCCCCCATTCGTTCGACGTTCCGACCCGCAGCGAAAAATGGGTTGCGTCGTTTTGGGTCGTCTTATCGGGCCACAGGGTCGTTCTACTTGACCTTTCGACGGGTTATTCCGTCGTTATCAGCGTTATCGGCTCGTTGGAACGCTGAATCCGGATTAACTCGGGAGCAACCCGCTCTCAGGCTCACCAATCGGCTTTCAGGGTTTGGGGGCTTGAAGCACCTGTCCACCTTTGCAGAAAGTGGCGAGACAGCATGTCGAAGACCGAAACGCACACCGTCGACGCGGTCGAGTACGAAAGCGAGACACCCCTGCGGATGCAGGCCGACTGGTCGGGAAGCGACACGCTCGACTCGGCAGTCACCTGCGCCATCTCGCGGGCGACCGGAGTCTCGGTGACCGAGTTGGAACCCCTCTACGAGTACATGGACCCCGACGCGCTCCACGAGTTCGTCGCGTCCATGCGCGACCGCGAGACGGAGACGTCCGTGACGTTCCAGTACGAAGGCCACGACGTGACGATCAGAGAGGACGGTGAAATCCTGGTGTGGCCACCCCGGTAGGCGGACGGCGAAGCGATCTCGGCCTCGCGCGAGTTCCCCGACGCGGGCCGATCAGGCGAAGTCGGTCAACCCCGACTGGGCTTCGTCGTCATCGTCGCCGTCCCCGCTGGCCTCGGCCTCCACCGCGGCGGTTTCGGCGTCCTCTGACGCCGAAGTGGAATCGGCGTCGGAATCGCCGTCCGATTGCGAACCGAAGCTCCCCTCGAACGCGCCCCCGGAGTGTTCCACGGCCGCCTCCTCCTGCAACTCTTCGGCCGCTTCCACGATGTTCTGGACCTTGTTGGTGTCCTTGCCCGACCCGGTGACGAACGAGACGTGTTCGGCGTCGAGGTCGTACTTGGCGGTCATCGCTATCGTCAGATCCTCGTTCTTGCAGTGGTGGGTCATCGCCGCGAGGAAGGGCAAAATCTCCCGGCGGGCGGTGGACATGCTCACGCCGTCGGTCTCGGCGATCTTGCGAGCCACGTAGTCGCGCTTGTTCCGGTTGGCCCGCGAACTGCCCAGCTTCCGCCAGTAGCTCGGCGGGCCGTACCGCGTCCAGCCGCCCTTGTCGCCCTGCCGGGCCGCTGCGACCCCCGCGGCGATGTTGTCGCCAGCGTACCGCCAGTAGGAGTAGTCCTGCGAGGCCTGCACCCGGCCGAGCCACTTGTCGGCGTTCGACAGGAAGTCGTAGGCGACCGCGAGCTCGGCACCCTCGTAGTCCTTCGGGACGTTGTCCTCGACCCAGTTCAGCAGGTCGTCGGGCGTCTCGTCCACGTCGTAGGATTCCTGAAGCGCGCCCTGCGCGTCCTCCTCCTTGAACAGCGCGTCGAGGAAGTCGAAGATGCCACTGCTCCGGTCGCGCTCGCCCGTGACTTCCACGTCCTCGGCAGTGAGTCGCTCGCTCTTCTCGGCGATGGCCTGCAGGTCGTTGACCGCCGAGCGGAGGTCGCCACTGTTCTTGTCGGCGATGGCCTTCAGGGCCTCCTTCTCGTACTCGATTCCCTCCTGCTTGCAGATGTGGCGGAGCGCGGGCACGATGGACCGGGCCGACACGTCCCGGAACTCGATGGTCTCGCAGGCGTTCCGGAGGGTGTTCGACATGTCGTAGAACTCGTTGGCGATGAGGACCATCGGCTGGCCGGACTCCTTGACGACCTCCGTGATGGCCTTCGACCCGCCCCTGTCGACGTTGCCGTGGAGGTTGTCGGCCTCGTCCATGACGACGAGTCGGCGGCCCGACCCGCCCGCGGTGAGCGTCCCGCTCTTGGCGGCCTCGCCCGCCACCCGCTCGACGACCGAGGAGGTCCGCTGGTCGCTGGCGTTCAACTCGATGGTCGGCCAGCCCATGTCGTTGGCGAGCGCGTGGGCCGCGGAGGTCTTGCCCACGCCCGGACTCCCGTGCAAGATGGCGGCGTCCCGGTGGTCGTCCCACGTCTCCGCCCACTCCTTCAGCGCGTCGCGGGCCTTGTTGTTCCCGCGGAGTTCGGAGAGGCTGGAGGGCCGATATTTCTCGGTCCAGTCGGTCATTGTGAGAGGGTAGGTGCGAACGGTGTTTAGTGGTTGCGGAGCGAGCGAACGAACCTGACGCGAAGGGGCGACCTGCTGGGTTCGTCGGCGTCCAACCCCGCGCGAGTCGAAGGTCTCGTCGTCATCGCCGCGACCCCGACCCGGTAGGTCATCCACGCGCTCTGAGCGGGTTGGTCAGTGATAGCTCTCGTCGGCATTTGGATAGATATAGGCGTTCTATGAGTGGATTTAGACTATCTTAACAATCGTATGGGATTTCCACGTCCGGAGCCGGGACGTGACCTTGCCATTCGGTCTCACCCCCTGACAACGCTTTTGCCCCGGGCCTTCGACGCTATTGCTATGTTCCCGGAGCGCATCGAGACCGGCAGACTGGAACTGACCGCGTTGACACCCGAGAACGTGGACGTGCTCGACTACTACGAGGTCTGCTCCGGAAACGCGAACGACGACATCGAGGTCGTCACCGAATTTCTGCCGTGGGAACCCCACGAGACGCCGAAGGAGACCGCCGACTTCCTCGACTCCCTCGCCGACCAGCGCGAGGCGGGCGAGAACGCCGAGTTCGTGGTCCGACCGCGGGAAGACGAAGACAGCGCGGGACAAATCGCCGGCGCGGTCGGCCTCAAACCCCACTGGGAGCACCGGACCGGCGAACTGGGCATCTGGCTCCGCAAGCCCTTCTGGGGTCGGGGATACTACGCCGAGGCGTTCGCGGAACTCGCGCGGGTGGCCTTCGACCGCCTCGACCTCGAAGCGGTCGAGATTCTCCACCGACACGGCAACGAGCAGTCCCAGCGGGCAACCGAGAAGTTCGTGAAGAGCCTCGGCGGCCGTCACGAGGGTCGCTTCCGGAACTTCTGGACCGGGCCGGGCGGCCCCGCCGACGCTCATCGGTACACCGTTTCGGCGGGCGAGTACGAGGAGACGAGCGTTCAGGACGAGGGGGAAGCGCCGTGAGCGACCTGTTTCCCGACCGGATCGAGACCGAACGACTGGTCCTCGAACCGTTCACGACCGAGAACGTCGATCTACTGGCGTACTACCGACACGTCTCCCGGGACAACCCGAACATCGAGGAGATAACCGAGCACCTGTCGTGGGACCCCCACGAGACCCCGAAGGAGTCGTTGGAGTTCCTGAAGTCTCAGGAGGAGGCGCGGGCCGAGGGCGAGGACGGCGCGGGCGAGTTCGCCGGGATGGCGGGCCTCCACCCCGACTGGGACCGTCGGACCGCCACCCTCGGGACGTGGCTCCGCAAGCCCTTCTGGGGCCGGGGCTACTCCGGCGAGCGCGCGGCGGCCCTGATGGAAGTCGCGTTCGAGCGCCTCGGCCTCGAAGTCGTCACGGTCACTCACGAGGTCGGCAACGAGAAGTCTCGTCGGGCGATCCGGAAGTACGTCGGAGCTCACGGCGGCCAGCACGAGGGCCTGCTCCGGAACGGTGCGCCGGGGTCGGACGGCCCGGTGGACTTGCATCGCTACACCGTCACCCGCGAGCAGTGGAGCGAAGCGACGAAGGGGGACTGACGAGATACCCCTCCCATGACCGAGGATCGATTCGACGTTCACGAGAACCGCCACGCCCTGAAACTCCGGAAGAACGCGGGCGACACCCAACTCTGGGAGAACCGGGAGGGACTGGACTGTCCGGCCTGCGAGGAGCCCTTCTCCGACCTGCTCATCTCCGAGCGACGGCACAACAGCTTCAACCCGCCGGAGGGCCGGTTCTGCGTCGTTCGGGAGTCCGACCGGATTCTGGTCTTCACGCACTGAACAAGTGAGCGACGTTCGCGGCCGTCCGACGTTCGTGACCCCTCGACGCTCACGACCAGCCGACGTTCACGACCGGTCGAGTCGCCGGAGCGGGTCCCCGGCGACGACCTCGCCGCCTTTGACGACGGTTCGGGGTTCGCCGACGACGGCCACGTCTTCGAGGGGGTCGTCGTCCAGCACGAGGAGGTCGGCGTGCGCGCCGGGTTCGACGACGCCGGCGTCCTCCAATCCGATGACCTCGGCGGCCCGACCCGTCATCGCCGCGATGGCGTCGCCGGGGTTCATCCCGTACTCCTCCATGAACGCGATCTCGGTTGCGTTCGCGCCGTGGTAGTTGAACGGGGTCCCGGCGTCGGTGCCGCCGACTATCTCGACGCCCGCCTCGACCGCGCGGCCGAACGATTCGAGGTGGCGTTCGTACACGTCGTTGGTCTTCTGGAGGCTCTCGTCGGTCGCGTGGTCGGCGTTCCGGACGATGTGGTGGGGTGCCGACAGCGTGGGGACCAGCACCACGTCCTCGGACACGAGCAGGTCCACGGTCTCCTCGTCGAGGAAGGTGCCGTGCTCGATGGTGTCCACGCCTGCCTCGACGGCGGCCCGCGCGCCCGCCGCGCCGTGGGCGTGCGCGGCGACGTGGACGCCCCGACGGTGGGCTTCGTCCACGAGCGCGTCCATCTCCGCCTGCGTGAAGGCGGGCGAATCGGGGTCGGTGCCGGGGGTCGTCACTCCGCCGGTCGCCATGAACTTGATGAACCGGGCACCCCGCTTGACCTGCTCGCGGACCGCCTTCCGGCACTCGGTCGCCCCGTCCACCTCCCGACCGAGGTGGTAGCCGTGCCCGCCGGTGATGGTGATCGACCGGCAGTTGGCGACTATCCGCGGGCCGGGAACGTCCCCCTGCGAGACGCGCTCGGCCAGCACCACGTCGAGGTCGCGCGCACCCATCGCGCGGACGCCCGTGACGCCGGATTCGAGGGTCAGCCGGGCGTTCTTCGCCTCGGTCAGCATCAACTCGGCGTCGCTCATCGTCACCACGTCGGCGACGCTGGGCTCGCCGGACAGCGAGAAGTGGACGTGGGCGTCCACCAGTCCCGGCATCACCGTCCTGCCCGAGAGGTCGTAGCTCGGCTCGTCGGGTGCCGGGTCGGGGTCGCCCACCGCCTCGATGCGACCCGATTCGGAGTCGAACTGCACGGTCGCTTCCTCGTGTACGTCGCCCGTCCCGTCCACCACGCGAGCGTTCCGCAGAATCATCAGTAGGCGGTTTCCGCCCCGAAGTCTTGAAACCCGCGGAAGGACGGGTCGATTACCGGGAAACTCCTCGCCTCGACCGGCGTCGTCGCCGAGTTCGGCGATTGGGCTCGCGACAACGGTCGTACTCTCGTCGGTGGCATCGACGTGTCAGGCCGCCGCCTTCCGGCCACAAGGTACTCCCCGGCCCGGTGGGACGGACCGGACATGTCCGCCGCTGAAGACACCGCCCTCGAGAGCGACGCCGTCACGACTGGGACCCTCGCCCGCGGGTCGCTCGCCGGCGTCGGCGCGTGGTTGCTTGGCTATCTGGTTACCTACGTCCTGAAAGCAGACGCCGTCTCGGAGGCGCTCCGGGGCGTCGGCTTCGTCTCGCAGGTCCTCGGCGGGGAGGCGATTCCGGCGTGGAAGGGCGTCTCGTGGCTGTTCCTGAACGCCCACTTCGTCGCTACGCAGTTGCCCACCATCGCGGGCGGCACCCAGACGACGAACTTCGTAACAGGAGAGGAGGGGTCGGCCCTGCTGCTCGCGCTCCCGCCACTCCTACTGGTGGCGGCGGGACTGGTCGTCACCTACGGTCACCGCGGACCGCTCCCCGAGCGGGCGACGGCCGGGGCGTCCGTCGCGCTCGGCTACCTCCCGGCGTCGGCGCTGGTCGCACTGCTGGGGACTCACTCCATCGGGGCCACCGAGGCCACCATTGCCGCCGACCTCGTTACCGCCGTCCTCCTCGCGGGCGTGGTGTATCCAGTCGTCTTCGGCGCACTCGGCGGGGCGGTCGGTGCCGCGCTGGAGTGACCGTCGGTGAGGACCTGAACGTAATCCGTCTTTTCTCAGCGTATCGTGGTAATAATCGCGCTTATCGGCGTTCATCGTTCCGAAACGTGAGATGCGCATTCGGTCGGCGCTCACTAGCGACTGGGTATCCGCAGACGAATTGTTCGGAAGGAGACGCTACCGCGCCCAACAGTACGGAACGGTCGCAGGCCACTAAATGTTGGCAATACAACTACTCTTGGCATGCAGTCGTGGTGTACTCACTGCGTGGCGGAGCGACCGGTCGTGAAGACGGTCTCGTGGCAGCCGGACCTCTGCGAAGGACGGTACCGTCGCCGACGAGGTCCGCTATACCGTCAGCCAGGCCGAGTACCGCGAAGCCATCGCCGAGCTGTCGTAGCCACGCCCTGCCTCTTCTCCTACCGACCGCTCTCGGTTGGTTTCAGAGTTCTCGCGCCACCATCTCGCCCCAGTGTTCGAACCCGTGGCGGTCGTAGAACGCCCGCGCCCGGTCGTTCTCCCGGTCCACGTCCAGCACCAGTCGGTCCAGCGGCAGGTCCTGCTCCTCGGCGACCCCTACCGCGGCCGCCATCAGGTCGTCGGCGATCTGGGTGCCGCGGTACTCGGGCCGGACGTATATCTCGTTCAACACTGCGGCGTCCCAGATCATCGCGAGTTGCTGTGGCAGGACGAAGACGTAGCCCGCGAGTTCGGGGTCGTTCCCCTCGGTCGATTCGGCGTCGGAGTCTTCGATTTCGGTCTCGTCTGCTTGGCCTTCCTCGTCTCTCGTCTCGACCTCGGCCACCGACACGCACCGCGGGTCGTGCTTCGTACACCAGAACACCCAGTCGAGGTAGCGCTCGCCGTACTCGGTGGTCAGCTTCTCCTCGTACTGCTCCTGCTTGCCGTCGTCGCCCGTCCCCGAGCCGAGTCCCGTCTCGAATCCCCGCTTGAGGTCCCAGAGAGCCTCGGGGTCACTGTCGGGGTCGTAGGGTCGAATCCGCACGTCGATGTCTTCGCTCATACCCCGTGGTCGAGCGACGGCGGTGTTATCGGTTGCGAGTCGCTCCGAGAGGCACGGCGTCACGACTACCGAGATGCGCTTGACTCTACAAACTACTGTCTGGGTGCACTGAAAGGGACCGGGCGGGGGCTTTCTGGGAAGTCTTCGCCGTGGCTTCTGCGTTCCGGCTTGGACAGACAAGCCCGCGAGAAGCTAGCTACTCCCGAAACCGAGGGAAGACGGCAACCGCACAGCACTGCAACCGCGCCCCGTACCTCCCCGCGCGCTCGGCCACGAGGGCCTCGCGGCGCGTCCTGAGGTTGGTCGAGTAGAGCGCACCCTATCATCGGTCACTATTCACGAACCGACTTGGACGGACTCCTCACTCGTCTCCTCGTTCCATCCAGAGTCTGAGTCCGACGACGCAATATCCCGTCAGTGCCA
This sequence comes from Halobacteriales archaeon SW_6_65_15, assembly GCA_003023465.1. Lineage (GTDB taxonomy): Archaea > Halobacteriota > Halobacteria > Halobacteriales > Haladaptataceae > Halorussus. The sequence continues at coordinate 936 of PXSM01000002.1, read as the reverse complement.
GAAGTGCCCGTTCGCCCGTCATGGCGATGGGGAAGAGCCGCTCCACGTCCTCCGGGGCCTCGCCTCTGGCGGGGTCCACGCCGGTCCGATAGTGGGTGTTCTCGGTCGTCGGCGCGGGGTCGCCGCCCCCGTTCGCTCCGCCGCCCGATTCTGCACCCGGCTGCGACCCCGCCTCGCTGACTCGTTCGAGGAGGTCGCCGAGGTTCACCTCGACGAGGGTCTGGACGAATCCGCGCTGATTCGAGTACAGAATCTCGCCGGAGAACGTGTAGAATCGGTCGTGAATCGGGTAGAAGAGGTTCACGCCGTTGAAGAACAGGTCCGGGCCGATTCCGGCGAGGGTGACGGCGACCACGCTGACCCACGAGACCCGGACGCCGCGCGCGCCCCACCGCGAGCGTATCCGCGACCGCGGGCCCACCCACGACCGCTCGCGCAGGACCGACCACTTGCGCGCGCGGAGGTCGTAGAGTAGCACCAGCCCCGCGAGCCCCGGCAACAGGAGCGTGTGGAAGGCCGCCCTGTGGGTGCCCGAAACGACGAGGCCGACGAACACGTCGAGGTCGAGGAACGCCACCGCCGCCATCACCGCGAGTATCGCCTTCTTGTCGAAGTACTCGGCCAGCAGCGCCGTCCCGACCAATCCCGCGAGCGCGACGTGGACCACCGTCGATGGCATACGTACGTCTCGTAGGGCCGACCCATTATCAGTTTCCCGGCGTGTTCGGCGAACGTCGAACCCCGATTTCGATGCACTTTTCTTCGCGACGCGCCCACTCCGGACCATGTCCGAGGCGACCGACCCCCGTGAGGACCTCGCCGAGCGCATCGCGGGCGAGATAACCCTCAGCGACGACCCCGGCGCGACCCTCCGGAAGTGGCGCACCGACTTCGGGGTCTCCCAGACCGATCTGGCCGACCACCTCGACGTCTCCT
>PXSM01000001.1 GCA_003023465.1 Halobacteriales archaeon SW_6_65_15 | reverse complement strand
TCAAGTCCAACTTCGCGGTCGGCGAGATCATCGAAGAGGACTTCTGAACCAACCTTTTGCGGCGCGAGGTACTCTCCGAGTACCTCGCTTGCAAAACGTCGGTGAAAAGTCCAACCCGCGTCCCTTCGGGGGTTAAAGCGCCCTCCGGTCCTTTCTCCACGGCCGTTTGTTTTGTTCTCCGTGCTCGAATCTGGCGTTGTCTCCGTCTCGAACTTTCTGAGTGTTCTAAATATGTCTTTCCTGTGTCTATAAAAGCTGTATATATTCCTATATTTAGTCTTTAGATATCTGTGGGTATATTTGCAGAGTCGGGCGCTCTTCGTCCTCGAATTTAAATAGGAGGACGGGACGAACCGTTCGCGTGTCGAACGTCCGACCGAGGATCGGCCTGCTCGCAGTGTCCCTCGTAGCAGTGGGGCTCGTCGCGGACCGCGATGGCCTCCGCCAGTTCCCGAACCGCGCGCTCCTTGAGTGCCGCCGCGAGCTCCTCGGCGCGGTCGCGAGAGATATCTCGGCCCAGTCCCTCGCACTCGTGGGCGCGGACCATCCCCGCCTCGTCTACCGCCTCGCCCATCGGCTGGCTCGTTCCCCCGAGCGCGACCGAAAACGGGTATGTCTCGCAGATGAGCGGTCGGTCGTCGTGGACCGAACACGCTCCCGTGCCGTCCGCGGCCTCCTCGTAGAAGACGCAGTCCCCGCACGCGTCGGTCTGGAGCGCCCACTCGAAGGTCTCGCCCGTGGGTTCGCTTTCGGATCGACCGTCGGCGTCGGTGTCGTCCACGGCTTCGGGCTCATTAGCATCTTCGCTACCTTCGAGCCCGTAGGGCATCGGGCGGGCGACGTCTCTCCAGTCGTACTCCGTGGCGTCCTGTAGCTCGCGCACTTCGTTGGGGAAGACGGTCGCCGTGTGGGGGTCGTCAGCCTCGGCTTTACAGCAGGCTCCGCACCGGGTACACTCGAATCCGATGGACTCGATGGCGTCCGCGAGGTCGGCGACGTCGAGAGCGCGGGCGCGCTCCAGTTCCGCTTCGAGGCTCTGCACACTACGGGGTTGGTCCTCGCGGGCAAAAGGGTGTTTATCGGGATTCATTGGCATGAGCTGAATCCCGTGAAGGAGATCGAGAAGCCGGAACCCCGAGCCACGAAATAGTGGCCGCGCTGAGGCGACTACAGTGAACGCCGGAAGACAACTCGCGTCTTCCGAGGCCACCCTCGCTGCGCTCGCGTGACCGCGACCGGGCGGCCCCTTTCAGTCCTACCCACGGTGGGTTTGTCAGTTGAGCTTTTGACTGCGGTTCGTCAGTTTAGCTCTCGATGGTGGGTCGGTCGGCCTGCCATCGCACTTTCGAGGGACACCGGTAGCGATAGCCATCGGGGTTAAGGAAACCGTGCCCGTCCCATCGAATCCGGGCAGCGCGTGGGGAGAACACGATGAACGGGACACACACGTTTGCAACGACAACGGTAGTGGCACAGCGACGCGCGGATTCGACGAGTTCGTCCACCGGAGCGGACCCGCGAACGGGATTCGGAGCCAATCTGCGCTTCCGAACCGAGGACGACCTCGACGCCGAGACCGAGGAGGATGAGCCATGAACGCGGACCTGAAGCCCCTCGAAGAGCAGGTCGTCGTCGTCACCGGGGCGACCTCCGGCATCGGGCTGGTGACCGCGCGGCTGGCCGCCGAACGCGGGGCGGGACTCGTCCTCGCCGCGCGGAGCGAGGACGCCCTGCGGGAGCTGACCGACGAGATAACCAGCGAGGGTGGTCAAGCGGTGTACGTCGTCGCCGACGTGCGCGACCGCGAGGACGTGCGGAAGATCGCCCGGACGGCCCAGAACGCCTACGGCGGCTTCGACACGTGGGTCAACGTCGCGGGCGCGTTCCTCTACGGCAGGCTGGAGGACACCCCCGTCGAGGACATGCGGGAGGTGTTCGAGACCAACGTTTGGGGCCTGCTGTACGGTTTCCTCGAAGCCGCCGACCACCTGAAGGACCACGGCGGAGCCATCATCAACATCGGAAGCGTCGTCTCCGACCGCGCCATCCCCTTGCAGGGAGCCTACTCGGCCTCCAAGCACGCCGTGAAGGGCTTCACCGACGCCCTGCGCATGGAACTGGAAGAGGAGGGCGCACCCGTCTCCGTGACGCTGGTCAAACCGGCCGCCATCGACACGCCGTACACCGAGCACGCGAAGAACCACATGGACGAGGCGGCCGACTTCCCGCCGCCCGTCTACGCGCCGGAGGCGGCGGCGAAGGCGATCCTCCACGCAGCGGAACATCCCCAGCGCGACGTGTTCGTCGGCGGAGGCGCGGCGAACCTATCGATACTCGGCCGATTCGCGTCCCGTCTGATGGACCGAGTCATGGAAGCGTCGTTCTTCGACCAGCAACGCAAGGACAGGCCCCAGCGTCCGACCGCCAAGAGCAACATCGACGAGCCGACCGGCGACCTCGAAGAGCGCGGCGACTACGAGGGTCACGTCGCCGAATCGAGCCTCTACACCAGAGCCTCCCAGCGTCGGGGACTGGCTGGCGCGGCACTCGCCGGGGTCGGTGCACTGGCTCTGGGACTGTACGCGCGGTTACGGAGAAAACGCAGTGACAAAGGCACGGACGAGTCGGAGTCGGAGACCGAGCGAACGGTCACGACTCCACCGCGGACGCCTCCATAGCCCGGAAGCGACCGGTGCTGGTTACTCCGCCGCGATCACGTCGTCGATGCGGGCGATCATCGTCGCGGCCTCGGTCGCGGACTCGACGGCCTCGCGCTTGACTGCCGCGGGGTCGAGGACGCCCGCCTCGACGGGGTCGCCGACCTCGCCGTGCTCGCCCGTGGCGATGATTCCGGCGCGGCCCGTCTCCTCCTCGTTCGCGGCTCGCAGGTCAACCAGTCCGTCGATTGGGTCCATGCCGGTGTTCTCCGCGAGGGTGCGCGGGAGCACGTCCACCGCGTCGGCGAAGGCTTCGACCGCGAGTTGCCGTCGGCCCTCGACGCCCGCGGCCTCCTCGCGGACGCGGTCGGCGATGGCTATCTCGGTCGCCCCGGCACCGGGCACCACGCCGCCGGTGTCGAGCGCCGCGGTCACCACGTCGAGGGCGTCGGTGAGGGCGCGTTCGAGTTCGTCCACGACGTGCTCGGTGCCACCTCGGACCAGCAGGGTGACCGACTCGGCGGCCGCGCCGCCCTCCAAGAACGCGAGGTCGTCGTCGCCGAACGTCCGGACGCGGACGGTCTCGGCCCGGCCGAGTTCGGCGTCCTCGATCTCGGCGACCTTGCTCGTCCTGCTCGCACCCGTCGCGGAGGCGACGGCGCGGGCCTCGTCGTTGCCCACGTCCTCGAAGGCGAGGATGCCCGCGTCCGCGAGGTAGGCGGCCGGGCGGTCGTCGATGGAGTCCGTCGAGAAGACCACGTCCACGCCCGCCTCGGCGAGCGCGTCGGCGTACTCCCGGAGTTCGCGCTCCTCGGCGTCCATCGCGGCCGTGAGCTGATCGACGCTCTCGACGTTGTACTCGGCGTCGATCTCGGTCTCGCGGACGCCCAGCTTCTCGTCCACGACCGCGATAGTGGCGTCCGTGACCTCGCGAGGCATGTTGGCGTGGACCGGCTCGGCGTCGCTGATGACGCCCTCTACGAGTTCGGTCGCCGACGAGGAGCCGCCGGTCTGGGTGTGGACCCGGACGTCGTCGCGGCTCACGCGCGAAGCGTCGCCCTCGACGTGGCGGATGGCCCGCACGACCTCCTCGGCCAGCTTCTCGGTCGTCACGTCGCCGGTCCCCTTGCCGGTCATGCTCGACTCGGCGATGCTCCGGAGGAGGTCGTCGTCGAGGTCGTCGTCGAGGACGAGGCTATCGACGGCCTCCAGCGCGATGTCGCGCGCCCGGGCGTACCCCTCGACGATGGTCGTCGGATGCACGTCGTCGTCCAGCAGGTCCTCGGCCTTGGCGAGCAGTTCGCCCGCGAGGACGCCCGCCGTGGTCGTGCCGTCGCCGACCTCGTCCTCCTGAGCCTCGGCGACCTCGACGATCATCTGGGCCGCGGGATGTTCGATGTCCATCGAGTTCAGGATGGTCGCTCCGTCGTTGGTGATGGTCACATCGCCCGTGTCCGACACGAGCATTTTGTCCATGCCGCGCGGCCCGAGGGTGGTTCGCACCGCCTCGCTCACCGCCTTCCCGGCGGCGATGTTCGAAGTCTGGGCGTCTCGACCCTGCGTTCGCTGTGTGTCCTCCGCGAGGACGAACATCGGTCGGCCGCCCATGCGTCGCTGTCCGGATGCTGAGTCTGCCATGGCTGATCCCCATTGAAGAGATGTTTGAGCTTCTATATAAATATTTCTTGCTATGTGTCATCATTTCCCACATCTCTGGCGGAGCCAACCGACACTGAAAAATAGGGTAATTCCGAACCTACCTTCCAATGCTGGAGCTGGAGCATCGCTTTCGGGTGGTGGACGTACACGCGCGGCTCAATGCGGACGCCGGGGGCGTCCAGACCCGCGGGCGGGCCATCAGTCCGGACCGATTAGAGCGGGAGATGCATCAGGCGGGCGTCGTGCGCTCGGTCGTGTTCCCCGGCGCGCGCGACGAGGGGAGCTACGTGAGCGCGAACAACGCCGTCGCGCGCCGGAGCGTAGACCGGCCGTTCCTCGCGTTCGCCCGCATCAACGGGCCGCGGGCTCCCGGAGAGCAGGCGACTTCGCGGCTTCGCAACCTCGCCGCCCGCCGGAAGGACCACCACACCTCCCCGGAGGACGTCGAACAGTACGCCTACGACGACCGATTCCACGGGTTCAAGCTGAACCCCGTCGCGGACGGCCTGCCCGACGAGGAGACTCTCGATCAGTTGGAGGCCGTCGGCCTGCCGGTTCTCGTCCACGCCGGAACGGGGTTCCCGCCGGAGGCGGCCGCCGACTCGCTCCTCTCGCGGTCGTTCCCCGTCGTCCTCGCGCACTTCGGCGGCCACCCGCTGAACCGGGACCTGATGGGCGACGCCATCGACCTGCTGGAACGCCACGACGAGTGCTACCTCGACACCAGCTACGTCCGGTATCGAGACCTGCTGGAGCGGGCCGTGATGGAACACCCGGACCGAGTGCTGTTCGGAAGCGGTGCTCCCAGCTCCCACCCGAACGTCGCGGTGATGGAGATACTGACCCTCGACGTGCCCGAGGACGCGATGCGGAAGGTGTTCGACAAGAACGTCCGGCGGGTGCTCGGCGAGTCGCTCCCGGGCGACTTCTGAGTCGTCCCCCGACCCGCTCCCGAACGCCACTTCGGCCTACTTCCGAACGCTACTCCGGCTCAGTTTCGAGCGCTACTCCGACTACTTCCGAACGCTACTCTGCTCTGTTCTGAACGTTACTCCGACTCGCTTCCGGATGCTACTCCGGGCCGGTGGAGACCACGTTCGTCGCACACCCCTCGACCGCCGACGGCGTCTCCAGGTCGCCCTCCTCGCGCGCGGCGACCGAGAGCAACGGTTCGAGGTCCTCGACCCCGTCCGATAGCGACACCAGCTCCTCGGGCCCGTCGTACTCGACGACGTCGGCCTCGGCCAGCTTCGGGAGGTGGGTGTGGACGAGCGACGCGAGAACTCGCTTCCGGTCGTCCGAGACGTCCGCCGAGACCACGGCGTCGGCGAGTTCGTCGGTCATCGAGGGACCGTTCCGCCGGAGAGCGTAGATGACGCGGCGACGATACGCGCTCCGAAGCAAGTCACACGAACGGTCGATGCGTTCGTGAATCGACGACATGTCCTGTCCTGCAACCATCGAGTCATCGATACGAGCAGACAACTCTTAAACCGTGGATTCTTTCCCGGACGTTCCATCATTTAAATTTTCCGTTCCGTTGCAACAGTTCCGTCCCGCCTGCGTCGGCCGAGGCGACCGATCTACCGCTCCGGCACTGTTCGAATCGGAGTCGGGTTCGGTATCGCTTCATCGGTCGCTGCGCGTGAAGCGACGCTCACAACGATATATCGTAAGTGAAAAGAATTATACCTCAATTTTTGCCACGTATTTATATTTCTAAAGAATCCCTATCGTGATTCCAAGGTGTGTTCTCCACTCGTCAGTCCAGTCGGAGCACCGCACCGAATCTGCCGCGTTCGTTAAACGTCGGGGCGTGGTAGCGAACGTATGACGCTCATCGCGGACTTCTATCTGGAGACGCCGGTTCTCCGGACTGCGCTCGCGGCGGTTCCCGAGATGGACGTCTCCGTCGAGCAGCAAACCCTCCGCGACTCGAAACCGTTCGCACTGGCGCTGTGGTCGTCAGGTGGGGACTTCGGGGCGTTCGAGGACGGGCTAGCCGACGACCCGACCGTCGCCGACGCGACGGTGCTCGCCGAGGTGAGCGGTCACCGACTGTATCAGGTCGCGTTGACCCCGCGCGGCGAGGAGTACATGACCTACCACGCGTGGGCCGACCTCGACAGCGTGTTCGTCTCCGCGGATCGGGTCGGCGACGGGTGGCGGGTCCGCATCCGATTCCCCGACCGCGACTGCCTCAGGAAGTACGTCGATTACTGCGAGGAGCAGGGGTTGACGTTCGACCTGCGGCAGTTGTACGACGCGAAGGGACCGGAGAGCACCTCGTTCGGACTGACCGACCGCCAGCGAGAGACGCTCCGAACTGCGGCCGAGATGGGGTACTACGAGGTGCCCCGCCGGGTCGAACTGGAGGACCTCGCGGAGGTGCTGGGCGTCTCCCGGCAGGCCGTCTCCGAGCGACTCCGGCGCGCGACGGGGGCGCTGGCCCGGGCGACCGTCTTCCGGGGCGACGAATCCGATTCTCGGAGCGACTCGGAAGACGAGGAGTAGCCGAGCAGACGCGGGCAGTCAGAATACGAAGAATAGCTCGACAGAAGCAAGTAGCCGACCGACCGCCGGCGGAGTGCGGCCCCGAAGCGCACCTTACTGCTCGGGTTCGGGTTCTTTCTCCTTCGGCTCGGTCCGCCAGTCGTATCGCTCGACCGCCCGGTCGGCCCGCGCCGAGAGGCCGTAAGGGTTGCGAGCCTCGCTTCGGTCCTTGAATCGCGCCCAGAGGCCGTCCTTCACCCCCGTGGCGATGTTCGTCGCCACGCGCTTGCCGTTCCCCATCCACTCGGAGGGGGCTTCGTCCCCGCGGACCACGTCGGCGGCGGTCTGGACGCCGTCGGACATCGCGTCCCCGAGCGTCCGCCTGAAGATGCCCGGTCGCGGGCCGTAGTTCTTCACCAGTCGGTAGGCGAGCGCTCGGTACTTCCACCCCCAGTCGCGGTCCTCGTCGTCCTCGTCGTCGATGCGGGTCACGCACAGGTTCGGCGACCACGCGACCTCGAAGTCGTTCGCGGCGAGTCTGTGGGCGCAGTCGCGCGCGCCGCCGATCACCAGATACTCGTCGAACCCGTCGACCGCCTCGATGGCCTCGCGGGTGAACGCGACGTTGCCCCCGTCGAAGTACGTCACCTCGCGGCCGCCGATGGTCCGACGCTCCTCGGACTCGGTGGTCACCCCGGCCCGGACCGACCGGTGGATCGGTCCGGTCACCGCGTCGGCGTCCGCGAGACTCTCACGGAGTGCCTCGGTCCACGACTCCTCGATGACGGTGCCGTGATTGACCAGCGCGACGACGTCGCCGGTCGCGACCGAGATGCCCGCGTTCCGCGCAACGTCGAGTTTCCGGTCGGAGACCTCGACCAGCACGTCCACGTCGTCTCGTCCACGAACCATCCCGGTGGTCCCGTCGGCCGACGGGCCGTTGGCGACGATTACCTCGGCCTCAGGGGCGTGGGTCGCCAACGCGTCGAGACACGAGGCGAGTCGCTCGCGCCCGTTGAGCGTCGGAACCACCATGGATAGCTCCATATCCCGGAGTCTCCCGCCCGAGACTTAAAAGCAGTTCGGCCTTTCGTCACTCGGAGTGAATTTCCGTCACTCCACGCGGGCGTTCCAGTAAGAGACCGACGCCAGATAGTCGCCGACCGGTGAGTCGCCGAGGGTCGTGTCGAGGCTCCGGACGGGTCCGGCGATAGCTCCCGGAATCTTGCGGTAGAAGCCGTACGGGAGTATCCAGTCGTGCTCGGCGTCCACGAGTCGGAGGTCCGCGCCGTCGAGGAGCGTCTCCACGTCGCGGCGGGTGTAGAGGTGCGACCCCATCGGGAGGAGCCAGTTGTAGACGCTCCGGGTGCTTCTGGCGTTGAACGTGTCGAAGAAGACCTGCTCCTTGGCGACCCGGCGCAGCTCCGAGAGGAAGGTCGCGGGGGTATCCGCGAGGTGGAAGAATCGCATGGCGAACACCGTGTCGAAGTGGTCGTCCGGGAACGGCAGTCGTCCGGCGTCCCCACGCATGAACTCCAGACGGTCGGACACCCCGGCGTCGCGGGCCTTCTGTCGGCCCTGCTGGAGCATCGGCCCGGAGATGTCGAGGCCGACGATGTCGGCACCCCGCTCGGCCAACATGACCGTGAACCGACCGGTCCCGCAGGCGATCTCGAGTACCTTCTTGTCCTCTACCGGGCCGATGGCGTCGAGGACCGCGCGCTTCT